>JAFZAE010000085.1 GCA_017548385.1 Prevotella sp.
AAGAGTGTTCACTCCGCTCAACAACTTGCGGTCATAAGTAACAGTTGCTGCAAATTGTTCCTCAGGTGCTTCAGAATCATTATCATCCAATACTAGCTCTGAGAGAGAAGAGAGCGCATAGTTTTGCACCACGCTACCCTCGGCGAAGGTCTTCTCACCGCCATTAAGAGTCACATAGCCATCGGCCTCCACGGTGACGGTATAGGTCAGTTTGTCCTGAACAACTTTGATCTTATAGTTGCCATTCTCGTCAGTGGTACCGCTGTATTGCACGTCGTTCTCCGCATTGTAGAGAGTGATTGTAGCACCTTCGATAGGTTGACCGCTTAAATCGTCGATAACGGTTCCACTCATGGTCTTCTCTTCAACGGCGAGTGAGAGGTAGGCCACAGGGAGGTAATAGGCATTGTTGTAGCTGCCTCCTCCATGCGAGTAGTAACTGTAAAAGTATTGGACATCGGCGGAGTTTGTGAGGCTGTTGTCGACTGGGAACTTGATGTTCAGATAGGTGCCGTTTCCATTCATATTGGTAGAGATACGGATGCTGGAAGTGCCGTCCCAAACAATGGGCTCAGGGAGAGTAATGGTGAAATCAACAGTCTCGTTGTAGGTGAAGACCACAGTCTCTGCATCGTGGATTTTTACGTGCTGCATGTTAGCCTTGTCGGCTTCTCCGGCAGTGAATGTGGCATTTTCATCTTCCAGTCCCACCCATGCCTCGGTGGTCAGGTTGTTGAATGTTTTAGTGCCAGTTGGCGTGCCCTTGAAAGTAATGGCATTGATGACGTCACCCGCCTTCAGATTGAATAACCCGAGGACAGCCTTGGTATAGAGCACATCGCACTCTGATAGTCCCTTGCTATCATCGGCCCATGTACCGTAGAACGGTACGTTAGTACTGGTATTGGTGGTATTGACATTGCCAATGGCGAGTTCGCTCTCAGTCTTCTCCTCGGCGATGGTTACCTCCACCTCATCTGTGGTCACTACTTTATCGCCGCTCTTCAGCTCGATATATGCGGGCATTGTACCAAAGGTGTGGGGCTTATAACTGAGAGTGATTTCGACAGGGGCTTCCATATTACTGTAATTGTTGCTGCCGGTACCCTCAGCGGCTGTCTTTTCGTTGCCGGGCAGGTCGGTGTTGCTCACGGTGACCACAGCCTCTCCGCCAACATAGAGTGTGGCAGTCTCCACCACATCGGCCTCGGCATTGATATTATGCAGGCTAATGGTGGCGGTGTATTCGTTGTTTTGCTTGCCCGTAGTGGGGATGCTGTTTTCTGCGACAACCCAGTTGTGCTCTGGCTGCTCTGCCAACGTCAGGCCGTAGATATTGTCAAGCACGGCGGGATACGTTAGTTCGAATGCCAGATAGTAGTTGCCGGCCTCAGGAAGCGTAACCGCAAACGTGGAGGAAGAAGAGTTGATTCCAGTGTAGTAGGTCTGCTTGTCAACCTGCGTCCAATTGATGCGGTCTTCGGATACATAGACGGTCACGGCTGCATTGCTACCACTGTTACCAGTATACCAAGTGTCGTAAGTGAATGATTCTCCTTCTTCTGCTATAAGCAATGGAGTGATAAACTTGGTGACGGTGCTAGTGGTCATCAGGTAGTAGTTTTTATTATCGGAAGATGAGATATAAACCTGATTATAGTGGATGGAGCCAGCGGGGAACTGTCCGTTGAGTTCGTCACCGGTCTTGCCGTTGTCGAAAGTAATGAGGTTCTTCGATGGGTCGACGACTGTTCCTGAGACGCCTAATGTGTAGGTTGCTGTCTCTTTACCATAGTTTGTGTATTGGATGACAATGTTGCCTGTAAAGACACCAGGCTCTGCTGCTGGGAAGGTGATGTTGATGGCCTTCTTCTCACCAGCAGCAACAGTGAACTCTTCTGTAGGAGCATCTGAGGTGAATGGGGCATCGATGCTGATGCTGTTGATAGTGAGTGGTGCGCTACCTGGGTTGTAAATCTCATAGTTCAGTGTCGTGGCCTCATTCACCTTTCCGAAATCAATCGGATTGGTGGTGGCAGAGCTGCTGTTGGTATAGGAAGTGCCAGCCTTGTCGAAGATGAATTTCGATGCATATTCAAGCACGTTGCAGTAGCGAGAGGAACGGGAGGTATTTCCTGTGACGTTTTCCCTGACATAGAAATAGGTATATCCTGTTGACACGGGAACAACAAACACAACATCAAAGACTGCGCTTTCACCTGCTGCCAAATCGACGGGGATATCAAAAGGAGCATCCTCAAAATAGGTCGTGGCACTGCTGGAATTTCCTTTTGCTAGAGTAAGGGTATAGTTGTCTGTCGTACTGGCAGACAAGTCGATATCTCCAGTATTCTCGAGGCTGACTTTCAGGCTAACAGTAGTATTGCCATCAGGCCCTTGGTTAAACACTGGGTTATTGCCCGTTGTGCCAGTCTGCCCTTCAGCATTCATCACGGCGGTCACTTTCAGGGATGTCTGTGGGACTATCTCCGCAGAAGTGGCACTGAAATTGTCCATATAGACGTATGTGCCGCGGATACCGATACGTTGCGGTGTTGTGAGCGTGACCTCCAATGCAACATAATCCCATTCCTCGGAATTGCTCTTCTGGGAAAAATTAGTTTTTACAAGAAGTTGGTCGCGTGCAGTTCCATCAGAATTGAGAGAGTAGAATTCCACGAAAGCAACATCATTGTAATATTTAGCTGTGGGCTTTGCGTAGATTGTAACTGTCCCAGAGACGACAGGAGTGACCAGTAAGTCGTAGGTGTTGTTACTCTTCTGATTGCTCTGCACCTCTAAGGCCATGGATTCACCGACGCCTTTTCCTTCTACACTCCTATAATTAATGTATGATGTGTTGCCGCTCCAATAGTCTTCGTATGAGTCTACAATGTGCCCCCAGTTGGAAGCCACAGCAAATTCGTGATCTGACGTAGTGATGGATTTTTCAAAATCCACGGTATACGGCGACACCGTTTCTGCCCATGCCGTGTTCATTCCGAGCACGGATAGCAGCGTTAGAATGAGTAATTTTACTTTTTTCATAAGCGTTATAATTTGATAATTAAGATATTATGTACTTATACAAACACACGAATCACCATCTCCAGGATGTAATCCAATAATCCTTTTCATCTGTCAGTAAGGTGGTAATCCACCAAAATTGTGCAAATATATTGTATTTTTTTTATTTACACAATTAATCAGTGATTTTTTTCAATGGAACCATGATGTGGGGACTTTTATAGCCAGGGGAATAATATGATGAGTTTCAGTTGACGACTCGACATGTTTATTTTCTCATATTCTCGTTATAACGGTATTTCGGTATAACGGTATTTCGGTATAACGTTATCTCGAAACTAAAGTTGAACAACTAAAAAGGGATGGATCTCGGTGAATCCATCCCTTTCCGTTTTGCTTATTATCTAGTTAAAAAACTAAAGTCTAAAGCCTAGAGTCTATCGTCCATTTGATCCCAGACGAAATCATTTGCACGGCCATCATCGTCTGTACCTTCGTCACCTGAATCATCTCCAGGAATGGTCTGTCCCCATGTACCAGTGCTGTTTTGTACAAGTCCTTGGAGAAGGCTTTCAACCACTACAATTACGGTCGAGGTTTCTGGTGCTGAATATATTTTTTTCTTAATCATAGCTGTAATGGTTTTAAATTATTTGACAACGATTTTCTTACCATCCTTGATGTAGATACCACGCTGTGGAGTGCCGACACGCTGGCCATTGAGATTATACATATCACCACTCAACTGGTTGAGCAGTTCGACAGCCTCGATACCTTCAACGACATATCCATCGAAGTTGAATGCCACATTTGTCGGGTCAACGGTATCAGCTTTCTTCAAATAAGCACGATATGCCTTGAGACCGTTACCACCTTTGGCTTTCTTGAATTCTGTTGCGCCAGCTACATAATCACCATTAACAATAGGACTATCCACATTCTTTGTCCAGCAAGTATAAGTACCTACAAAATCAAACATACCGTTAGCATCGGTGACGGTGAGGTCTGTTGGCTCTATGAGCGTCTTGTTCTCAAATTCTGGTAAAGGAGTTTCTGCCGTCATCATGATAGCGTATGGCACATTAGGTGAAAGTGTCTCCACTTCACTGAAATTGAGCGTTATCTTGTCACCACTAGTGGTTGTACCTGTGTACTCGAGAACTGTCTCCACATTCTCTCCTAATTCCTCCTTAGTGGTCTGGAATGGGAGAACGAGCGTATTAAGTCCTTCAAGCAGTGAGCGCTCGTATGTGATTGAGGTGTAAGCACCGGCTGCAGGTGCATCGGTATCATCATCTGAGAGTTCTGTGGTCTTTACAGGGGAGAGTTTGTAAAGTTCAACATAACCGATACCCATCCAGTTGTATGTATTACCTTCAGTAACTTTTAATCCAATCTTTACTTCTCCTTCACTCTCCTGGACGAATTCGATATTGGCAGGTGCAAGTATATCGGATTGTATGGTAGAGCCTTCTGTATTATTTGCGAAGAATTTAACAGCTCTTAATTCAACTTCTGGTTTAAAGTTTGCATCTCTGTTTCCTGATATCTGTGCAAATGCCAAGCAAGACATATTATAGATACCCTCAGTAAGGGTTACCTTCTGATACAACGTAAATTCATTATTCGCCTTGGGCACTCTACTCCAGAACTCATAGAATGCATTCTTGCCATCAGTTGAAGCGACATCGTTACTATTCATTACTTGACTATTAACATTCCCGGGATCTACAGGTTGATCCGTGTACCACCCATCACATCCCTGCCATGTGGGGAGCCCTTCTAGATTGGCATTGGTAAGCATGAAGGTAAGGTCAAATCTATTGCCTTCTGTAGGATCAGCATTCTTTGCGTATAAGATACCTGCATTTCGAAGGTCTTCGTCAGCAGCAACATTACCTTCGTTAATACCATTGACATAGGCATTGATTTCAGCTACTGTCGTCATACCGTTAAGTTCCTCGAGACTCGGTGAGACAGTGTCGAAATATGACATAGCATCTTCAAGATCAGCATGGGCACCCTCTGTTATTTCCTCGTAATCCACTTCTGAAAGTGCTTTGATGGCATCCCAGTATTTACTGGTGTATTCATAATCTTGAGCGTTGCCAAATGCCGTTACAAGCCCATCCATATCGAAATCGGCATAAGAATTGTTAATGGCAGCAATAGCTATAGAATATTCATCAGGGGTTGTCCATGTCTTGTTATATTCATCAATAACAGCATTGATAGCATCTTTTACGGCTTGAGGAACATCTTTCTCTGCTTCTGCTGTGGCCAATTCAACAGCCAAGGCCAATTCCTCCTCATACACAGAAAGGTCTATCGCCTCTGTGAGATATAGACGGAAATCATCGAAAATCGTCCAGTATCTTTCACCTGTGCCATCAGAGCATCGGAAGCCGAATTTCAAAGATCCTGTCGTACAAATCATCTCAGCCTCATTCTCATAGTAGCCTGCTGAGAAATATTTGTCGGCGGAGTTCATGTCATCGGGAATATAATAACCACCGGAGCTTGCTTCATTTCCACCTTTACCAAGTGCAGATGTACGCATTGGTGAGGCAGCGTTTTTAATCTTCTGCGAAGCATTATTCACATAAATCTCGGCATTGACGCCATAAGTACCATTTTCATTGTCTTCTGCCGCCACGTATGCTGAAATGACATTAGCAGAAGCACCGGGACGCTGGAATGCCTTCACCTTCAGCAAATATTTAGCTTGTGGCATGCCGGTGATGGTCTGATTGATATCAAAATCCTTTTGATAATATTCTGCATTACCAAAAGTTTGGAAGCCAGGAACAACAGAGTAAGTCCATCCCGAAGCATCGTTATTTCCGAAAGTTGGGTTGACAATTTTGAAAGTGATATCGAAAGGATATCCGGCGTGTGGGATTGCTCCACTGAGTGCATAAACCTCGTATGCTGCTTCCAAGTCAGCGATAGCCTGCTCAAATTCTGCGGCTGCAGCTACGACTTCAGCGTATGTGGTCTTAGAGTCATACACAGCTTGTCCTGCATCAATTGCATTCTGGAAAACAGCTTTGGCCGTGCCCTCAGGGTTATCGTCTGAATTCGTAATATAGGAATTGACCTCATCAAGTTTCGCTTTCAAAGGTGCTTTCAATGGTTCCACCAATTGGTCGAACGAGTCATATTTGACCAGAGAAACAATCTGGATTGTGTGCCAGTTGGAGAGATTGAGGTTATCAAGTCCGAGACCAAGTTCCAAGGTCTGCCCTTCTGCGATTTCCACAACCACACTCCGCTCATAATACGTGGAAACACCAGTGGAACGATGTGCAGGGAAATAGCTTTTGTCCATGTCAGAGCCATTGGTTGCATAGACATAGGCGTATGATGCATCACCATCCTCCAAGTCAGAACCTATCCAAGCGAGATTGGAGGTGGCTTTCATGGTAGCAAGATAGACACCCGCATCCAAATTCGAAATTTGTTGCCAAAGAGGATGTTCTGCGCATGGGAAGGAATTATAATAATATTCCACGGAAGATTGGTACGTTCTTTGCCCATTCCAAGAACTTACTGATGTTCCCACCAAATTGGTTACATCAGTCTGCGCATACAAGTTGTAACTGAATGCGCTGACAATCGTTAAGATTGTCAAGAGTAGAAATTTCTTTTTCATGCAGTTTATTTTTGGTTAGTAATTCTTACAATTTAGATAGATTTTAGGTTGGATTTCGTGTTTTTGTGTTGAACATCACCTATTAGGCCACAAATATACAAAAAAAATGCAATAGTCACATTATTTTATGGAAAAAAATGAGGAAAGGGCGAAAAAACAAGAAAGATGATGAGATTATTTTGGGGGATGATGGACAAAAAAGTATCGGGCCAAATACCGAGGGGGTATAAGGCCCGAAAAATAAATGACAATAGCGGACATACACGGGGTATGTCCCTACATCATGTCAATACAATTTATTTGGTTTTCTGGCGTTGTTTTTCGGTATCCTCTCGTACAGATTTATAGAAACGTTCGACGAATTCGAGTTTATCGCGGTTGGGCACCATGATGAGCGACGCTCCATTGCTGAACTGCATGGTGGTGGGCTTTGTCTCATCAAATGTTGGCCAGTAAGGCAGCCCCTTGCCATTAGGATTACCCGTTTTGGCAAAGTTAATCCAATATTGTTGCATGATTTCTGCCACAGCCGCCTCTGCCGGGAATTTGTCGGGCTGCGACAGGAAGGTACCATTCAGATAGAGGATATCATCGGCATGTGCCACACCATTACGACGTGGGTCTGGTGAGAAACTCACCGTGGATGGCTGTGCAAGGAAAGCAGCGTATGCCGGGCTTTTCCCAGTCTTTGCCTGTAGGCGCACCCATGAGTAGGAAGGCCATGCGAATCCCAGGTCACGGAAGGCATCAGCATTTCCACGGAAAGCCTCATCCTCAGTGTTGCCCGGATAGACTTTCAGGGCCTCCTCAGCAAAGGAGCCAAACATACCTGCAGCGGCCTTTTTATAATCTTCGGGTTTGATGCTTCTTGAGAAGAGTGCGCCCTCATCGCTATTGGTCATCACGATGACGGGCACGTCGTTGTACTCGCCGCGCTCATAGAGGCGATAGAGGTCGTCGGTAATCACATAGCCATCGACACATGGCCAGAATCCGCCGAATCCCACATTGTCACCACAGAGTTCGAGTGCATCCATCCTACGCATTTCCCTTACGGACTTTTTGCCGAGATGCTTTTGGAAGGCCAGTCCTTGCTGTTCTGCACCTTTCTGCGAGGCATTGGTAGCGAGCGAGCGCGACTGGTCGCTCCATGGTGCGAATGAGCCACCACTCTGGCTGATGACACCACGGAAGAGTCCCTTTGTCAACGGTGATGCACATAAGATGCTACAACTGATGGCACCGGCACTCTCTCCGAAGATAGTCACTTTGGAGGGGTCGCCGCCGAAATTGGCAATGTTGCGCTGAACCCATTTCAGGGCATAGATTTGGTCTAAGAGTCCATAATTGCCCGAATGGCCATCCTTGGATTCTTTTGTCAAGTCAGGATGTGCCATAAATCCGAGTGCACCTGTGCGGTACTCCACACTGACGATGACCACGCCCCGCTGTGCGAGTAGTTTCCAGAGGTCGCCGCCATAATGCTCCGTCTGGAAGCCACCGCCATGAATCCAAACCATCACAGGCAATTTGTCGTTGACGGAAGTGGCAGGTGTGGCAATACCGAGATAGAGACAATCCTCGCTCATCACAGGGTGTGAGCCATCGCGACGTGAGGGTTGTGGCGGCCATGGTCCGAAGTCTTCTGCCTTGAGCACGCCCTGCCATGGCTTGGGCGGTTGCGGTTCGCGCCATCGCAGTTCACCAATCGGCGGATCGGCATACGGAATTGCCTTATAGATAGCGAGTTCACCATCTTGGATACCCTCCAAGTCACCTGTCTCAACATGGGTTTTCAGGAGCGGCTGCCCCTGCACATTCATCGCTGCCATCAGCAGGCAGCAGATAAGAAATAGTTGGTTTTTGAATTTCATATTATTATGGTTTTGATTGTAATTTCATCATGTCTTACTTCACAATAACTTTTTGTCTGCCATACAAATAAATGCCCTTCCTGGCGGGTTGTCCCTCCAGTCTGCGACCATCAAGTGTGTACCATGAATCAGAGGTAAGAGGTGAGGAATGAGGGGTGAGAGATATGTTTGTTTCTTCACCGCCGAAGCTCAGTACAAACATGTTGATGCCATTCCCTCCATTCGTGGGAGTGCCGCAAACATAGCCATCAGCCAATTGGAAGTAAGCATGGAAGCCATTGATATTGGTAGTCTGCTCGCCATCTGGATAGTAGAGCGTGTTATTACCCCCTAAAAAGAGTATGGTCTTGTCCTCGCCCTTAATACGAAGAGGAGAATAGACTCCCAGCATGGTCACCACTCCTTTGTCCACAGCCATGGGGGCACCTTTACTGATGGTCACCTCGGTGAATATTGGGTCAGTTACGTCATTATCAGCCTCCCATTTCACGATGTATGGTTTGCCCGCTTCGATAGCATTGAGGTCATTGCTAAAATTCAACTTCAGCGTGCCATTTTTATACGATGCAGAGGTAAATTCCTTGATGGAGGCACCATCAAGTGGGGTGTCGGTCAAACTATTAAGACTGAAGGGCAGGCAAAGCGAGTTCCAACATCCATCCTTATAGAAGGTATGTCCATAGAGCACCACGTTCACTTTCTCACTGTCATAGGCATTGATGATGGCAGCGTTGTTGTGGTCTGCATCCATACCACTGTCATCATCGGCCAGAATGATGGTTGAAGCCGCACCATTCTCACGAACATACAGACTGACATCTTGTTGTCCGGAGCTATAGCAAGAAAAAATGTCGCTGCCAGAATTATACCTCATCAAATTATGAGTATTGGTTCCTTGTGCCTTGATTGTGGCAATACCTGCTCCGGTGACAGAGACAGCCCACTGACCATTGGCATCGTTGGTGCTTTGCGTCCTTAAATAATTTTTATCACTGCTGGCAGCGTAGAGATAGCCTTTATTGGTGGCATCGTAAAAAGTCCATGCACCTGTACTGCCACCTAAAAGCAATTCGTATGCATCTCCACGATCGGAAATGATGTCTTTGTTATCATTCATCATTACAGTTACTGCTGTACGGTTATTATTAGTGGCACTCCCCAGTGCTTTTTCGGCATTTTTGTTGGCTATCAGATAAATACTGCCCGCAGTCAACTGATCCGTGGAAGTAACGAGACGATAAACAGTACTGCCAGGCTGTCCCACATAGACAAACGTAGCACTCACATTCACATCACAAGCGGGCATCTCAAACTGATTATCTGTCACTTGTACTGGGTTGCCATCATCATCAGTGACAGTCCATAGGTAATGTGTATAGCCTTCAGCGGGGACAGCACTCAGTGTGACAGTGGCACCCTCGGTTGCGGTGAGAGGGCTTGCAGAGATGGTGCCATGTTCAGTATCACTCACGGTAATATTGTACGACATTTCCCATTGTGCATAAAGTGTCAGATTATCATGCAAACTGACCGTTGCCTCATCGGCATAATATATGCCTGTGCCATCGTCTTTTGTATTCCAGCCATCAAAGACATGGCCCTCATAACTGAATGTGTTAGTCTCCAAACTCGTGGGAGTGTTTTCCTCAACGGTCTGAGAATAGGCATCACCAGCCGCACCATTAGGGTTAAAAGTGATGGTGTAGGTAGGAACAGAGACCGAACTTGTGGATGTTTTCTTGTAAAGTTGTATGGCTTGCTGGGATGTATAAGTACTTGACTTAAAATAGCGGAAACGATTCTGGTCATTTGCCGAATTGTATCTCAAATGAGCACTACTTGAAACAATATCGACATTCTTCGAAGAAAGAGAAATTGAATTGTTGTATTTCGTCGTAGTAGAAGATGCCAGCCCATTTGCATCACCGGTCTGGCCAATATAATATCCACTGGCAGAGCGAATGGTATATCCACTACCTGAGCCTGATTTGGCGATGGTAAATTTGGCGGCATCAGTGTTCGAATTCGATTTAATTTTGCCATCACTGATGGTGACGGTAATGTAATTGGATGCAGCATCCAAGATGCTCAGACCTCCGTTAAAGGCTTTACTGCCATCCTCATAGACGATAAGGTATTCCCCGCTCCAGTCATCGGGAGCAGAGGTTACTTTCACATAATAATCGTCCCCAGCCGTGGCAGGAGCAAACGTAGCAGCGACAGTGACATCGCAGGCAGGCATGATAAACCTGTTATCTGTGACTTCCACTGATGACTGGCTACCATCAGCCTTAGTGACATACCAGTTGTAGAGGGCATACCCACTGTTAGGAGTAGCCGTGAGTGTGACAGGAGTACCCACTTTCGCACTTTGCGCGCTTGCAGCAATCGTTCCATTGGTCACACTTTCCAAGGTAATGGCATAGAGAGTATTATTCTGATGGAACGTCGCACTGACCGTCACATCATATTCTGGCATCACAAACGTGGCATCGCTGTTCACCGGCACAGTGGTGGATGCATCACCTGTCTTATAGACAGTCAGTGTCTCCAACTCATAACCCTCATCAGGTATGACAGAGACGGAGACAGTCATACCGGCTGCTGCTTGGGCGGGTGCAGTCACTGCGCCATGCGACGAAGTGGCACATGTGATGCTGTATTCTTCGCCAGCGGTCCATGTCTCATCCCATATCATACGTGCATACTCTGGATGGTCGATAAAAGGATTGCGGTTGCCTTGGTATCCGCCATAAATGACATTGTTGCGGGCAATTTCCTTGTCGCTCACCGGGTCATTCTCATTCCACCGCAACAGCATGGTCATCGCCCATGGCTTGATTACCGATTTGTTGGTCATATCACTATTTCCCCATCCGCTATCCTCGCCGAAGTAGCGCACACTCATATAGAAGAAACTACGTGCGATGTCACCTTTATACTCATCGATAGGCTCAAACACCGTACCGGAATAACCGTCTGTCGTACATGGGCCGAGCTTAGAGCCATTTCCCGAAGTATAAGTAGGATTGGTGACTTCTCCGTATGGATAACTGGAGCGTCTGTTATTCACATAACCGTCGGTGGGATAGACGTGGAAGAGATCGCTCTTGGGGCCGTTTGTCTCATTGAACCAACTCTGTGGCCATGTGTGCTCACGGTTCCAACAGTCACCTTCTTTTTGATATGATCCACAATTACCATTGATGGAATACCTATAATTGGAATAGATATCCCAGATGGTACCGTCAGCGCGACAGTCTGTATAAGCATACGCGTCGAGTAATCCAGCATAACTGATAATGGTATGATCCTTGATTATCTCGTGCAAGGCTGATTTCAACTCGGCACCTGTAAGTCCGGAGGCGCTGTCATAATAACCCGATGGTATCTGTGCCTGAACAGCACTTCCTATACATACAAAAAAGAACAGTATGACACTGCGAAAGGTATTATTTTTCATAAGATTGTCTTTTGACTGCAAAATTAACAAAAAAATCAGATAACTAATCTTTCGCAAGTGAATATTTACACTCTTTTTTCATCCTTTTAGAGAGTCCATCCTTCTAACTCCTAACTCCCAACTCCTAATTC
>JAFZAE010000086.1 GCA_017548385.1 Prevotella sp.
GCTTGGGACAGACCCCTCAGGTTGAAAGGTCAATTCGGAGACGGTTCTACAGGTATAGGTATGAAGAATTCGAAATACGGTTTCCTTTCTTTCGAAGGTGTCGGACGTACCTATACGGAATTTGAGGTTCCTAGACAAGGATGGTATGAAGTACAGTGTTATGGCTTTGTTCAGAGCCAACAGAATCACGATGCCTATCTTTTTGCCAAGGTGAAAGGCAGTGAGGGTACTTCATCATACGGCGGTGAGTCGAAAACCAATTTGGCGAAAGTTGAATGGGAAAAATACCCAAACAAGAATACAGAAGATGGTTTCCTGGAGGTTGGAAAAGAACTTACAAAAAATGGAGAGGCATATAAGAGCACTATATGGATTTGCATCACCGCAGAGCAGTTCAATGCTGGACAGAAAACCTTGCAGATTGGTATAGGAAAGGATGAGGCCACACAAAGTGCAGCGACGGAACATAGTGGCAAGAATTATTATTACGACACCGATTGGGTGTGTGTAGATGATTTCCGTGCAACATATATGGGTGAGGCACCAGTCTTCTTCTATGAGGACGAGGAAAGCTTGGATTATCTCAACTTATCCGGTACACCCCAGCAGCACAACCAGGCCTTCATTGACCCCAATGAAAAGGGACACTATAGTGGTGCCGTGTGCCTGGAGCGCACGTTCAGGAAAGATGATGATGGGAAATACCAGTGGAACTCCTTCTCCTTCCCATTGCCGCTGACAGGCGATCAAATGCGGGAGGCATTTGGAAACGGAGCACAACTGGCTGGAATCAATAGCATCGGTGGGTTGTCGTTAAATCCTGATGTCATCGACTTCAAGTCCATCAACCTTCGTACCACTAACACAGTGGTGGAGCCAGGTAAATTCTATCTCTTAAAACCCGCTGCCGACCCAGTTAAGGGAATTGACTCAAGAGGTGATGAGGCAGAGTTTTATCAGTTGGGACGTATGTTCTTCTCTGTGAACAATCCAGAAACAGACCCCGACTACACCTTCCCTGTCTTGAATCTTAGCACGTTGAAGGAAAGCAGTCAGGAAATATCTGGATATAAAGACCCAGATAGTGAAGAAGACGCCAACAGTGGTATCGCTACTGTCAACTACGTACAGACATCGGGGTTCAATAATCTCACAGTAAACAGCGACTTCAGTAGTGTTAAAAATGGAGTCTATGCACCCGAGGGCGTATATGTCGTGAGCAATGGCACCATCTATCACATCAATAAGGACACTCGTCTGAAAGGTTTCCGTGGGTGGATTACACTCGACCGTCCCATTGCTCCATCGGGAGATATTATGGCTGTCTATGGAATGTTCTACGAAGGTGGTGGAGTGACCAGCATTGGCGAGTTGCCCACATATCGTGTGCAGTTGTCTGCCGACACTGCTGTCTACGACCTGAGTGGAAGGAAAGTTGGAACCATCGGCATGAACCTGCCCAAGGGTCTCTATATTGTAAATGGAAAGAAGTTTATTGTAAAATAATCACAAGACAATGCAAATGAAAAGACAATATATTCAGCCCTCGACAGAATTATATCCCGTTGAGCCTTTCACCTCTGTGCTTGCTGGGACAGATGAAAAACGCACTGGCTATGCAATAGATAATGATGAGGCTGACCCCTCAAATATCATCCCCATTGAAGAGCAAAAAGGTAGCATATGGGAAGATGGTTTTGTTGAAATCGACTAAGTTACATTAGATTGAGTTAAATACATCTTGCAGAGACACAGAGAATTCCATTTCCCTGTGTCTCTGTGTTTTTTGTAGTTTCTTTCCTAATCGCTTTGATATATAAACTATTATATGTACCTTTGCGGCTGAATTTTTACCTTTTTTACACTCAATGAAAAAATTTTTTACTTTCAGTTTTGCGCTGATAGCAGCTTTGGTTGTACAGGCCAGAATCATCACCGTCACTGTGACTGACACCCGCTATCAGACAATAACGGGCTTCGGTGCGGCATGTTGTGATGGCGCCATGTGCCCATTCGGCAACGACACACAACCAGTAAAACTTCTCTACGGACCCACTTCAGATATTGGGCTGAACATCATGCGAATGGAAATATCGCCAAACTTCATCGGCGATATCGTTGTTCCCGAATGGGGCAACTGGGACTCCCCATACGATTGGAAAGGCTCCTTGCCATCAGCTAAGATAGTCAAGCAGCGTGGTGGCATTGTGTTCGGCACACCATGGTCTCCCCCTGGCGAATATAAGACCAATGGCACGGCACAGGGTGGAAATGCAGAGGACCAGGGGAACCAGCGCGGTGAACTGCGAACAGACTGCTACGATAAGTTCTTCTTGTGGTTGAACACCTTCCTGGAGTATATGAAGAGTAATGGTGTCGATGTGGATGCCGTATCCATTCAGAACGAGCCCGACTGGTGGGTTAGTTATTCTGGATGTCTCTATACCCCACAGCAACAACTAAATTTGGTGAAGAATTACGCCTATCTGCTCGATAGGGAGACATACAATGGAGTTCGGCTTATCAGTGCCGAGCCACTGGGCTTTGACCCCAATTATTCTAATTTGCTCTTGCAAAACGAAACTGCACGCGACCAGATTGACATTATCGCGGGACATCTCTATGGTCATCCACCACTTGGCAACATGAAAAGCGCTGCAGTTTTGGCTGCCCAGTATGGCAAGGAAGTATGGATGACGGAGCACTCTGTGTCGGACAATATCCAGAACCGTCTGCCCAACTGGCACGAACAGTTGCTTTTCGCTGAGGAATTGAATGAATGTATGTTGGCAGGCTGTACAGCCTATATCTATTGGTATATGCGCGCCCATTGGGCTTTTGTTGGCACAGGTGAGTCACAGTATAATCCTGGCAACACCAAGAACAAGTTGCTGCCTCGTGCCTACGTCATGTCTCACTTCTCCAAGCATGTCACTGGTTCCACTCGCCTTGAAGCTAAAGCCAGTGCCAGCACTGGTACCAACGCGGCTTTTGAAACATCCGCTTATATCAAGGGCGACTCACTTATCGTTATGGCCATTGACACCACTGCAAATGGCCAGAATCTGAAGATAAAATTGCCTTACAAGGTGAAGAGTGGTACCCATATAGTGTCAACAGGCAATGATGCTCTCGTACAGCAATCGACTATCGACATCAGCGAACCTATAGATGAACTGTTGGTAGAAAAGCCCGCACGCAGTCTGAACACTTACATCTTTATTATTGATCAGGGCAGTGCTGCTATCAAGAATTTCACACAACCGGTATTCGAAATGCCCAAGACCTATTATGACTTGGGAGGACGACGTTTGAGTAGCCCCCGCGGTCTGTGTATTGAGCGCCGTGCCGATGGCGCATCACGGAAGGTATACATTGATAATTAGACTTTCCATTTCGATATCCTATTGCTTATAGCATAGTGTAAGAACCTGTTTCCGGCTGGAAACAGGTTCTTAAATAGGTATTCTAAATTTGATGATAGAATCGAAAACCATCATATGTCATGATGAAAAGACTACTAAAACCTATAACCCTCTGGCTGGCAGCCCTGATTGTGGTGGGTGCGGCCTTACTTTTTTATGAGTCCGACCTGCTTTGGAAGGTTCAGCAGCACAATGTTTTCCTTGACACGTCATCGTTCTTCCATCAGATGATGGCAGTGCCAGGTGGTATGCTTTCATATCTTGCATCATACTTCTCCCAGCATTTCTATTATCCCTGGGTGGGTGTGATATTACTATGCTGTTGGTGGCTGCTTTTGATGTGGCTGACGAAACGAACTTTCAACATCCCCCATAAATGGACGGTACTGACATTGGTTCCTATGGCTATTCTTTTAGTGGCCAACATGGTTTTGGGGTACTGGATTTATATTATCAAACTACCAGGTTACTTCTATGTCGCTACTATCGGTTCCTCAGCCGCAATAGCTTTGGTATGGGCGTTCCGTAGTTTGCCAGAGAAGATGTGGATTCGTGCCGCTTTCATGGTATTGGTGACAATTGTGGGCTATCCATTGATGGGTTTTTATGCACTGGCAGCTGTGGTTTTGATGGGTGTTATAGCTTGGCGGCAACTCTCAAACATCAAATCTCTAATCTTATTGAGCGTTATAGCCTTGCTGAGCATTATCTTCATCCCGCTGTTTTATTATCATTTCGTCTACTACGGGACCAACATCATCGATATCTATCGAACGGCCATACCATCCTTCACCGTTTCAGAGGATTATCCCTATTTCTATCTCCCATATTATGCACTGGCCGCCTTCTATCTGTTGTTGGCCATCACCTATCGCAAAGAGCGCAAAAATCAGATAATTCAGAAACCTCAGAATAATCAGAAGGCTCAGAAAACTCAGAAAAAACAGAAGACTAAGAAATCTAAGGAGTCAAAGAATTCCAAGGGACTATCCTATGCTTCTTACATCTTACCAAGTGTCACATTATTTGTTGTTGCAGGTTTGGTATATCATTTCTGGTACAAGGATGCCAATTTCCACCACGAACTGCGGATGCAGCGATGCGTGGAACAGGCTGACTGGGATGGTGTCATAGAGGAAGGAATGAAGCAAGACGGTGAACCTACCAGAGCTATCGTGATGATGCACAACCTTGCATTGAGCCGACTGGGACGTCAATGTGATGAGATGTACAATTTCCCCAAGGGTTCGAAGAAATACAACACACCGCTACCTGTTTACATGTATAATGTTGCAGGTCGCATGATGCTCTATCAGTATGGAGCCATGAACGAGTGTCACCGCGTATGTATGGAGGAAGGTGTGGAATATGGTTGGAACGTTGAGCAGATGAAAGATATGGCCCGTTGTGCCATCTTCAACAAGGAGCCGCAAGTGGCAAGGAAATTCCTCGATCTCCTCCGGCATACAAGTTATTATGGCGATTGGGCTGACCATATGGAGAAGTTGCTTAACGATAAGCAGCAGTTGGCTAAAGACAAAGAGACGGGGCCCATCACCCATATGATGTATTATGCTGACGGGTTGAATGCCGTCGAAGGTGCTGTGGAGAGATTCTTGATGACCTCTTTGGCACAACAGGATTCCGATGACCTTATCTTCCAGGAGCAGGCTGTTCTGGGTGCATTGTGGACAAGAGATCCCAACCTCTTCTGGCCCCGGTTCGAACATTATGTAGAACTGAAAGACAGCGGGAATATACCTCGTATCTTCCAGGAGGCTGCCTGGCTTTTCGCCAATTTGCAGGGTCAGGAAGGACTGGACGAATGGGAACTCCAGCCTGATGTACAGCAGAGTTTTGCCTCCTTCATGCAACTGATGGAGCAGGCTAAGAAGTCGTCCAACGGCTCACAAAAGCAAATGCTGTTAGAAAGATACGGCAATACCTATTATTTTGATTTCTTTTTCTTAAGAAACCTTACCTATTATTGATATGAAAAGACTGCTATTACTCACCGCCGTAGCAACGATGCTGGTGGCCTGTGGGAACAAAATACCCCAGAATTTCTGGGAGTCAGACAAACTCCCCAATATCTACCCTGACTATACAGACGTTACAGTACCTGTCAATATCGCACCGCTGACCTTTCAGATTGATGGCAAGGCAGATGATGTGGTGGCCAGACTTACGGCCGGCGAAGCAGAGATTATTTGTGATGGTCATAAGATACAGCCCGATGCCGATGACTGGAAGTCGCTCACTGAGGCGGCCAAAGGCAATGCCATCAAGGTGGAGGTGTATGTAGAGAAAGACAATAGTTGGACGCGTTTCAAGCCTTTCAACATCTACGTTTCGCCCGATTCCATTGATTCCTACATCAGTTATCGCCTTATTCCGCCTTCGTATGTCACCTATGAAGAACTGACCATTAATCAACGCTGTCTGGAAAACTACGACGAAAGCGTCATCTACGACAATATGCTCTGCTCCGAGGGAAGCAACGGACAGTGTATTAACTGCCACAACTATCAGCAGTACAACCCTGAAAGGATGCAGTTCCATGCCCGTCAGAACATGGGCGGAACTATCATAGCATACGATGGAACCATTAAAAAGATAAATATGAGGAATGATTCCATCCTTTCCGCAGGTGTTTATCCCACATGGCATCCCTGGCTCAAACTCATCGTCTATTCCACGAATATGACAGGCCAGATTTTCCATAGCGTCAATCCCAACAAGATAGAGGTGTTCGATTCAGAGAGCGATCTCATAGTTTATGATGTGGAGAAAAACGAAGTGACTAATATTGAGAACGATCCCGCCGAGATGGA
>JAFZAE010000087.1 GCA_017548385.1 Prevotella sp.
ACACGGAATATTTCCGGTGTATCTGCGCACCCATGTCGTTGTCGGTGGGAGCGCGCCAGAAATTGGGTTTGATGGTGCCACCATCAGCAAGCAATTGATGACCTTTGACCTCCCATTTCATGAGTTGCCCATTTTTCTGGTTGAAGACAGCAGTGAAGTTCTCATTGCTCACAGTCAGGGTAGAGAGACGTTTGTTGGCTTTGAACTTC
Organism: Prevotella sp.; assembly: GCA_017548385.1. Lineage (GTDB taxonomy): Bacteria > Bacteroidota > Bacteroidia > Bacteroidales > Bacteroidaceae > Prevotella. Next base: position 210 of record JAFZAE010000087.1, read on the forward strand.
ATCTTACCATCATCATATCCGAAGACTGGCTCAGCCTCCCCTAACACGCACTGGCTATATGCGATTACCTGTCCGGCATTCATCAGTGGTTCTTCTTTCTTAAGTTTGAAATAGATATTGAGAAGATTTTCCTTCTTCAAATCCCCCAACTTGATGGGCAAGGTGTACTTCTGCGACTGTTGTGGAGCAATCTTCAGGTCATCGATTCTGCCAGTTTTTATGACTCTCCCCTCGTCAAGAAGTTGCCACTCTAAATAGACATTGCTTAAGTCGCGGAAGAAATACTCATTTCGAATCTTGATTTCCAAAAAAACATCGCTGACCTCATCCACCCAGATATTCTGATAGTAGTATCCCACCTCGTACATGTGTGGGTTGGGCACGCGGTCAGGACTAATCAGACCATTGCAATTGAAGTTGTTGTCACTGGCATCATAGTCATTGTAGTCGCCACCGTATTTATAGATGGCACGTCCCTCGGCATCGGTTCCATGGAGTGCCTGGTCGACGAAGTCCCAGATGAATCCACCCTGGAATTTGGGATATTTACGCACCAAATCCCAATACTCCTTGAAACCGCCGCATGAGTTACCCATGGCATGGCTATACTCACATTGGATGAGTGGTTTCTGGTCTTCAGGCTTATCGCTTTTTGAATATCTCTCACACCAGTTCTGCGAAGCATACATTGGACACATGATGTCGGTATTGGCACCCTTGCCTGCCCGCTCCCAATGGATTGGACGGCTCTGGTCCTGACTCTTAATCCACTGATAGGCGGCGGTGAAATTGGGACCATCTACGGTTTCGTTACCCAATGACCAGATGATGACGCTGGGATGGTTGAAGTTCACGCACACATTGTGCTGGTTGCGCTGGAGGATTTGCAGGGCGAATTGTGGCTTCTTGGCCTCAGAGTCATCACGATAGCCAAAGCCGTGCGACTCTTGGTTGGCTTCTGCACAGAGGTAGATGCCATATTCATCACAGAGGTCATACCATACGGGGTCGTCGGGATAGTGGCAAGTGCGCACCGCATTGATATTAAATTGCTTCATGATTTTGATGTCCTCAATCATACGCTCACGTGAGACAACATAGCCTCCATCGGGATCCAATTCGTGACGGTCAGCACCCTTGATATAGATAGGCTGTCCATTGACTAAGAGTTGGGCATTGCGTATCTCCACCTTGCGGAATCCCACTTTCTGGGTAACCACTTCGTATGGAGTAAAACGTGCAGAAGGTGTTGTGAGACAGACTACCAATTTGTATAAATACGGTGTCTCTGCCGTCCATTTCTGGGGATTATCCACCTTCAGTGTCACCTCTGCATCATTGCCCTTGAGTTTCTCCAAAGTCTGCATGGTCACCATATTATCATCTTTGTCATACAATTGGAAAGCGAGATTGCACTTGCCCTCGAAATTGACCTTCACACGGAGTTCACCATCACGGTAGTTGTTGACCAAATCAGGCGTGATGCGCAGGTCGTTGATATGATTTTTCTTGTCGCGGCAGTAAAGATAACTATCACGTGCTACACCCGAGAGCCGCCAGAAATCCTGATCCTCGCAATAGGAGCCGTCGCACCAGCGGAATGTCTGGAAGGCGATGAGATTGTCGCCTTTGCGCAGATAGGGAGTCAGGTCGAATTCGGCAGCCATCTTGCTATCCTCGGCATATCCCACAAACTGTCCGTTCACCCACAGGTAGATATTGGATGTAACCGACCCGAAATGTGCGATAACCTGCCGTCCCTGCCATGAGTCGGGGATATGTATGATACGTCGGTAACTACCCACGTGGTTGTCCTTGGTAGGCACCTCAGGAGGATTGTTCTCAAAGTGTCCGCGCCATCCAAAACCGATATTGACATACTCAGGGTCGCCATAACCATTGAGTTCCCAAAGTCCGGGAACAGGCATACGTTCCCATTTCCTGTCGTCATAATTCTCCGTGAAGAAGTCCGTTGGTCGTTCATCGGCATTTTCCACCCAGTGGAATTTCCATTTTCCTTCCAATGAGAGGTAATTGTCTGACTTCGTTTTGTCGTCCCATCCTGCCACCTGTTCGTTTTCGTATGCGAAGAACCAGGTGTGGGGAGTGAATCGGTTGATGTCGTTCACTTGCATGTCGTGCCATTCGTTGAATGTGGGCTGGTTTTGCGCCATCGTCACAATAGGCAACGCCATGAGGGCTGTAAGAATAAGTGCTTTTTTCATATCGTAATATAATTAGTGGTAAGGGGTAAGGGGTCCAAAATTAATTTTCAATATATCTCACGTACTCGCAGGCAGCGAGGAGGAAGGCCCCAACGCCGAAGTTGGCCTGGCTGTTGGCGTCGACCACCTGTCCGGGAATGGCTTTCTCGCCAATCGGTTGAACATACCCTACCTTGCCGTCGGTTTGAAGAGCGGTTTTGGTGAGGTAGCGCCATGCCTTCTTAACGACAGGCCGGAATTCCTTTTTACTGAGGTAGCCGTTGTTAATCCCCCAGAGGATGCCGTAGGTGAAGAAAGCCGTACCGCTTGTCTCAGGTCCCGGTGCTTGTTGTGGATCCATCATCGAACGTGTCCAATACCCCTCTTTCTGTTGGAGTGAAGCCACGGCATGAGCCAGTTTGACATATTTGTCGACGAAGAACTGCCTATGGCGATATCCCTGTGGCATATCCTGAAGCACCTTTGCCAGTCCGGCGAGCACCCATCCGTCGCCTCTAGCCCAGAAGTCTTTCAGGCCATTGTTCGTTTTATGCTGAGGATAGACATATTTGCCGTCGCGGAAATAGAGTCCTGTCTCCTTATCGAGCATAATGCTGTCGCAATAGCAGATATTCTCGTAGAGTTTATCGAGGTAACGCATGTCACCCGTGAGCCGATACATCTTGGTCATCACCGGCATGACCATATACAGCGCATCGGCCCACCACCAGTAATCGTGTGCAGTGGAATATGCCTCGTAGTGCATCACCTCCTTGGCGCGCGCAATCATGCGGGATGGGTCCTTGGTGGTCTGGAGAGTCTGAGGAGTTTGATTTCCCGGCACATATTTGCCCATTGTCACATTATAGATATCGATATACGTCTGAAAGCAGATTTGCCAGTCGCCAAAGAGTACGTGTTGTTGGTCCTCACCATAATTGCGGTAGAGCCATTTGGCGGGGTCAGTCTCCGTGGCTCCCATCCATTTGTTGTACTCTGCCCATTTCAGAGAGTAGTTCAGATAATGCTGATTTCCCGTGAGGAAATAAGCCTCCATATTACCTGTATGGTAGGCGGCATTATCCCAGAATGAGCGCACCTCTGGTGTATTATTGCTCTGCCAGTAGTTGTTGACGCGGTCGATAATCTCGATGACACGTTGTGCCTTACGGGTCCACGCGTGGGTGGTCAGGGGCAAAAGGCCCAAGGCCAACAGAAGTAAGATGTATTTAAATTTCATGATTATTATGTAGTTAAAAGGGGGGTAGTTAGTGGTAAGAGGTATGATTAATTAGAAATTAGAAATTAGGAATTAGAAATTAGGGTATTTCGTTATAACGTTATATCGATATTACGTAATTCCGATGAACTCCTAAACTCCCATATTCCTAGAACAATCAACTTGTTTACTCGTCTACTTGTCAACTCGTTTACTTGTCAACTAATTTACTTGTCAACTAATTTACCATTTATCTTTTGTTGTTATTTCATCCATCCAGTGATGATCTTTTGGGAAAGGCTGTCCATTCCATGCTTTACACTGTGTCCACGGCTCAGCGGTATCGGTCCAGAAAGGATGGCTTACGGACAGTCCCAGTGGCATAAAAGCCAAAGTAGTCATATAAAGACTTCCGTTGTTGGTATACCAGTCGGCGATGTCAGGCTGATGTCCACAAAAACCGATGGTAAGATAACCTCCACTGTTGAAGTTCTCTTGCTGGTCATACATACGATGCATCACCTGTGTGAGAGCGGCGCGCACTTGTCCGTTGGTAAGGTCGGAGGGCAGTTTCTGATACCATGCCATCAGTGCCAAAGGCTGCATGGCACCCAGACGATAGGGGATGCTACGGCCGAAGACCGGGAAAGTACCCTCGGGTGAGATAAGTCGTTCCAAGATGATAGCATATTTCTGTGCCCGGCGCA
>JAFZAE010000009.1 GCA_017548385.1 Prevotella sp.
ACCCCTAACACCTCTCCGAAGGGCGAGGGGAACTTTTAAGGGGGGAGGGTAGTGATTTGAGATGAGAAGCGATTTCTTTTAGTTGACAAGTTGACGACTAAACAAGTTATCTGTAATTTCTAACTTCTAATTAAAAATGCCTAGACGATTATTTATACTGATAATCTTGCTTGCGCTTGTATTCGCATCTGCCTTTCCACAGGCAGCCATGCATAGAATCAAAGTGAATGTGCAGCTTGGTGACTATCTTGTGGTGACACAGGTGCGCGATATTACTGCCGGCGACAATGATGAAGATTATATAGAAATTCATGGTGCGTCTGCTACAAAGAAATTCATCATGAATGTCTCTGTCTTTGGTGAGGATGGGTATTTTGAGCGTCTAAATTATTGGAACCCATTAGCAGCCACTGCAGATAAACAAAGAAAATGTGGACGACTATGGACCGATGCTGACGTGGCCAGGTTATGTTGGGGGGTGATTCCGCATAAGCGTAAAACTTATTTCATTACCTATCCTTTGCGGAATGTGATGTATTCCGATGGTGAAAACGATGTGCTCGACTTCGATTTCTTCAAGTTGAAGGAGCCTTTCTTGGCTCAAAAGGCCGAAATCATCTTACACCTTAAAGAGGGAGAATTCAAGGAGGAAGACATTCTTCTGTCGAAATCGCATTTTGAAGGTAATCTCAGTTTTTCGGACGGTGAATTCATCATCACTTCCAGACCTGGTGAGAATTCTATCGCCAGGATGCCTGTGCATATTGTGTTCCGTGATGGACTTTTCGGACAATTGTCTCCCAAGAGTCAAATCTTCAACTCTACGGATGCAGAGGATGTTGAAGAAATAGACCTTTCCAACAAGAAGGGTAATACTCCTGTCTACACTTTTAGTGACAGTGAACTCCATTCACCTATGATGAATGAGAATAAGCCTAAGAATGAGTCAAAGAGGTGGGCTTTGCTCGAATTAATCGAGGAGTATCCTAAGACCTCTATCCTTCTTGGATGTTTGTTGCTGATGTTAGGATGTTTTGTCTACAGGAAAGTTAAGGCAATAAGATTGGATAGAAAGACATCGCTGATACTGCTGGGCCTATTCTGTGCCACGTCGATGTCGGCGCAGCTCTTTCAGGATGACATCACTGTGGTCATTAACGATTTGGGAAATGCCCGCATCTGCGAGTCACGTCAGGTAAAACTCAATGAGGGTACTGAAGGATATATCAAAATGTATAACTTGCAGGGTAGGGACATTGGAGAGTTGGCTGTCACCGATGAAGAGGGGAATGAGTTTCAATGTATTAAACCGTGGAATATCAATGCATCTCTCAAAGAAAAGGCTAAAAAATGTGGCATCTATGAGGCCAGTGAGGGCAAGGAGTTATGCTGGGGCATTGGCAGTTATGGTTTCCACACCCACCATGTTCGCTATACGCTTACGCGGTTGGTAAAAGCCTATGAAGACTATGATGGCTTTATCTTTACCTTTTATGAGGCAGGGAGACCCTACGCCCGTGACATGCATGTCACCATCAAGGGGTTGGACAAGACTTTCAATAGTGATAGTACGCGTGTATGGGCATTCGGACATCATGGCAACATTTATGTGAAGGATGGTGTCATAGAGGTGCAGACCACACAGCCTTTTTATCAGGATAAAGAAAAGATGACCATCATGGTGCAGTTTGAGAAAGGCATATTCCATCCATGTACCAATGTCAATTCCACCTTCTACAAGGCGGTCAAGAAAAAGGCACTGAAAAACAGTGAGTATATTGACACTGAGAAAGTGGAACGACAACAGGCTCATTCGTCGCTCACGGATACCAGTGAGGGAAGCTTCCTTGATGGTCTCGGATGGTTCTTCGTTATTATCTTTGCACCAATCTTTGTAATTACTGTTCCTTTGTTCACAAGGTCAAGGTGCAAATACGACAAGCAGATGCACCGCCTCTTCGGCAATGTCAAGGGCAAAGTCAACAACTGGTTTCGTGATGTGCCATGCAAGGGTAATCTCAACAAGGCTGCTGGCATCTATTTCACCGTCAGTGAATCAGAGGAATTCGATGCGTTGAGGAAGGCTTATATCATGCGCCTGTTGCAAGACGGACAGCTTTCACTCGTCTCACAGGATATGAAGAAGCGTTTTCGTGTGACAGAACCAAAGGAAGAAGATGGCAAGAGTACACAGGAATATTCATATTATTTGCAGAAAATGTTGTATGATGCCGCTGGCGAGAATCATGTGCTCGACCCCAATGAGTTGAAAACGTATGTCAGGAAAGATCCAGTAAAATTGAGACCGATAGCCCGCTCTTTGAGAAATGCCTTGAAGAAAGACACTCATCCTTCGATTGAAAAAATCACACCGAAGAGTGCCAATGAGGTGATGGGACTGAAACAATTCCTCGAGGATTTCACACTGGCGAGCGAACGGTCCATCAACGAGGTTAAGCTTTGGAAAGACTATCTCGTATATGCCACGCTGTTTGGCATCACCGAACAGGTCAGTAAGGATATGAAAACCATCATGCCCGAACTTAACCAGATTGAAGGGCTGGAACAGTTGACAGAGACTATTAACATCGACACAGTTGCCTTGGCATCTGCACTGAATACTGTATTTGCGGATGCGCTGAATTACGTGAACAATTATAAGACACCGGCTGAAATTAAGGCTGCTCAGAATCGTTCGAGCGGCAGTGGCGGAAGCTCCAGCTGGGGCAGCAGTTCTGGATGGGGTGGCAGCTCATCCTATAGTGGCGGCGGCGGTTCCGGTGGCGGCGGTGGCAGCGGGTACCGGTAGTTTTTAGTTGTTAGAAGTGTTTCTGATAGGATAATAACAACAAAACGATGATATTAACAAAGAGGCACAGAGTGCAGAGTTTTTTCTCTGTGTCTCTGTGCCTCGGTGCTGGAAAATGATTCTTTATCCCATAACCACGATGACTTCGTGATTGCCGGGGGTGTAGGCAATGACATTACCCTCGACATCGGTGCCATCCACTTGCATGGAGATGATGCCACGGCAGACACCCTTCGGATTGCTCACGCGGATGCGGTATTCTGCGTCGCGGAACTTGCGTTTCACGGAGTATTCCTGGGCGGTGCAAGGAAGACATGGGTCGATGACAAGGCCGTCGTAGGATGGCTTG
>JAFZAE010000088.1 GCA_017548385.1 Prevotella sp.
CCCGTCTCACAATCCGGAAAATTGCAGGTCCAATACCTGCAAAAAATTGCTCTTCGAGCAAAAAATTAATTGAGCCCCGACGGAGCACACACATTGACCCAAAGGATTTTCTGCACGAAGTGCAATTTTCTGCTGCCATTGCGGCAGCTCATTTTCCGGCTAAGTCTCCGCTATTGAAGCGAGAGACGAGGCCATTTTCACCAAAATTTAACGTTGTTGTTATATAGAAGCTGTGAAGGAAGCCAAGCGTGCAGGTGTGAGTACGGAGGGCACCACGTTGGAAATCATGGAGCGCATCAACCGCAAAGAAATGGAAAATATAAAGTGGTGATAGCCACAATTAATAGATTCTAATCCTATGAAACTCTACATAGCAAGCAGCTGGAGAATAGACCCTCTCACTCCCCCTGCTTAGGGGGATGACTTGCTTGTCCCGTTTACTTTAACACGAATTATCGCGAATTGACATGAATTTTTGGGCACACAGATAGTGCAGATGAGCACAGATTTGCGTTATAAAAGCCAATGTAGTTTATAGACAAAAAAACAAGCCGACCAATTATGGAGGCTTGTTTTTATGATGTAAGAATGTTTCTTAGAACAGGGCGGCAATGCGTCGAATCTTTTTGAGTTTCTCCATGAATGACTCGTTGCGCTCTGCCATCTGCATATCGTATTCGTTTTGCATGGCGAGCAGGGGAGCGGCATCCACTCCAAGCGCTGCCTCCATCATCATGGCCAATTCAGGACTAAGCGAACGCTTGCCGTTCAACATTTCGTTGAAGGCAGAGTATGATATGCCAATTTCCTTGGCTAATCCGCGCTGTGAAATGCCGCGATATTCCAGTTCATCTTTCAGCACCTCGCCTGGATGTGTGGGTTGAAAGGGTTTCAAATTGTTTGCTATCATCTGTGGATCTACTCCTTCAAGTGTCATCATATCTCTTACTCCTTTATTTATAATGGTTTGACAATTCTGTGATGTTACAAATCGTAGCAATCTGCTTGCCTACTTCCTATGCGTCAAATGGCAATGCCCGTTTTCATGATGTCATGATAAAGAGGGGAAGTATCTCCCTCTTCTAATAGAACGGGTTCTATCTTAGTGCTTACTTGTAAAGTGGCGTACCATAATCGTGATGACTTATACAACCAATCATCCCCTAAAGAGGGCACAATCACGGCAACATCTATGTCACTATCCTTTCTGGCATTCCCTTTGGAGTATGATCCGTAAAGGAATACCTTCAATGAGGTGAACTCATTAGATATGACATGCTTGTAATCTTTCACAAGACTTATAACTTGCTCTTTATCCATTGAAGAAAGTCTTTTGTGCCATCCAACATCTGTTTGCAATACTCTGTATTTGAATGCGCTGCAAAGATAGAGGAAAAATTAGAAATAGCCAAATAAATTGACAAAATCCAAAGAAATAATTGTTGGTTTTTTGACAAAATCCAAAGAAAAAGACTGATTGACGAGGTTCTTTGCGTCTCCGACGTTATTTCCACAAGTCTATTTTCCCAAGAAGGAAATCGTAAAGGCTTACCATCAATATGCCTTCTTCGTTATAGCCAGAGAGGAACCTATCTCCTGCAATGATTATTTTTCGGAACCCATCAGCAATATGAAGTAATGAATCCTGCTCCTGATCCACCTTTTCTTTAGATGGCAGGGCATATGCCGACTGAATATAAAGACGTTCATCATGACGATTAACGACGAAGTCCACTTCCAGATTCCTCCGCTGAAGAACATTATTTTGATCGCGTCGATAACTTTCGACCAAACCGACATCGACCGAGAACCCATTTCGGCATAATTCGTTGTAAATGACGTTCTCCATGGTGTGAGTCGGTTCTATCTGTCGGAAGTCTACAATCGCATTTCTAATACCCAAATCTTCGAAATAGTACTTCGTTTCCGAACCAATGTACTTCCTCCCCTTGATATCATAGCGTAAAGCCTCGCCAATAAAGAAAGCATCCTGCAGGCATTCAATATATTTCGCAATAGTAGCAGGTGAGATTTCAAGACCTGCTGCCGACTTGAAGGTATTTGAAATACGACGAGGATTGGTACTTGCACCGATACCGGAGGCAAGGATTCTCACCAATTCCCTCATACCATCCGCATTCTTCAAATGATTGCGCTCCAGGACATCTTTCAAATAAACGGTTTCATAGATTTCCTTCAGATAATTCTGCTTGTCATCCGGTCGGTCAAATTGAGCGACGGCTGGTAACCCGCCATACTTATAATATAGGTCGAGGGCAACAGCCATCTCTCCACCTACTGCTTCGTAGTATTCCGAAAAACTTAGGGGGTGAATCCTTATTTCCCACCCACGTCCACGGAATTCTGTAATCACGTCCTTCGACAGGAATTTCGCATTCGATCCGGTGACATACACCTCGGCATTTGATATGCCAAGGTAAGAGTTCAATACGTCCTCGAACTCATTGACCAACTGAACCTCATCAAGCAAAATGTAGTACTTGCCCGCATCTTTCATCAACCCGTCAATATGCTGGAGTAGTGCATCTGGGTCACGCAGTTTCTTGTTTCTACGATCTTCAAGATTAACCTTAATGATGTGATCATCATTGATACCTTGATTCAATAGATCATTGTAGAAAAGATTGAACAAAAGAAATGATTTGCCACAACGTCGAATACCGGTAATGACTTTTATCATGCCATTACCATCTGCCCTATGAAGTTGTTCGAGGTAAGATTTACGTTCAAAAACCATATTTTACTTAATATTTCTGTGTCTTGACACAAATTTGTGCTGCAAAAATACGTTTTTTCTTTTTAGAATGACCAGAGAATCTTAGAATAATTGTTTATGAATCCATTTTCTCACTCCAACTCGATTTTTTGAAATTTCAACCTTCCATTTTCTACCGATTGATGCGGGTCGGTTTTTTTAGGCACAGATGCCATTGATGAGCACGGAGGGCACTACGGAGGAGATTCTGAATAGAATTATTGAGAAACAGTTGGAGAGTATCAGGTAGGGTTTTGGTTTTTAACACGAATTATCCCGAATTGACATGAATTATTAATGGGCACACGGAACGCACGGATGAACACAGATTTTTTTTAACGTTAATGACCGTATAATTAATCGTTAATGACCATTAATATAGGTGGTTTAAGATTTGAAAAAAGCCTCCAAATTTTGAAGGCTGAAAAAAGGGCGAAGCCCAGAAATACCATCTAGATCCCTTTTAGATAGGTAGGAGTTTCGCGGGATGCAATAAGTGTGAGTTGACTGTGGCGTTAATCTTTAAGGCAACCTATTGGAACAACCAAAATGTTGTCGGATCTCTTGTAGGCATACTGACCTACTGCTGTCAAGACCATCATGAATGATGGTGCTTTCATCTTGGTTGTGTCAATCTTCTCTGCCAGGGATTTGAGATTGCTTGCTCCTTCTTCAATGCCGGTTCCTCCGCCAAGCTTTATTTCAATCAAGCCATAGCTGCCATTTCTGAGATGCACCACGGTGTCGCATTCAAGCCCGTTCTTATCTCGGAAATGGAAAACATTGCCATCGTTTGCCTCGGCATAAACGCGCAAGTCACGCACGCATAGGGTTTCAAAAAGTAGCCCCATTGTCTCAAGGTCGTTCAGCAAGTCGTTTGGTCCGATGCCTAATGCTGCAATGGCTATAGATGGATCGACGAAATAGCGGGTATCACTGGTTCGTATCGCTGTCTTTGAACGAAGATTCGGGTTCCAAGCGGGCATATCTTCAATTACGAATATCTTCTTCAAGGCATTGATATAAGATGTGACAGTTGCTTCGCTTATCTTGTCTTGTTCATTGGCTTTCATGTCTGCGACAATAGTCGGGATGGAAGACATCGCACCTTGCAGACGTGCGTAAGAACGTAAAAGACGTTTGGCGCGGAGTTCGTCTCTTTCCACACCATCGACTCTCGATATGTCTGATCGGGTTATGGCTTCGTAGTACTCGGTCACTTGTCGTAATGCGGCTTTGGGTGTCTTTTTGTTCAATGATTTTGGCCAACCTCCACGACAGATGGCAAAGGCTACATCATCCATTGTGAGGGGATTGGTGCCTTCGACTGTTTCAGAATGAGAAAAGAGATCTCCGAGGCTTACTTCTCCCGATGACTCTCCTGTTTCCCATAACGTCATCGGACGCATTGTAAGCCAAGCAAAACGACCTGCTCCGGTGTGGTGAATGGCGGTATCGTCGGCAGGGACGGCGGAACCTGTCAACATGAAAAGACCATCTTCCTTTCTATGGTCTATTTCGAAGCGGATTGCATCCCATAACTGTGGCGCAATCTGCCATTCGTCTATCAACCTCGGAGTTTCGCCAATGAGCAGCCGTTTGATGTTGGTTTCTGCCAATTGCAGATTCTGGTTAATATTGTCGGGATCGTCCAAGTATAGGATGCTTTTTGCATGTTGCTCGGCGGTCGTGGTTTTCCCACAAGCCTTGGGTCCTTCAATTAAAACGGCTCCCATAGCATCAAGTTTTTCCTCTAAGAGAATGTCTGCAATTCTCTGCCTGTATTTGAAATTTGTTTCTGGCATAAAATAATTCGTTTTACGGGTGCAAAGGTAGCATAAATTTCTGGATTATGCAAGAAAATGAATGTTATATTTGGTTAAATGGCCAAAAATCGTTTGGTCATTTGGCCAGATTTCATTTGGTCATTTGGCCAAAATTCGTTTGGTTACTTGGCGCTTCAAGGCAGTGCTCATTTCCTCCCTCTGCACCTCAATAGCGAAAGAAAATCGGGAAAAGATTTGGAAATGCTGCCAAAATCCTTTATCTTTGCAGCGAGAATGTAAACCGAGAATGAAAACGGATTTCGGGAAATGGAACATTGTTAGACATTGAACGAAGATAATACTGAAAACATGCAAGCTGAAGCCATTAATAGTTTAGCTGCTCTGCTTGATACCTTTACTCTGCATGAGGAAGGGGAAAAAGAGTGGATGGAGGCACTGGAGCTCTTCAGGATACTCGCTGCATCCAACCCTGATGAAAACAATGGAGTTGTGGCAAAGATCCTCAATAATCTGGCTGTCCTGCACTATAAACAAGCTCGCTATACTGAAGCGGAGAAGGAATTCTTGGAGGCACTGGAGATACGCAGGAAACTCGCTGCATTCAATCCTGAGGAATACGATGAAGATGTGGCTGATACCCTCCATAATCTGGCTGGCTTGCATTATAAACAAGATCGCTATACCGAAGCGGAGAAGGAATACATGGAGACACTGGAGATCCGCAGGAAACTCGCTTCAATAAATCCTGAGGAATATGGTGGGGATTTGGCTTCTACCCTCAATAACCTGGCTGCCCTGTACTATGGCCTTACCCGTTTTACAGAAGCTGAGAAGGAACTCAAGGAGGCTCTGGAGATACGCAGGAAACTCGCTGCTTCCAATCCTGAGGAATACGATGAAGATGTGGCCTTGACGCTAAGGAATATTGCAAAGTTGTTGCAAAAGGATGAAACCCGGTTGGGAGAAGCGAGAGATGCAGTGAAAGAGTCTTTGGACATTTACAAGAAATTGGCAAAATCATCTCCGAAAAGATGGAAGAGAGATGTGAAAGATGCACAGGAGTTGCTTGATGGAATTAACCAAGTCCTCTCTGATCGTTTACATGGATAAAATAATACATGGCTATGCTTGTCCGTTTTTCTTTAACATGAATTATCGTGAATTGACATGAATTATTAATGGGCACACGGAACGCACGGATGAACACAGATTTTTTTAACGTTAATGACCGTATAATTAATCGTTAATGACCATTAATATAGGTGGTTTAAGATTTGAAAAAAGCCTCCAAATTTTGAAGGCTGAAAAAAGGGCGAAGCCCAGAAAACCATCCGGTCTTCGCTTTGATTGTGTGTCTCGTTTGTCTCAAATCCATTTTTGCCTTCTTTTCTTGTAGCCTGCATTCTATGCTAAGTTATCGATTTTTGACTTTGTTGATGGGTCAAAATGGATAAATTGGAACAAAAAAATAAATTTTTTTGAGGGGAATGATTGTTATGTCGAAAAAAATGCGTATCTTGCACCCCGAAATAATATAAAAACATGAAAACATTAAAACACAATACTATGAAACGGACGATTCGGACAGCCATGATGTTGCTCATGGCAGTGCTTACTACTTTCACTGTACAGGCTACTGACTTCATCACCGACGTGATGCTTATCGGCCATGCCGACGAGACCGAGTTTAACAACTTGGTGAACACATACAAGAACCAGGGATGGAAGGACATCAACTATGACCTGAACAAGGGTTGCGGCACGGGCACCGCCTACATCCATCTGCTCTACAAGTCGGAGAGCAACAGCGATGGTTTCAATCATGGCTACATCACCGACTTCTACATCAAGACCGGAAAGAATCCTCCCAGCAGCCTGTCCTACAATGGACGCACCTATAAACTCGTGCCCTACAAAGGCAGCAGCGACTTCGTGAATGGTTATGGTGACCTGAACGACGGCTGCGGCTCCGGCAGCGAATACATTTATCTGTTCTATACCAAAGACACCTTCTCGGACAATCGTGCTGTCACCAGCATCTACTTCAACGACACCCAAAGCGGTACCGTGGGGGCGAATGGCGGTTCGACGGGCTATGACCTGAATAAAGGTGCCGGCGGTGACTACATCTACATGCACTTCACCACCGGCACGGCCGAGCAACTGTTGTCTGGCTCTGGCACTGCTAACAGCCCCTATCTTATCGGTAGCACTGCCGATTGGGCAAAATTTATCGCGATGGTCGGATGCGGAACGTATGCCGACAAGTGCTACAAGCTTACCGCCAATATCAGCGTCACGACGATGGTGGGTACCAGCGGGCAACCTTTCAAGGGCATATTCGACGGTGGTGGCAAGACACTCACCGTCAACCTCAGCGGCTCGGATCAGGGTGTGGCACCCTTCCACTACATCAACGGTGCGACCATCAAGAACCTCACCGTCGGCGGCTCTGTCAGCAGCAGCAACAAGCACGCTGCCGGCCTCGTGGGCTTCTGCAGCGGAGGCACCAACATCATCGACGGCTGCGTCGTGACTGCCAATGTCGATGGTGGTGGCTCAAATTATGCGGGCGGCTTCGTAGGCCATGGAAAGTCGAGTACGCTCACTATCCAAAACAGCTACTACAGTGGCACCATCAGCAATTTCAGCTATTTAGCTGGAGGTCTCCTCGGTTGGAGCGATGACATGACGATAAACCTGTCCAACTGCCTGTTCAAGGGTTCGTTCTCACCTGCAAGTGGTGGCAGATACCACCCTATTGCCTGCACGTACGATGGCACCGTGGTCACCGCCACCGCTTCTAAAATCTACTATCTCAACACCGTTACCCCTACGGCGCCAGGAAACAAAATCATCCCTGAAGCTGAAGGTGTACCAGTGAGCACAACATTCGACATCGACGAGTGGAACACTCCAGTAACGGCTGTCGATGGAATCACTTATTATGGTTTTAACATTCCTTCTGTCGTGACGATTGGGAACGGTACCGACATAGATTATTATTTGCCCTTCAATAATAGAATAAACTATTCCATATCGCAGCAAATCTATACAGCTGAGGAAATCGGCATGGCGGGCACCATCACTTCTATTGCCTTCTGCTACAACCGGTCCTTTTCCATGGAGGGTGTGCAGGTCTATCTGAAGCATACCGACAAGAACGAGTTTGCCGACGAAAATGACGTTGTACCCATTAGCGCCAGTGACAAGGTGTTCGAGGGGACATACGCAGCCTCGGAAGCAGGTTGGGCAACCATTACGTTGGACACTCCCTTCGAATACGACGGCAACAGCAATCTCCTGGTTTGCTGCTTGGATCCTACAAATGGTAGTCCAGGAGAAGACCTTGGATGTTATTATCACGATACCGATTTCTTATCAGAAATTTGGTATTCTTCTGACAATAATGTGCCAAATATTGAAACCCTAGTCGGATACTCTGGTCGCAAGAATACCTATAAAGGTCGCAACAACATCCAATTCCAAATCATTCCAACCATTTTCGCCCATCCTGCCAACCTCCATGTGAGCAGCTGTACAGAAGAAAAGGCTACACTGACCTGGGAGGCTCCCTCGACCGAAGAAACCATTACGGGCTATGCCTACCAATACAAGAAGGACAGCGATGCCAATTGGTCGAACGAA
Source organism: Prevotella sp. (assembly GCA_017548385.1). GTDB lineage: Bacteria > Bacteroidota > Bacteroidia > Bacteroidales > Bacteroidaceae > Prevotella. The sequence continues at coordinate 8,212 of JAFZAE010000088.1, forward strand.
GTCACACTGGGCAGCACGACCACTTCTGCCACAATCAATGGATTGTCGGCAAACACAGACTACCAGTTCCGCGTAAGGACGCTTTATGGGGACCGATATAGCAGCTATGCTCTTCTTCGCTTTACCACGGCCGTGACGCTGCCCTACGAATGCGGCTTTGAGGACGGCTTTGACGACTGGACTGTAGTGGATTTGGAGTGGAGTCATGGAGGAGGCCTCAGCGCGGATGCCGCGCACGACGGTGAATATGGATTCTCATTCGGAAGCACATCTAATCCTCCCCAATATTTGATTTCTCCCCGATTCTCCGGCACTGAGGACATCATGGTTACATTCTACTACTTTGGTTGGTTAGGAGAATTCCAGGTGGGATACTCCACCACGACCAACGATATCAGTGCCTTTTCATGGAGTGCGGTGCAAGAAGCCGATCCCGTCGAAACTTGGACATTTTGCGAAAAATACTGCCCCGTGGGCACCAAATTTATTGCCATCAAATACAACACCGCCAATAGTGTCTTGTATTTGGATGATTTCTATTTCAGCACGTATTCCCATGAGAGACCTGACCACCTTGCCGTGAGCGACCTGACCAACCAGAGCGCCACACTGACGTGGACAAAGCCCGTAACAGACGAAACCGTCACGGGCTATGCCTACCAATACAAGAAAGAAAATGAGACAGCATGGTCAGCCGAGGCAACGGTGAGCACTCTCTCCGTCACACTAAATGGGCTGTCACCCAACACTACCTACAGATTCCGCGTGAAAGCCATATACGATGACGGCACTGCCAGCAGCTTTACAGCCGTCAGTTTCCTCACCGAGGGATCCATAGTGAAAAAACTGCCCTACGAGTATGGTTTCGAGGATGGCATGAGCAGTTGGCGCATCGTGAACCCCAGCCCAAGAACGGGGCTACTCTCGAATGACACAAAATACATCCATCAGGGCAACCAAAGCTTCTATTTCTACTCTAACCCTGAATCAACCTATCCCCAATATCTGATATCCCCACAGTTTGATGTCAGCACCCCAATGATCGTCTCATTCTATTACAAGAATTATTCTGACGAGAACGACAGCTTCCCCGCCAAATTCCAAGTGGGATACTCCACTGCTTCCAAAGACCTCACAGACTTCACATGGGAGTCTGAGACGAGAAGCAGCGCTGAATGGCAGGAATACAACGTTTACGTACCCGCGGGCACCAAGTATGTGACTGTCAAATGGATTGATAGCAATCCGCTCTACTTGGATGACTTCAGCTTCACAGAGTCTGTTGTTCCTGATATCCCATCGCAACTGACAGCCCAGAATCTCACTTCCACAAGTGCTGATCTGAGCTGGACAGGTAACACCGAGACATATCAGGTGCGCTATAGGACAGCACCGCTGTTCTTCGAGAACTTCGAAAACGGCATCAGTGAGTGGAAGATTGTCAATCAGGGCGGCACAGCAAACACCAACTGGCAATTGGAATATATAGAGATTGACAAGAACCACTATGCCGTAGCAGCAAGTTATGATGAGACAACCGAAGATTTTTATACGGTTGACAACTGGCTCATTTCGCCTCAAGTGAACTTGGGAGGTACGTTGAAGTATATGACTGCACAAACCATAGAATATCCCGTTCACTATGAGGTGCTGGTTTCCACCACCAGTAACGACATCAGTGCCTTCACCAAAATAGCAGCTCCAGAGGCTCCCAATAGAGATGAGTTTGTGGAAGTCTCCCTCGACCTGAGCAGCTATCAGGGGAAGAAAGGCTACGTGGCCTTCCGCCTGAATGAAAAAGCTGAGAATCAAGGTGCCAACCTGGGCATCGATAATGTAGGCATTTATCCCGACAACTATAGCACGCTTTGGAAGTTCATTGAAACGACAGGCGAGAGCACAACAGTGACAGGACTCCAGCCCTTCACCTCCTACGAATACAATGTGCGTGCAAGAATTTACAACTATTATTCTTCGTGGTCGGACGACGCCTCCTTCATCACCAACGACTTCGTAACCTTGCTTGACAATGCCGACAACACGGAGGCTATCGCTGCCATTGCCGACAACAAGACACACGACGTGATGCTGCAAGGGCGCTCGCTTTGGAAGGACAATGACTGGAACACATTGTGCCTGCCCTTCGGTGTAGAAAGCTTCACGGGGACACCGCTCGAAGGAGCAACGGTGAAGACACTGGTAAGCGCTACGTTCAGTAACGGCACGCTGACAATGAACTTCAGTGATGACCTGACCAGCATCGAGGCCGGCAAGCCCTATATCGTGAAGTGGCCTTTATCGACTCCGGATTACGTTGAGAACCCCGTATTTAACGGTGTGACCATCACCAGCACTTCGCCTACGGATATTTCGGGTGATGCTGCCAATTTCCATGGCATCTTCAATCCTTATAGTACAGGTGGCGAGGATAATACGATGCTCTACCTCGGTGCCAACAATACGCTTTACTATCCCTCTGCCAACTTGACCATCAATGCCTTCCGTGCTTACTTCACGCTCAATGGCATCACGGCTGGAAGCTCGTCGGGCAACCAGAGCATCAAGGCGTTCGTCCTGAACTTCGGTGAGGAGACGGGAATTGAGACGGTTAATGGTTCAGGGTTCATGGATAATGGTTCTGGATGGTACACGCCTGATGGACGACGCCTGAGTGGCAAGCCTGAGTCGAAGGGCATCTATGTGCATGATGGCAAGAAGGTGCTCATGAAGTGATTATTATCGTGTCACTCGGCGGAGGAGATGCCAGATGAGGTAGAGGCGGTAGCGGATGCGGAACCACCAGGGTTTGTGTTCGTTGTGGCCACCTTGTGAGGTGTTGCCGGCATGACGGCGGTAGTAGATGAGAGGTTCGTCGAGGACCTTGGCGCGACCGATGGCCGAGGCGCAGAGGAAGAGCCAGTTGTCGTGGGTGCAGAGAAGATGATCGGCGGGGAAGGGGAGGGCTCGCTGGAGCACTTCCTTGCGGACTGCGAGACAGCAGCCGAGGAAACTGAAGCGAATGAGGTTGCCGGCGAGACTGCGGAAGATGTGGCCCTTGACCTGATAGTAGGTGTTGGGATAGGGGTTGAGCGCGGCATCGGTGACGATGGCATCGTGCGCCACGACGTGATAGCCCTCGTCGCGCAGGTAATGGACGACGGTCTCGACCTTGTTAGGGAGCCACACATCGTCCTGATCGCAGATGAAGATGTAGTCGCCCTGTGCATGACGCAAGGCATTCTCGAAATTGGCGGTGTAGCATCGCTGGCTCTCGTTCTGGACTATGCGGATGCGGGGGTCGCCGAATGCACGGACGACATCGAGCGTGCGGTCGGTGGAGCCGTCGTCGGAGACGATCACTTCATCGTGCTCGTCGAGTTGCTTACAGATGGAGGCCAACTGCTCGGTGACATATCGGGCACCGTTGTAGGTGGCAATACAGACGGAGATCATCTGTTGGGTTAAGAGGGGTTAAGAGGGGTTAAGAACGGTTTCCCAGATGCTTTGGCGTCGCTGGGCAAGCACCTTGCGGGAATACTTCTCGTCGAAAATGCGGCGAGCGTTGGTGGTGAGCTTCTGACGCAACTGGTCGTCGCGCATCACGCGACG
>JAFZAE010000089.1 GCA_017548385.1 Prevotella sp.
CTGAAGAAAGTGCGGAGAATCTGCTCTTCCTCGAGGGAAGTCTCACATTCCCAATAGCGGTCCATCAGTTGTTCTATATACTTATAGTCCATATTCTTCGATTTGTTGATACTTTTGTTTGATGGTCTGTCGCGCCCTGAAGATATTCACCTTCACCTGATCTTCGGAGATGTTCAGAATGGAAGCAATCTCTTTATAGGTTTTGCCTTCGAAGTCTCTCAGTTGCATACAACTGCGTTGTTTCTCTGGCAAGTGGTTGACAAGCTGACTCACAAGTTCCACACGATCTTTTTGAAGCATTTGCTCATAGGGTCCCATATGCTCTTCATGGGCAACCTCTGTCTTCTCCAGCGATTCGGTGTGAGTATCCTTGCGTTTTAGATGGTCTAAAGACAAATTGCGGCATATTGTGAGGCAATAGGCTTCCAATGAGTCTATATTATCAAGGTCTTCACGCTTGTTCCAGACTTTTATCAGAGTTTCTTGCACGATGTCTTGTGCTTCCTCATGCTTGAGCGTGATACGCAAGGCCAGACGATATAGTATGTCCTTGAGTGGCAGCACATCGTTTTTGAAACTGATAATTTCCATCTTATCTGATTAGTTGACGATTAGAACAGAAAAATGTTACAGATACAAGTCGACTGAAACAACAATTAACAAAAATTAACCCTTAGGCTTTGAGCTAAAGTCAATATACCGAGAATCGGTATATCATTATAATGAAAAAAAGATAATCTCAATCCTTAATTCTTAACCCTCAAATCATTTAACGACCCTTGTTCCATGTTTTCCATCTAAGGCTGTAGCTTGGGTGATGATGACACTGCCGACACCTACATTCACAGCCTGAAGGGCATTTTCAATTTTGGGAATCATACCCCCACAGATGACTCCTTCATTGACGTATTTCTGAAACGATTGGCGTGTGATTTTGGGAATTACCATACCGTTGGCATCCATCACACCTGGCATCTCGAAACTATAGATGAGCGTGACATCGAAGTGTGGGGCCAAAGCTTTTGCTACCTCGCTGGCAATGGTGTCGGCGTTAGTGTTGAGCATGTTGCCCATACCGTCGTGGGTGAGGGGTGCCATGACAGGAGTGATACCTTGAAGAATGAGTGCTTTCAGCTTCTTGCCATCGGCACGGTCTACATCACCCACAAATCCATAGTCCACCTCAGTGACAGGGCGACGGTGTGAGCGTATCACATCCATATCGGCACCTGTGAGTCCAACAGCATCGATGCCCCGAGCCTGTAGACGGGCCACGATATTTTTGTTCACAAGTCCGCCATAGACCATTGTCACTACCCGCAGCATGTCGGCATCAGTAATCCTCCGGCCGTTTATCATCTGACTCTCGATGCCCAAAGAGGCGGCTATGCGTGTGGCACTACGACCACCACCATGCACCAACACCTTATGGCCAGGGATGGCAGCAAAATGGTCGAGTAATTGTGATAGCTGCTGCTCATCCTCCACTACAGCACCACCCACTTTTACCACCGTGAGTTGCTCCTTGTTATTCAAGATAGGTGTATCCATATAGTCCGCTACGATAATTGGAGAGGAATTCCTTGCCTTCTTCCAGTGATATTTTTCCTTGTTTCACGCTCTTGGCCACCCAAATTTCCAATTGGCGAACGAGTTTTCTGGGGTTGTACTGCACGTAGGCAAGCACTTCTTCCACGGTTTCACCGTCAATGATTTGGTCGATATGATAACCACCATCTTTCACTGAGATATGCACAGCATTGGTATCACCAAAGAGGTTGTGCATGTCGCCTAAGATTTCCTGGTAGGCACCCACAAGGAACACGCCGAGATAGTAAGGCTCGTTCTTGCGTAATGTATGCACGGGCAGGATGTTGGAAATATGGCGGTTGGTCACAAAATTAGTTATTTTGCCGTCGCTGTCGCAGGTGATGTCCTGTAGGGTGGCACTGCGCGTGGGCCGTTCGTCAAGACGTTGGATGGGCACGATGGGGAATAGTTGATCGATGGCCCAGGAGTCAGGCAGCGACTGGAAGAGTGAGAAGTTACAGAAGTATTTGTCCGCAAGAATCTTGTCAAGGCCTTTCAGTTCTTCAGGCACATGTTTCAGATGCTTTGCGATACTATTGATTTCACGCGAAACACTCCAGTACATGCTTTCGACCTCGGCACGTGTCTGCAAGTCGATGATGCCATGGTTGAAAAGGTCGAGGGCTTCCTCGCGTATTTGTTCGGCATCGTGCCAGTCCTCAAGCATGGAACGGGGATTGAGATTGTCCCAAATGTCATAGAGGTCGCGCACAAGCTTATGGGCACCCTCCTCAGGTTCAAATTCCTCAGCCATCTCAGGCAGTGTGGCAGTTTCCAATACATCGATAACAAGTACAGAGTGATGCGCCGACAAGGACCGTCCACTCTCGGTAATAAGGTTGGGATGCTGTATGCCATCGCGGTTAGCGGCTTCCACAAAGGTATAGATACAGTCGTTGACATATTCCTGGATGGAGTAGTTGACAGAGCTCTCACTGCTGGGTGAACGCGTGCCGTCATAGTCTACGCCCAGTCCGCCGCCACAGTCTACAAATTCCACATTATAGCCCATTTTATGTAATTGGACATAGAACTGTGATGCTTCGCGGAGGGCTGCCTGGATGCGACGTATCTTGGTGATTTGTGAACCAATATGGAAGTGAATAAGTTTCAGGCAGTCATGCATGCCTTTTTTGTCGAGTAACTCAAGCGCTTCGAGCAGTTCGCTGCTGGTGAGCCCGAATTTGCTGGCGTCGCCGCCACTCTCTTCCCATTTTCCCGAACCGGAAGTAGCAAGTTTTATGCGAATGCCGAGGTTAGGCTTCACATTGAGTTTCTTTGCGGCACGAGCGATGACATTGAGTTCGTTGAGTTTCTCCACTACGATGAAGATACGTTTGCCCATCTTCTGTGCAAGCAGTGCGAGCTCGATATAACTCTGATCTTTGTATCCGTTACAAATGATGAGTGAGTCGCTCTGACATTGTACGGCGATAACAGCATGTAGTTCGGGTTTGGAACCCGCCTCAAGTCCCAGATTGAATTTTCTTCCGTGTGAGATGATTTCCTCCACAACAGGTTGCATCTGGTTGACCTTGATGGGATAGATGATGAAGTTCTCGCCTTTGTATTCGTATTCCTCAGCGGCTTTTTTGAAGCAACTGGCTGTCTTTTCTATACGGTTGTCGAGGATATCGGGGAATCGCAGTAGCACGGGAGGTGCCACGTCGCGCAAGGCCAGCTCGCACATCACTTCGTGCAGGTCGATGTGTGTCTCGTCCTTGCAGGGTGAGACATAGACATGGCCGGTGTCATTGACACCGAAATAGTTGATGCCCCATCCATTGATGTTGTAGAGCTCTTTGGAGTCTTCAATAGTCCATTTTTTCATATAGGTAAGGTCGTTGGTGAAGGTGGGTTCTAAAAATGCTTTGGAATATTTACCTTATAGATTGAGCATACGGCGTATGCTGGCCACGGAGATATTAATCTTCTCGTAGGTGTCGAGCAGGTTGACATCGAGGGTGTAGCGAGATTTTGAGTAGTATGGCTCTCGCTGTTGTAATTGTTCGGCGATAAAACGCTGCATCTCCTCCGGTGTCTTGTTTTTGAGCAAGGGGCGCTCTGTTTTTCCCATGCATAGGTGTTTGTAGAGCACCTCTGGTGTAGCTTTCAGATAGATGGTTTCCCCTTGACTATTGAGGTAGTCCATGTTGTCGAAGAAACAGGGAGTGCCGCCACCGCAACTGATGATGACATTTTCAAACTCAGCCACTTCATGCAGCATGTTATATTCGATACGCCGAAAGCCTTCTTCGCCTTTCTCGGCGAAAATTTGGGATACAGTCTTCCGCATTCGGCTTTCGATATACCAGTCGAGGTCATAGAAAGGAATACCGAGAGCCCGTGAGAGCGATTTCCCCACGGTAGTCTTGCCAGCTCCCATATATCCTAAGATGATGATGCGCGTCATTACTGCTTCTTCTTGCTAGCGGTAGTGTTAACCACTTGCATGCATTGCTCATAGGTGAGCTGTGCTGCTTTTGCATGCATGGACTTGGGCATCCGGTAGTTCTGACCGTCGTAGCAGATGTAGGGTCCGTAGCGGCCGTTCATCACTTCGAGTTTTGGATCTTCATCGAATTTCTTCAGATGCCTTTCATCGTCTTGTTTGCGTTTTTGGTCTATGAGTTCTATGGCTGTGTCCAAAGTGACGGTCAGTGGGTCTTCTTCCTTGGGCAATGACACATATTTCTTGTTGTGCAAGATATATGGTCCGTATTTTCCTGTGCCAACGGTCACGGCTTTACCCTCAAACTCACCGAGATTGCGGGGGAGTTTAAAGAGTTCCATAGCCTCGTCGAGAGTAATGGTTTCCATGCTCTTATCGGCAGGCAATTGTGCGAACTGTGGTTTCTCCTTGTCGTCGGCACGCCCAATCTGGACAATAGGGCCGAAACGGCCGATTTTCACAAATACAGGTTTGCCGCTCTTGGGGTCGATACCCAATTCGCGCTCGCCGGCTTTATGCTCAGCACGGATATTCATAGTCTTTTCAACGATAGGGTCAAAATCCTTGTAGAATTTCTTAATCATCGTAGCCCATTTGGCCTTTCCTTCGGCAATCTTGTCAAACTGTTGCTCAACGTTGGCTGTGAAGTTGTAGTCCATGATGTTGGGGAAATACTGCATCAAAAAGTCATTGACTACCAAACCGATGTCGGTGGGGAGCAGTTTTCCTTTCTCGTTGCCCACAATCTCAGTTTTTTCCTTCGTGACGATTTTCTGACCTTTCAAAGTGTCGATGACATATTTTCTATTCACACCCTTTTTGTCGCCTTTTTGCACGTATTCACGCTGTTGGATAGTGCTGATGGTCGGAGCATAGGTGGAAGGACGGCCAATACCCAGTTCCTCTAGTTTATGAACAAGGCTAGCTTCTGTATAGCGCAGAGGCCCTACGGTGTAGCGCTCTGTGGAAACAATGTCCACGCGCGTAAGGGTGTCGCCGACGCGTAACGGTGGGAGGATGTGGCTTTCTTCCACATTCTGCTCATCGTCGTTCGACTCATGGTAAGCTTTCATAAAACCATCGAAGATCACCACTTCGCCGTTGGCCACGAAATATTCTTCCTTGCCACTGATAAGGATATTGACGGTGGTTTTTTCAATTTGGGCATCAGCCATTTGCGAAGCAGCGGTACGCTTCCAGATGAGGTCGTAGAGACGACGCTCCTGTATGTTACCCTCAATCTCGGTGTTGTTCATATAGGTGGGGCGGATGGCCTCATGGGCTTCCTGGGCACCCTTGGAGTGGGTTTTGTAGTTGCGTGGTTTGCTATACTCCTGGCCATAGAGGCGAATTACCTCTTCCTTGCTGGCATTGATGCAGAGGCTGGAGAGGTTGACGGAGTCGGTACGCATATAAGTGATGAGACCGTTTTCATACAAATGCTGGGCCACCATCATGGTCTGCGACACAGTGAACCCTAGTTTGCGAGAGGCCTCCTGTTGGAGGGTGGAAGTGGTGAAAGGAGGAGCGGGAGTACGCTTAAGGGGTTTCTTTACCACACTGTCGATGGTGAAAGTGGCGTCTTTGCAGCTCTCCAGGAAGGTGAGTGCTTCCTCGCGGGTCTTGAAACGGGTGGAGAGTTCTGCTTTCACCTCTGCCGGTGTCTCGGTGTCGGAGGGCACTGTGAAGACAGCGTTCACACGGTAATATGGTTCGCTCTCAAAAGATTGTATCTCGCGTTCACGCTCCACGATGAGCCGTACGGCAACGCTCTGCACGCGTCCTGCTGAAAGTGACGGTTTCACCTTACGCCATAACACAGGGGATAGACGGAAACCCACCAGACGGTCGAGCACGCGACGGGCTTGCTGTGCGTTGACAAGATTCATATCGATATGGCGGGGTGACTCGATGGCTTCAAGGATGGCAGGCTTGGTAATCTCGTGAAACACGATACGGTTGGTCTTCTTCTCGTCAAGCCCTAACACCTCACACAGGTGCCAGGAAATAGCTTCTCCCTCGCGGTCCTCATCGGAAGCGAGCCATACCTTCTCGGCCTTGGCAGCTTGGGCTTTCAGGTCACTAGCCAGTTTTTTCTTATCTTCAGGAATTTCATAATCGGGCTCCATCGTGTTCAGGTCTATACTGATTTCTTTCTTTTTCAGGTCTCTGATGTGCCCATAACTTGACATCACTTTGTAGTCCTTGCCAAGGAATTTCTCTATCGTCTTGGCCTTGGCGGGACTCTCTACGATTACTAAATTGTCTTGCATATTGATAATAAGTAGGTGTTCTATATGATCTAACACTATTAATTAAGTAGGTGCAGTTTGGTCTTATCAAATATTCAACACCTACTCGCGAAAAGTCATTCGAGCCGCAAAAGTACGCAAAACTTTAATCATATACCTTATTATATATCTAAAATTTAGAATTTTTAAGAAATTAGCTCCTGTTTGTAAGTTCTCATCATAACTTCCGAAAGATGAGTATTTATTTGTTTTTTCTTATATCATATTTTTTTACTACATTTGTAACCCCAACTCACTTCTTTCCATCATGATGAAACAAAACAAAAAAAATGAGATTCTGTATCTCGTCGCTTTATTGTTGACACTTGTATGTTCTGAGGCCATAGGTCAAAATCACAGACACCCCGAAGTGAAAACACACCATTTGAGTGAGATACGACTAAGTGACCCAGCCGTCCTAGCCGATTCCGCGTCACAGATGTACTATATGACAGGAACAGGTGGCATGCTATATACCAGCAAAGACCTTGAATATTGGACTGGTCCATATATGGTGGCAATGACCGACTCCATGTCGTGGATGGGTCCACATCCCATGATCTGGGCGGCTGAGCTACATCAGTACCAAGGAAAGTATTACTACTTTGCTACTTTTACCAATCGTGACGTGAAAATCGGTGTTGTACGTGGTAATGTAATAGAACGGAGAGCCTGTCATGTATTGGTGAGTGATAAACCCGAAGGACCTTATTTACCCATGAAGGACAAGACATATTTACCAGCCGACCGTCCTACACTTGATGGAACATTTTGGGTTGACATCAATGGACTGCCTTATATGATTTTCTGCGGTGAGTGGCTTAGCAACTGGAATGGCACCATAGAGAAAATACAGCTGAAAGATGACTTGAGCGGAAGCGTTGGCCAACCAGAGGTGCTGTTCCGCGCTCATGATAGCCCATGGAGCCGGGAAAAAGAAGATGGAAACATCAAGCCCAACAAGGTGACTGACGGCCCCTTCCTTTTCCGAACTGAAACGGGACGGCTAGGTATGATCTGGACAAGTTGGGTGTATAGCACATATACCCAGGGTGTGGCCTATTCTCAGTCGGGAACTCTCGATGGGCCATGGATTCAAGAACAGGAACCTATCACCCCACCAGACTTCGGTCATGGTATGTTGTTCAAGGCGCTTGATGGTAGATGGATGATGTCTGTTCATAGCCACAAGAGTGTGGACGGCCGATACATTCGCATCCCCCATTTTTTTAAAGTCGATCTAAGTGGGGATAAACTCGTTGTTGGAAAAATGGTGTTGTGAGGTGGTCGCATCAAAATCCAAAGTTTATTCTTTCACCTTTGTATTTTTTTCATTTTCAATAATTCTTTCCACTCCCTTTCTGATGGAAGTAAGGCCGAAGAGGGTGGGATTAATGTCATGGGGATGAAGCCATAGGCATTCAGCGGCATCGTCATGGGCGTGAAGGGTGGAGGTGTCGCGCACTTGACAACGGAAGAAAAGGTCGAGGGTAGGGATTGGGAAATCTGAATAGAGGTAGGTGTTAGGCAGGCTGAAAAGATATTCGGTGTGGATGACCTCCAAACCGGTTTCCTCAAATACTTCACGAGCAACGCCCTGTTCGGCTGTCTCACCAATATCGGCGAATCCCCCGGGCAAGTCAAGTGTGCCACGAGCGGGTTCACACTGTCGGCGAACCACGAGCAACTGACCTTGATTGTTGTATATCAGTGCCACATATGCAGCACTGGGATTAAGATAATATTCAAATCCACATTCATGGCAGCGACGACTCTTTTCATCGTTGATTCTGAAAAGTTCACTGCCACAGCATGGGCAGTGGGTGAATTTTTCCAATGGATGGGGCATTGTATGAGGAGTTATGAAGGGGAGTTATGAAGGGGAGTTATAAAGGGGAGTTATGGTGAGGAGTTAAAGGGCTTTTACCATTGATCGGTACGGAAGGGGAAGAGAGGGAGTCCGGCACCATTTTTTAGATTGCCAAGTTGGAAGTTCTTGAAACAATAGCGGATGGCAACAGGTTCTTTTACCTCTGAGCACACAATCTGAATGGTCTCATCCCAATAGCCGCCCCCGGGCTGCCAGAAATGGGTCGCCACGGCGGGATAGAACACTTTGTCGGCGCCAGCTACCTCGAATCCTTCAATCCCCTCGAAGCGGTTGATACTTCCATAGTCGTCGTTGAGATGGATATGGATGGTATCACCCACGATTTTCATATCCTTGAATGAAGGACTTTTACACCAAACGTTCTTCATTCCATAGGTTTGGTTAAGTGCTAGGTATGCGAGTCGCTGCCCCACGGGACGTTTCTGTGCAGGATGTATCTGTGTGGCCTCATAAGGGTAGGCAAGGTCGTTAGTGCATACGAGGGCGCTGTTGGGGATACGCTGTGCGGCAACGTACTGCTGTTCGCGCAACCGTGCGCCATTGTCGCCATTGACGTTGTCGTAGTGATAAGGTGCTATCTCCACGAAATAAAAAGGTATCTCTCCCAGTCCGAATTGTTCGCGCCATTGTCTCACCAGCAATGCCAACCGTTCTGAATATTGGTCACCAGGGTCACCCACGTTGGAGCATCCTTGGTAGAAGATGATGCCTTTGACGGTGTAGTTAAGGATGGGGTTGAATGTGCCGTTTCCCCATACTAGTTGACGATGATAGTCCCATTCATGCCCTTTAACTATTTCCATAGTGTCTAGTGGTTCATTGGTGTATTTCATCAGATTTTCCCGGGTGAGCCAACTTTCCACGCGTGTACCCCCTTTGTTTGCCATGATAAGGCCCACAGGGATGTCGAGGGCGCGGTTGATTGCCTGCGCGAAGAAATATCCTGTAGCAGAGGCTTCACCCACAGTTTCCGGACCAACCTCATACCATTCACAGTTGGCGTCGTCGAGTGGTGTCATGCTCATTACACTGGGAATTTTCACGTAATGGATTCCATGATACTGGCGGGCACTGATGACTTCGTCGTTGTACCCTTCCACGGGACAGTTGCCAAATCCACGGATAGGCATTTCCATATTGCTTTGTCCAGCACATACCCATACCTCACCAGAGAGCACATTGTTAATGGTGGTTTTGTCACCATCGTCGAAGGTGATAGACAGGGGCTGATAACTGGCTGCAGGTGTCGGAACCTTCACTAACCAACGGCCTTCTTTATCGGTCTTGGCGGTATAAACCTGTTGGTTCCACGACACAGTGACGTTGACTTTCTGGCCAGGTTTATCCCATCCCCAGAGGCGTGCCTCGACGTTCTGTTGGAGAATCATGTTGTCGCCGATGATATGTGGCAGCCTTACTTTTGCCTGCATAGAAATAGCCACAAATGTCAGTATGGCCAATGTGAAAAATCGGTTTTGCATAATGATAGAATGTTATATATTTTTAAACTGACTGCAATATTACAAAAAAATCATTATCTTTGCAACGGAAAAGATGGAAAAGTTGACGAGTTGACAAAGCCTCACTTCCCAATCCTTCTACGAAAGGCGAGGGGAGTGGTATGACGAACTCTTAAATAATAGAATATGAGAAAAGTATTATTTGCCTTCCTTTTGGTTTGTGTGGCTATCTCTGCATCAGCACAGGGTGTGAAAGTTATGAATTTGTGGCCAAAGAAGGCTCCTAACAACAATGGTGATCCAAGAGATACTGCCAAGGTGTGGATATACTTGCCTGAAGCTAAGAAAGCTACAGGGCGTGCCATTGTTATTTGTCCGGGCGGTGGATATGGCGGACTGGCAATGAACCATGAGGGACATGAGTGGGGGAAATTCTTTCAGAACATGGGAATCGCTGCCTTTGTGCTGAAATACCGTATGCCTCATGGTAAACCCGAGGTGCCCATTTCGGACGCTGAGGAAACCATCCGCATGGTGCGCCGCAATGCTTCGCAATGGCATATCAAGAATAATGACATCGGCATCATGGGGTCGTCGGCTGGAGGCCATTTGGCTTCCACTATTGCCACCCTTTCCACCAATCAGGCCAAGCCTAATTTCCAAATCCTCTTCTATCCTGTCATTACGATGATGCAAGGTTATACCCATCAGGGGTCGCACGACAATTTCATGGGAAAAGGTAGTAAACGGGAAGAAAAGAAATATAGTAGTGACCAGCAAGTGACGCGTACTACACCACGGGCATGGATAGCCTTGAGCGATGATGACACGACAGTGGAGCCTGCCAATGGTGCCAACTATTATATTGAACTCTACCGTCACGACGTACCAGCATCGTTGCATATCTATCCCGATGGTGGCCATGGCTGGGGTAGCAACTTAGGTTTCAAGTATCATATTGAAATGATTATGGAACTGAAGGCATGGCTCGACAGTTTTTAGATATTGACTATCTAAACAGAATGATTGCTGAGGGTGAACATCAGCAGCAAGACTTCAAGTATAAAATCACGGATGCCTGTAAGTTGGCAAAGTCGGTGTCGGCATTTTCCAATACGGATGGTGGACGTCTGATGATTGGTGTGCGTGATGACGGTCATCTCTCCGGGGTAAGATCAGAAGAGGAAGTGTATATGATGCAGGTGGCTGCTGAGGTCTATTGTAAACCCACAGTGCAGATTTCCTTTGAACGCCTTGTGGCTGGGGGAAGGCAGATAGTCATTGCTCATGTGCCTGTTTCAGATCACAAACCTATTCGTGCACTGTGCGATGATGGACGTTACAGAGCTTTTATACGTATGGCTGATGAAAATATTGTGGCATCGCCAGTGCATGTGCGTATCTGGAAGGACGAGCAATCGCCAAGAGGTCAGGTTTTCTCTTATAGTGATATAGAAAACAAGGTGTTCTCCGCTTTGCATACAGACAAATTCCTGACTCTAAACCAGGTGGTACGAAGATCAGGAGTGAAACGTCCACAGGTAATAGTCACATTGGCAAGAATGATTAGATATGGATTGGTGACATGTCAGTTTATCGAACATCAGTTCTTGTTTGGGAGTTTAGAACTTTAGACATTTCTCTCACCCCTTACCTCTCACTTCTCACCACAAAAAATAAGAAGCACCAAGTAAGGTGCTTCTTATTTTTGTGGAGTGCTTCTTTCTATTTGGTAAATTTCTTTCCGTTGATGATGTATATGCCTTGGGGCAGTTGTCTTAGAACCTCTTCAACAGTTCTTCCGTTCATATCTTGAATCTTTCGACCTGTGATGTTATATACACCTTGGCGCATGAGATAAGTGGCTGAGCCGTCGTTTTCGTAGATGGCGGGTTTGATGATAGCCGTGGGCTCCTCGAATATATCTATATAGGATGCTACATAGAGGATGGAACTCTTATTGGGATCTGTTTCTGAGGTGAAATAACCACGGAAAGGTGCTACTACCCCTCCTGCTTCATTATAAATGAAGTTGTTGCCACCTTCATCCTCGTCCAGCAAATAGATGTAATCGCCGTATGTGTCACACTCAGAGAAAGAGCCTTGGAAATTGTAGTTGTCGGCATCTGCGACAATCTTTTTGTTTACCATGATTACACTATCGGCACTGAAAACCATTTGTTTGCCCACAAGGCTGTATTCCTCACCCTTAAAGTCGCCTGGCACAGTTATTATATAAGGTACGTAGGCCTTGATGTTTTCAGCATTGGTAAAATAAGCATAGAAACCTTCTTCTCCGTAGAATCGTCTTACCCAGAAATTCTTGTCCTTCTTATCGCTTGGTTTAAACCAGTCCACAACTGCGCCATCGGCTGTCACCTTTTGTACGTCAAAAGGCAGCATGATGGTGGACCAGTTGTTCTCGCTCCTCAGCCCGTTGAAACCTTTATCAAAGGTACGAGTGTAGCTGATATGGTTGGCTTTATATTTACCAGGTGAGACAGTAGGTATATATAATGAATACCCATCATACAACTTAACACTATCAGCCACAAAAGGCTGTGTGTTATCCTTTTGACTGACAAATTGATTATGCTTGGCCAGTGAAGGATAATTCTTGGGCATGAAATAGAATGTGTTGGGGTTGCTGTTGGGAGTGATGGTGGTAGGAGCCGATGATGTTGATACACCAGCGAAACTCACAGCGACAGCGTCCTCGGGTGTCACGTATGGGTCATCTTTGATGGGGGTGGCATGCATTTTCCCGTCGGCAGTCCAATATGCCAAGCCACGTTTTGTATTGATAGTGAAAGAATAAGCCGTTGTAGAGAACTGATTCATGTGCTCGCTGGTCTTTTTCCTCCAGTAGAGAGCGAAAGGATAATTTGAGTTGTATAACAATCCATCGGCACGGAATTCATAAACACGTGTCTCTCCAACAGGTATATGCGCCAGTATTTTGTCAGTGGCATACCAGTTGGTGTTTCGCAAAAGTGGCCGGATATAGTCGTCGTAGTCTATCGTGCCCTTGTTCTTAACAGTTATTTTCAGTCTGAAGGAATTGCCATAGAGTGTATGCGATGACTTAATATAGTTGTCAATTTCATAGCTGAATTCCAAATTATAAGTGGCTATGTCTTGAGCAAAGACAGAATCTTCATATAATATGTCTGCTGCCTTTGGAGTAGTTGTGTATGGATTCTTTGTCAGTCGGAGTTGGTGACCACCTTTCTCTGTTGGATAGTAAGTAAAAATCACATCTACCGTAGAGTTCTGCGGGATACGTGCAATTTTGAAATCAAAGGCCACGCTATCTTCGTAGAAGTATAATTGCTTGGAGTATTTCTCCATCATATTGTTGGTAACGTTGACCTTAAACTCTCTTGGTGCCCTCTTATACAAAGGCTTGCTCATATCCAACTCGAAAGAGTTGAATACAATGGCTGGACCATTCGACAATGTGGCAACTCCCTCTGCTATTTCAAGACCTATGAATGCTGTTGTGGAGCTACATTTGTTAAAATGCCATATATCATCACCATGTTCTAACTTGCTGACAGGATAGATACGGTATGTGCCATCGTCAACGTCAGCAATCTCAAGTGTCCATTTGTTGGTTCTTGTCTGGCCAGCCTTGTAGGGGAACATATCGTAAGCGACAATCTTCACCAATTTGTTTTTCTCGTCATACAATCCTAAACCATCATAGAATGTGACATCTGCGTCTGTCTTGTTGGTGCATGTTGCACTTACGGTTTGTGAACTTTGGGTAAATGAAAGTTTTGTCAGCGTTAGACACGAATTTTTATAGATGTAGTTACTCTCGTCATCATCATCTTCTTCTGTCTGTTCTGTTGTCTCATCCTCAAGGAATGACAAGTCATCCTGACCATTTGTTTCATCAGGGTCAGTTCCTGGGTCAGTTCCAGGGTCAGTACCTGGGTCAGTACCTGGGTCAGTACCGGGATCAGTACCTGGGTCAGTACCGGGATCAGTACCAGGGTCAGTTCCAGGGTCAGTACCAGGATCGGTTCCTGGGTCAGTTCCTGGGTCAGTTCCGGGATCAGTACC
>JAFZAE010000090.1 GCA_017548385.1 Prevotella sp.
CCTATAAATTCATCATGGCTATCACTTTGTTGGTCTGTTCCTGCAACGTGATGGCAATAGAACGCGTGAAGCGAAACTTCAACAACGACTGGCTGATGCATGTGGGTGATGATGCCACGGCTATGCTCATTGGCCATGACGACAGTCATTGGCAACGTGTCACCCTACCCTATGCCTTCAATGGCCATGAAGCCTTTGCTCGCGACATCATCGAACTGACTGACACCATCTGTTGGTACAGGAAACATTTCTTCCTCAACGATACCCAAAAGTCAAAAGTATATATAGAATTTGAGGGTGTGCGCCAAGGCGGTCGTGTATGGGTAAATGGCAACTATGTCGGGCAGTCTGAAAATGGTGTTATGGCCTTTGGTGTCGACATCAGCGCAGTGGTACATGATGGGGAGAATGTAATTGCGGTGCGTACTGACAACGACTGGAACTACCATAGCGAAGAATACGACAGTCGTTACCAATGGAACGACAAGAACTTCAATGCCAACTACGGCGGAATTCCCAAGAACGTCTATTTGCATCAAACCGACCTGCTTCACCAGACGTTACCTTTATATAGCAACCTCAAGACTACGGGCACCTACATTTTTGCCCGTGACATTGACGTTAAAGGACATCGTGCAACGATTCATGCAGAGTCGGAAGTGAGAAACGATGACCAAAAGGAGCGTACTTTTTCATTCTCAACAAAAATCTATGACGCAGAAGGGCAACAAGTGGCAAAGATGGAAGGTAAAAGAGTGACCCTCCGCCCTGGAGAGACCAGTATCGTAGCGACAGAGGGGAAAATTGAGGAATTACATTTCTGGAGTTGGGGATACGGTTATCTCTATACCGTGAAGACACAACTGAAATCCGACGGCGGTAGTGTCATAGATGAGGTGACCACCCGCACAGGATTCCGAAAGACTTACTTCGGAGAAGGTAAGTTTGCACTGAACGACCGTGTATTGATGGTGCATGGCTATGCCCAGCGCACAAGCAACGAATGGCCGGGCACAGGTCTTTCCGTTCCAGCCTGGTTGAGCGACTATTCCAACGGGCTGATGGTGGAATCGGGTGGAAATCTCGTTCGCTGGATGCATGTGACCCCGTGGAAACAAGATATAGAGAGTTGTGACCGTGTGGGCCTGATACAAGCCATGCCTGCCGGTGATGCCGAAAAAGATATAGATGGTCCACGATGGGAGCAGCGTCTAGCCCTGATGCGCGATGCCATCATCTACAACCGCAACAACCCCAGCATCATCTTCTATGAGTGTGGCAATAAAGGTATCAGTGCTGACCATATGCGCCAGATGAAAGCCATCCGCGACCAATACGACCCCCATGGCGGCCGTGCCATTGGTTGCCGTGAGATGCTCGATATCGACGATGCCGAATATGGCGGTGAAATGCTCTATATCAACAAAAGTAGCCACAAGCCCCTCTGGGCCATGGAATATTGCCGTGACGAAGGTCTTCGCCGCTATTGGGACGAATACAGCTGGCCCTTCCACAAGGAAGGCGATGGTCCGCTCTACCGTGGCAATCCCGCCAATGACTACAACCACAATATGGACCAATTTGCCGTGGAGATGGTACGCCGTTGGTTTGATTATTGGCAGGAACGTCCCGGCACAGGAAATAGAGTGAGCAGTGGCGGTGTGAAAATCGTCTTTTCCGATACCAACACCCATCACCGTGGCGAGTCCAACTACCGCACCAGTGGTGTCGTCGATGCGATGCGCATCCCCAAGGATGCTTTCTATGTCCATCAAGTGATGTGGAGTGGATGGGTGGATGATGAAAAGCCTCGCACCCATATCATTGGCCATTGGAACTATACCCCTGGCACCATCAAACCCGTCTACGTGGTAAGTAACGGCGATGAGGTGGAACTATTTGTGAACGGTAAGTCACAAGGAAAAGGAAAACGCAGTTATAATTATCTCTTCACCTTTGATAATATAGCATTTGAGCCAGGAGTTCTGCAAGCCATCAGTTATCAAAATGGGACGGAGAGCAGTCGTGCAAAAATAGAAACAGCAGGACAACCCAACCATCTGGAAATAACAATGATAGAGAGCCCTGAGGGTATGCGTGCCGATGGTGCCGATATGGCTTTGATACAAGTGGAAGTAGTTGACGAGCAGAACCGTCGCTGTCCGCTTGACCATCGCATCATCAACTTCAGTCTCTATGGCGAAGGCACATGGATTGGTGGCATCGCCCATAAGGAAGACGTCACACGCAAGGACATCCCGAAGCATTCAGAAGGTCTTCTTGACAGTGCTGCCGACCAACCCGTCACCGACAACTATGTAGGCGCAATGTCACTGCCCGTGGAATGTGGTGTCAACCGCATTCTGGTGCGCAGCAATACCACCGCGGGAGAAATACATCTGACTGCCAGTAGTGAACTTGGCGAGGCTTCCGTCAGCATAAAAACCCATGAAGTGTCGGAGACCTCGCTTCCTGCGCTAACACTACCCTGTCACTTGGAGCGCGAAGAGACACCTCTCACACCATCATATCCTCAGGGACCACCTGTGGTGGCAATCACTGGAATCAGAGCCGGCAGCAATGAGAGCGAAGTACACATGACCATCGATGATAACGAAGTGACAGAATGGCGTAGTGATGGTGAACGTGAACATGCCTGGATTGAATATCAATTTGCAAAAAAGTATTCTATAGGAGAAGTTGTATTGAAATTGGCTGGATGGCGCACGAAATGCTATCCCTTGGCTATTTATGCCGGGAAGAAGAAAGTTTGGGAGGGCATCACCCCCGCCTCATTGGGTTATGTGCATATCAACATCCCCAAGCCTGTGAAAAGCAAGACATTGAGGATAGAAATGTTGGGGCCTGCAACCGACAGTTCTGCTTTTGGAGAAATCAAAGAACTTGCCGGCGGCATCGCCAACGAACTGGAACGTGCCCGCAGTGCCA
>JAFZAE010000091.1 GCA_017548385.1 Prevotella sp.
AGTTGGTTTATGGCAGGAAATGTACAAAATAATTCAAAGAACGATGATGTTGATTCTAACTATATGTTTATGGACCCATTGAAATTTAATTTATGGTATTATATCGAAGTAAAAGTCAAACTATTCAAACGGCATTTGTAAACGATGTCTTGAGACAAAGTGTAAACGATGTCCTGAGACACGGCACCTAATTCCTAATTCCTAATTCCCAACTCCCAATTCCTTTTCCATCCGATAGCAAGTGAAGGTTTCACCGACAATCATCTTAGAATAGTCGGCCACATAGCCCATCGTCTCATAGAAATGAATTTTGTTGTCTCGGCTTTCAACGACAGCCTTTGTATAGCCTAACTCCCGTGCCCATTTTTCGGCAGCCTTCACCACCTCCGTACCAAGTCCCTGGTGGCGGTATTCTGGCAGCACGACGATACGCCCAAGCATCATCCTGCTTTCGTCAAGTGGGTAAAGCCTACAGGTGGCAACAGGCAGAAAGTCGTCAATGGCTACGATATACATGGTCTCTGGCGTGTCGTGTTCGTCAAACTCCACGTGTAATGGTATATGATGTTTTCTTGCCATTGCCTGGATGCGTACATAGTAGGCACCAGCCTGTTCTGCTGTCTTTGTTGCTCTGATAATTTCCATGCTTTTTGTAATTCCAAAGGATTATCATGCAAAAGTAATGTTTTTTTATGTTTTTTTCCTATTTTTGTAGCCGTTAATGATGACTTCTTCACTTTTTTTGAAAAAAATCACTTTTAGGGGTGATGATTCTTCATGTTGAGCTGTATAGAAGATAAAACGACGGAAAAAGATGCAAGAAAGAGAAAAACAGTTTGAAGAAATCTTCCGGTCAGAATATGGCAGGATGTACCGCGCGGCACATATTCTGTTGGGAGATGAAGACGAGGCGAAGGATGCCGTACAGGATGTCTTTGCGCGCCTATGGGACAAAACCGTCCCATTGCGTGAGGAGTCTCTGCGTGCATTTCTCCTGACGTGCGTTCGCAATAGATGCCTTAACATCATCGCACGGAAGCAGAAACAACTCGAGACAGTTACAAGACTGGCAATCGACGACAGTACGGAAGAAGCAGAAGCGTGGCAAACAAAATCTGATGACGAAGTGACGGCTATGGTGCAAAGCTATATCGACGAGCGACTCACACCCCAGACGGGACGCGTCATCCGGATGCACTACGATGAAGACAATTCCTACAAAGAAATTTCCAAAAAACTTGGCATCAGCATTTCCGCCGTCAACAAGCACATTGTGCTAGGAATGAAAAAACTACGTCAACAATTTAAAGGTGGATTATAAGAATCCCACCATTAAAAAATCACAAACCCACCTAACAACAGACAGGCATGAAGAACGAAGAAAAAATCCGTATGCTACTGCACCCAGAGCAGTATTCAGAAGAGCAACTTGACAAGATGCTCGACGATACTGATATTCCTGTTCCCGATGTCGATAGCGAATGGCAACGATTCAAGGAACAGCACACCCAGCATAGGCGTCGGCATCCCATGATGAGATGGGCTGCGATATTCATCACCGTTGCGGCATTATCAGGCATCTCTTACGCCGCCATCTATCATTGGCGAAAATCTCAGGCGCAAAAGGAGACACCCACAACAGAAGTGAGACAAACACCCTCAGTGGAGAAACAAGACGACGTGACCAGTATTGACGTTGCAACCGTTCCTGAAAAGACAGACACCATACGACAGGATCAACAGTTCAATAACGTGGAACTACAGAAAATTATGGAACAGGTAGCCCACGACTACGATGTGAAAGTAGTATTTGGAAATGAATCTGCACGAACCATCCGCTTCTATCTGAAATGGGAAGCAGAGGAAACGCTTCAGGACATTGTCAACCGTATTAATCATTTTGAGAAAGTACACCTCACACTTTCCGATAACATCATTACTATTAATTGAGGAGTTGACAAGTTGACAAGATACGAGTTGACAAGTTATTTGATTAATTAGTTGACAAGTTAATTAAAAGTAGTTAAAGAGTAGTTAAAAGGGAGTTAAAAAGTAGTTACAGGGACATATGCTCTGCTGCTCGTAGGGACGCGATGTATCACGTCCGTTCCACAACGCCCGAAAATAGCAGGAGTAATCTCTCACCTCCTAATTAATAGTTGACAAGTAAACAAGTTGACGAGTTGACAAGTTATTTGCAACTACTAACTAACAACTCCTAACTACATTACGCTTCTGACCACTTATTTTATCATCACCATTAAATCGATTACCAATATGCAACGACTATATATACTGCTGGGGTGCCTATTCATCATGGTTATGACAGCAGGGGCACAACGACTGTCACACGATTTCAAAAAAACATCGCTCTCCGAGGCACTTATCTGGATTGATAATGCACAGGACAGCTATAAAATCAACTTCATCTTCGACGAGTTGGAGGACTTTACGGTCACCACATCGCTTAAAAACGCAACCGTCAAGGATGCCGTCCGCCAGGTGGTGGGATTCTACCCCATGCGCATCAGTTTCGAGAAGAAAGACATCTATGTAGAATGTGTGCAGAAGGCCGAGACAAAACTCACGGGGCGCATTGTCGACGAGAAAGGGCTACCACTCTCCTATGCCAGTGTCTCACTCCTCTCTGCCAAAGACTCGACCTTTATCACCTACGGTGTATGCAATGAGAACGGCGACTTCGTGGTTCCCTGTCAGCAGCCACGGGTTATTGTCAAAATCACCTGCGTAGGCTATCAGACGGTGGCGAAAAATGTCACTGTGGGAAGAATGGGGGCCATCACTATGACACCGGAGACCTATACCCTGAACGGAGTGACGGTTAAGGGCGAGGTGCCTCAGTACAAGATGACTTCCGGAGGCATGACTGTCGAGGTACAACACTCCATCCTCCATGATATCGGCACCGCAGACGATTTGCTCTCAATGCTGCCGATGGTTCAGGGCGGAGACGGGAAGTATACCGTGTTGGCTAAAGGTGAGCCGGAAATATACATCAACAACAAAAAAGTGACGAACGCCAACGACCTGAAACAGTTGAAGTCAATCGACATCAAGAGTGTTGACATTATCACTGCTCCCGGAGCCCAATACAATGCCGAGGTGAATGCCGTCATCCGCATCAAGACGCTCAAGACGCAAGGCGACGGCCTCAGTGTACAGGCCATGAGCCAGACGTGGCGTAACAACAAGTGGAACAACTACGACGACCTGACCGTGAAATACCGCGAGGGCGGGCTGGAAGCTTTTGCCAACGTAGCGTTTGACTATGGTCACCACAGCAACGACCAGGACCTGGATCAGGAACTGCACATCAGCAAGGATATGTTTAATATTCATGCAGATTTACCCGTAAGGAGTCGATGGGCACAATTTCAGTACAAGACCGGTCTCAGTTACGATTTCAGCGCAGACCATTCCGTAGGACTGAGTTTCGCATCTCAAAAAAGTCTTTTCGGACACATGAAGACAAAAATGAATCAGAATTACCTGAAAAACGGGGCGTTTTACGGCGACATTCTTCTGAAAACGGATGTGAATGAAAGCGACAAACCCGTATGGGAATTGAACACATACTATGTGGGGAAAGTAGGGAAGCTAGGCATTGACCTGAATGCCACTGTGTTGCGACGTGAATCAGAAGACTGTCTCAACCAGCAGGAAATGAGCCAGGAACTGGGTGACCGCACCATCACCACCGTCAACAAGGAGAGAAACACGATGGCGGCAGGAAAGTTGGTACTAACCTATCCCATCTGGAAAGGTATGCTGAGTGCAGGTTCGGAGGCCACATCCACACAAAGTCACGGAAATAATTACAACGAAGAGAACATCATACCTGAGGCCGACAACGAGATGGACGAAAAGAATATTGCCGGCTTTGCCGAATATGAGATGCTATTAGGAAACTGGCATCTGAATGCCGGTCTGCGCTATGAGCACGTAACAGCGGACTACCATTCATTTGGTGTCTGGCAGCCAGAGCCCAGCCGCACCTATAACGACTGGTTTCCCAACCTGTCGGCCGCCTGGCAGAAGGGCAAGTGGGGTACACAGTTAAGTTACAGCAAGCGCATCACCCGTCCGCCCTACAATATGTTGAGTTCGATTATCGTGTACGACAGCCGTATGCTCTACGAAGGCGGCAATCCGCTGCTGCGACCTTCGATACGACAGAGCATTGACTTCGCCTTGACCTATTCGTGGTTGAACTTTGTGACAGGCTTTACCCGCGAGCACGACTTCTTTACCCACGTTGGCAATGTGTATGATGAGAAAAACGAGATTGGCATATTTCAGCCAGACAACTTCGACCATCAAGACCGTGTCTATGCCACCATCGTGGCCTCACCAAAGTTCGGGTTCTGGCAACCCAAAGCCACGCTGCACTACTACCAACAGATGTTCGATGCCGAAGCCTACGGTGCGCCGAAGAAGCTGAACAAACCCGAATTCAGTTTCGACCTGCAAAGTTGGTTCATCATCAATCCCACCACCAAGGCGATGATTCAAGCCAGTTATACAGGCAGCAACCACTGGGGATTTATGTATAGAGGCAGTACTTTCTTGGTAAACGCCCGAGCGCAGAAGAGTTTCTGGAACGAAAGGCTGTCATGCACGCTGTATGCCAACGATATCTTCCGCACAGCCAAGACCAAGGTGACCACCTACTATAAAATAGGCAAGACAGCCCAGGATGTCTACAGCTATACGCAGTGTGTGGGACTGACCCTGAGCTACAACTTCAATGTCACCCGATCGAAGTACAAGGGTACAGGTGCAGGAAATGAGGAGAAGAGCAGGTTTTGACCAGTTAGGAGTTTGAAGTTAGAAGTTAGGAGTTAGGAGTTAGAAGTTAGGAGTTAGAAGTTAGGAGTTTTTAGGGGTGAGAGGTTAGGGGTGAGAGATTACTCCTGCGAATAACAAATCACCAATCTAAATCCATACCGTTTTTCGGACGCGATGCATCGCGTCCCTACGCCAAGAACACCAAACTCACAAACTCATAAACTCACAAACTCATAAACTCATAAACTTATAAACTCATAAACTCACAAACTCATAAACTAATAAACTCATAAACTACAGAATATAATAATCCCCTACCCTATACGTTTATAATGTGGACAAAAATACAAAAGAATATATACATGAAGAAAATCATTTGCAGCATCATGCTACTCCTTGTGACCTTGGCAGGAAAGGCACAGGTAGCCAACACGACAGAACTTGTTGGTTCATGGAATGGAAAACTCGACGTGGGGGGAATATCCCTGACGGTGGTACTAAATATTGAACAGGCTGAAGGCTACGTAGTAATTACTATGGACAGCCCCGACCAGGGTGCAAAAGGCCTTGGCACAGAAAAAGAATTTCTGTCGGACGACTCCGTGGCCATTAAGATGGATTATATGGAAGCCTCATACCGTGGGCGTCTCAAGGATGGGAAACTCGACGGCACCTTCACACAACGTGGTTTCTCGTTCCCATTGGTATTGAGCAGAGGCACCTACGAGCATGAGATGCGCCGTCCTCAGATGCCACAAACGCCCTACCCCTACGAGACAGAGAATGTGACTTTCCGCAACGAAAAAGACGGAGCCACATTGGCCGGCACCATCACCTATCCCATAGGATATGATAAAACAGCGAAACGAAAGCCCATGGTGGTTTTGCTCGTTTCGGGCAGCGGACTACAAAACCGCGACGAAGAACTGTTGGGTCACAAGCCATTCCTGGTCATAGCCGACTATTTCGCCCGTCATGGTATTGCCACCCTGCGCTATGACGACCGCACCAGCGGAGAATCCGTCGGGGGTGATGCCGTGAATGCGACAACCATGGATTTCATGCGTGATGCTGTCGCCGGCATCGACTACCTCCGCTCGCTCAAACAATTCCGCAAGGTAGGATGCTTAGGTCACAGCGAGGGGGGAGCCATCACTTTTCTGCTTGCCTCGCGTAAGAAGGTAGATTTCATCATCTCCATGGCAGGACCTGGCGTAAAGGGCGACACGCTTTTGGCCGCCCAAAGCAACCGCATCATGCAACTCTCTGGTATGACTGGCTCAATGTCCACCGAGCAATATCGGCAGAGCGACGAAATAAAGAACTTGCCTCGCGGTCCTTACGGTAGTATATGGATGCAGTGGTTCATGGACTATGACCCCTCGGCCGACATCCGCAAGTCACGCTGCCCAGTCATGGCCATCAACGGCGACCGCGACTGTCAGGTAATCTCCTCGCTTAACCTCCCTGCCATCCGACAGTTGCTGCCATCTTCAAAGAAAAACCTCATCAAGGAATATCCTTCACTCAACCACCTGTTCCAGCATTGCACGACGGGACTTCCCCAAGAGTATATCACCATCGATGAAACCATCTCGCCGGAAGTTCTAGACGACATGGTGGAATGGATCAAGAATTTGAGATGATCCTCATTATCACGAGATTTGTCGCAGACCCACTGACCAAAGGGAAGTAATGATAGATTTTCCTGAATTTCTGTGACCTACATTTATATTCTGTCCCGAATTATCGAATTATAGAAATTATGTCCTCTGACAGTCTCTAATTCGATAATTCGGGAAAATAATTCATGGAAGATTGATGGTCATTCATGTTCAAGTAAAAACACCATCTCTTAATCGATAATTCGGGATAGAACATGATTCAAAGACTCGTGACAATTCGGGACCTACTCCCAACATTCGATGTCGTGTTCTATCTCTGGCAGTTGGCTTCTGTGGAAGGTCGGCTCTTTGATACCGTTTCGTTTCTGCTGTCTATAATCGTCGAGAAGTCGGAACACATATTTCCCGAGAAAGATGATGGCGACGAGGTTGCATGCCGTTAAGAGTGCCATACAAAGATCGCCCAGGCTCCACACCATCTCCAGGCTTGCCAAGGCACCAAACATCACAAACACGCCACCGGAAAAGATGCGAAAGATGGTGAGTACCATGGCATTGGAAGTCATAAACCGAATATTTGCCTCACCATAGTAATAGTTTCCGATGATAGATGAGAAAGCGAACAAGAAGATGGCCACGGCAATGAATGTGGGACCGACCGAACCAATCTCCGAGCCAAGGGCCGCCTGTGTGAGTGCTATTCCATTCAATTCAGGAACGTCATAAAGCCCACTGATCAGGATGACGAAAGCTGTACACGAACAGACAAGAAGTGTATCCGTGAACACACCCAACGCCTGAATGAGTCCCTGCTTCACAGGATGTGAAACGGTGGCAGTGGCAGCCACATTGGGTGCGCTGCCTTCTCCCGCCTCGTTGCTGAACAGTCCTCGTTTGACACCATTCATAATCGTAATGCCCAAAGCGCCGCCAACGCCTTGTTCAAATCCGAGAGCATTTGTGACGATAACTTTCAGCACATGGGGAATGTGCTCTATGTTCATCACGACAATCACCAACGCCAACAAGAAATAGCCTATGGCCATCAGAGGCACGAGTACAGAACTGACTTTTGCTATACGATGGATGCCACCAAAGACGATGAAGAGTGCAACGACCGAGAGGATGATGCCTACGACCCATGGATTCCATCCAAAAGCCTCATGCATGGCGCCACAGATGGTATTGCTCTGAATGGAATTATACGACAGGCCGAAGGTGATGGTAATCAACACAGCGAAAAGGTATGCCATCCATTTCTTGTGCAGTCCTTTTCGTATATAATATGCGGGGCCTCCGATAAAAGAATCCTTGTTTCTTTGTTTGAATAGCTGGGCAAGTGTGGACTCCACAAAAGCCGTCGCAGAACCGAGGAGCGCTATGACCCACATCCAGCACACCGCTCCGGGACCACCGATGGCAATGGCCGTTGCCACTCCCGCGAGGTTTCCCGTTCCCACCCTCGTAGCGACGGAAACGGCGAATGCCTGAAAAGACGACACATGTTTGTGATTCTTGTTGCTATCATC
>JAFZAE010000092.1 GCA_017548385.1 Prevotella sp.
AATGCTGCCATAAAAGTGTGGGAAAAGTTTGGCATCGCCGACCGTGTAGGCTATTCCATCGTCGCTGGTCATGGTCACTGTCAGTTGCCCCCAAGCCAGTATCCTGAGGTAGAGGCATACATCGACAAGTTCCTACTTGGGAAAACCGATGCCAACACCCGGGTGCGCGTCGCTCCTGACTCCTACTCAGAAATCGACCTTGATAAGTGGATTAGTGGCTGGGGGAAATAATGTAGTTCACAACATTCATGACATCGCTAATATCGATAATACCGTTATGGTCAATGTCGGCATTGTCAAAGATAAATATGTTGGGTATCTGCCCAATCATATAGTTGACCATTAGCATCACATCCGTGACGTTGACAATATGATTGCCGTCCACATCGCCGTGGATGGCAATTTCTTTATTCCTACTGTTTGAGAATAGCCAGTCGAGCCGCGCATCGGTGTAACTTTCTTCACAGGTGTTTTGATGTGTCCAGCCTTCTTCTATGTCTAAAATTAGGGTGCCGCCCGCATCTGTCACCTCCCACTGGAATTGCTCCACTGCTGAGATGCTCATCATCCTATCGGCGGAACCCATGACTGTACGCACGGGCGTGGTCGCTACATTCTGGGCATTCATTCCCGTGGGATTGCCAGCGACGGGCATGGCAGCAGCGTAGAAGTCGGGATAATAGGATAATTGTGCCCATGTGCCTGTGCCACCCATCGAACCGCCCATGACATAGACACGGTTGGCATCGAAACCTTCAGTGTGGGCATAGTTTTTCATCAGTTCGTTTACCACTTTGCGCAGTTGACCTGTCCAACCGCCGCCTGTCGGACATTGTGGCACGATGAGTGTGGCGGGAATTCGATGGTTGTAGAGATACTGGTAGATGACTGATACGCCTTTCTCATACAGTTGTAACTCATTGTCATTACCACGAGCGGAACCTCCATGCAGATATAGGATGAGGATTGGAGTGTCATCCTCGTTGTGGCAAATGTCGGCACGGCGATAGGGGAGCGTGTTGCTTCCTAAACTAAAAGATTCGTAGGAGAAATGGGGACTCATGGTATCCATATAACTGTAAACTTCTGCCAATGAATTGATAATGGCCATGCATGTCCCTGTTTTTTCGTCTATGAGTTCATAGCTTTTTCCAGACTGGAGTAGGGGCGAGGAAAACATGACACACAATTCTGGTGATATGCCACCTGCTTCACTGGTGTAGTCGCGTTCGAGTTGATAGTGCAGGACTTCTTTGTCATCGGAACTACAATATAATTGTAGCATTGTACCTGGGGTAACTTTCCCCTTATAATAAAGAGCTGGTTGTGCTCCTTCGCAGGTATAAGGATGAGTTATCTGAGATGTCCCACCAATACACACCACTGTCCCCCCTGTCAGGTATAGTTTTTTATAGGGGCTACGGTCGTTTACATCTATGCCCAATTCATGCAGATGGCTTCCCAGGGTTATGATTTCTCCTCCTGTAATATACATGCTCTGGTTGGTGTCAATACCATCGTTGTCTGCTGAATTGAGAAAGAGATTGCCACCATGGATGCACACATTGCCTGCAGCATTGATGCAGTCATCAAATGTGTCAATGTGCAGAATTCCATCATGAATGAAAAGCATTTCTTTACTTTCTAAACCTTCTCCTCCGTCTTGTTCTGTCGAAAGGTGTATTGTACCGCCACTGATATTTATCCCCATACCGGCTTTAACGGCTTTTGGTGAATTTTTTAATGAGTCAGGAATGTTGTCGTTGTCGGTTTTATCGCCATTGTAATTCTTGTAGATATAACGAGCCCCTTGGGTGAGTATCGACAATTCACCGCCTGTCATTGTGAAACAACTGTCAGTGCTGATGCCTTTGCCTCCATCACCTGTACTTAATAAATTGATGGTGCCACCGGAGATGATGACGTTGCCCACAGCATTGATACAGGATGGTGCTTTTGTCTTCAATTCTTCTTCGTCCCAGTAACCATTTCCTGTGGTCGTGATATGTAACGTGCCTCCTTTTAACAGTACATATTCGTCTGTGTGAAGACCGTCTTTCACTTCGCTATTTAGGGTTAGTGTACCCAAGTCGGCTTTTAATTCTATATATTCGTTACCCTTGTATGCATGCTTTCCGCGACCGTTGATAACAAGCGTTCCGCCACCTTGAAATTCACCATGGCCTTTTACAACCATGCATGCTTTCTGCGTTCCGCCCTCCATGTCGGTCAGCGTATTGATGGTGCCTTCTTTCAGCTGGATGGCGATGCGCTTGCCATTATTGATTTGTATAGCTGCACCCATCTGACTTGTCAACTGTAGCCCCTCTAATGACAGAGTGATTTTATAATCCCCCGTATGGACAAACGAACCGTTTGTGCTTTCACCAGAGAGTCGGTAGGTGATTTCTTCTGCGACATTTACACTCTGCTCTATTATAACGTTAGCATCGCATATTGTTACTGTTACAAGCGACATTATGTCTGAAGACACATCGACCGAAGCCGTCGTACCTTGATAGTTGATGAGGACTTCGTGATTGTCAGCAGAAAAACTTGCCACAGAAAGTGTGGCAAGCAATAGGGAAAAGAGGGTACGTTTCATTTAGGTGATAATTTACTGTTTCAGTGGTGATGTCTCCTACCTTGAGAGTGGTTACGGCCTTGTGAATGGTTGCGCCGTGCTTTCAATTTTTTTTGTATCTCATTCTCTACATCGAAGAATCTGTTTAGTTGTTGTGCTTCAAGTACTTTGGCAAATTCATCGATGTAGCGAAGACGGATAGCCTGAGCCCGCTGCTGACGTTCCATGCGGTGACGTTGTAGGGCTGCCGCCTCATCGGTGGTGGTGGGGCGTGTGGGGCGTTGGTGTTCACCCCATGCAGCAATCATTTCTTCATTGTAACGACGGTAGATGGTGATGAACTTCGGTTTTTGCTCGTCGGTAATACGAAGCCTATAAACCATCTCACGCACTTTGGCATTGAATAATCGTTCGTTGAGCGAGTCGGCTCGGTGGGTCTGTGCAGAGACTGTCATTGCGGACAGCACCAGCAAGATAGAAAAAAAATATTGTTTCATGCTATTTTCCTAATTATATGTTACTTTATTGATTCATATTTTACAACATTATCTTTATATTTCACTATGTTATCTATAGCATCTATAGCTACTATATCCAATATAGATTCTATAAAGGCACCTTAACTCCTAAACATACAGACTCATTCTAATATTCAGGTATATCTTCTGTCTCATAATAAGCCAGCATCATTATCTCTTTGGTGGTCAGACTATCTAAGAACTCATCGATGGGACTATTTAATCGTTGTTGTTTCACAATGACTTGTTGGGGATTTTTCGCCTCCTGGTTCTTTCTTGAGAAGTATATGATGCTAACACTGGCTAAAAGAAGTATAATGGCAGC
>JAFZAE010000093.1 GCA_017548385.1 Prevotella sp.
CTCCAGGGCTTCAAACTACCACGCAAGCCTCGTCTCCGTGGTGTGTATATCCACAACGGCACAAAGGTGGTGATTGAATAAAATCCGTTAATAAAACCCGAATATGAAAATCCGCAGTTATTTGACAGCACTGTTGTTGTTTGTGGCTGGGTTGAATGTCGCTGCCCAACAACCCGTGAACATGAAGTTTGGCAAGCCCACGAAAGAAGAGATGGCTATGACAGTCTATGAGTCCGAGCCAGACGCAGAAGCCGTGGTACTGTGCCGACTAAGCGATGTGGAATACACCGTTCAGGTGAACAGCTATCTGGTGGACTATCATGATAAATGGCGTATCAAGGTGTTGAAACCCAGTGGTGCCCGATTCGCCAAGGTGGTTGTTCCTTATCAGATGAATATGTCAGTGGGCAATAATATCAGTGGTATGAGAACTTCGTTCATGGCCATTCCGATGGAGAGGGTCACGGGAAATTCATCTTTTCAGGAGCAGGATGGCTCGATGTCGGAAGGAGTCTTTGGCACTGATGGCGACGAGATGGTCGAGGATATCAAGGCTACCGCCTTTAACCTAGAAGGCGGCAAGGTAGTGAAGACATCCTTGAAGAAAAGTGACATTGTGCAGACGAAGATAGACGACCAAAACTATCTAGTGGAGTTTACTATCCCCGATGTGAAGGAGGGCACTGTGATTGAATACGAATATAAAATCCACAGCCAACTCTTTTGGCAATTGCGCGACTGGTATGCTCAGTGCGAGATACCCGTGGCGTATGCCAAACTGGATATGAACATTCCCAACTACTTGATATTCAACATTGAGGACCACGGTATCCAGCGCCTGACGTACACCGTTACCAAGGGTAGTTTGCAATATAAGGTGGAGAGCGATCCACTGGCAAATCCCATGATGGTCAACACAAACCATTATGTCTATGTAGGTCGTGACCTGATAGGTATACCAAAAGATGACTATGTGTGGAATATCCAGGATTACTGTGCAGGCATCACTGCTGAACTAAAGCAATATCGCCTACGTGGAATGTCGCAGATGGACTATGCCAAGACGTGGGAACAGATTGACGACATGATTCTCAGTTCTGACGATTTGGGCATCCATCTGAACGACCACAGTCCGCTGGCCAACGAGTTGAAAGAGGCCAAGCTGGGAGAAATCGCCAACCTGCAAGAGCGCGTGGCTGCTGTGTTCAAGTTGGTGAAGAGCAAAGTTAAGTGGAATGGGAAGTATGAACTGAGTCCGGCATCTCCATCTGAAACATTGAAGGAAGGTAGTGGTTCGAATGCCGACATCAACCTGTTGCTCATTCAGTCGCTCAACGATGTAGGACTTTCCGCCGCCCCCGTGATGCTCAGGACGCGCGACCTGGGACTACTGCCCTACAATTTCCCGGCTGTTCGCAAACTCTCGACATTCATCGTGGGTGTAATTATGCCAACGGGTGGAAACATCTATCTCGACGCTTCTAACGAAAACGGATGGCCGAACACACTGCCAGAGGTGATGTTGGTTGAAAAAGCCCGTCTGGTGCAAAAGGGCAAAAAGAGCGAGTGGGTGAACCTGCAGAAGATGTCGAAGTCACAGACTTCCACAACGATAGAAGCCGAGCTCAGTACTGACGGCAAGTTAACAGGCAAACAGACGACACGCTATACAGGCATTGCTGCGGCCAACTATCATCAGCGCCTACTTGCCAAGGGCATCGAACCAGAATTTGCTCGCGAGGCAGTAGAGGAGGTGGAGTTCACCCGTCAAGGAAAGGTGAACAACGGTGAGATCAGTTTCTGTCCCTTCCCAGAGCCTCCTATGGCCAACAACCCCTTCACCGAGACAAAACGTCTGATACCCGTGGAATTCCCTTCCTACCAGTCGGACGTGGTGGTGGTGAACATCACCCTACCCGATGGTTACACTTTGGCAGAAGATCTTCAGCAGAAAGTTGTCACCACCCCCGACAAAGGCATCGACGGTCGTTTCTTCACGACAATGATAGGCAACAAACTTCAGATAAAATACCAGTTCAACATCAATAAAATTTCCCACTCAGAGAAAGACTACAACGAACTGCAAGAAATCTTCGAGATATTCAAAGACTTCAGCAATAAACCTATGGTGGTGAAGAAGAATAATTAGGAGTTTGGGAGTTTAGCAAGACTTTTACATATAAACAATGGAGGGTGTATCAATAGTGATGCATCCTCCATTGTTTTACCTGTGGACTCTGTAATTGTTATTCCAATTTCAGTTTCGCCTTTGACTCATCTATGTTTTTTTGCAGCTGCATGATTTCGTTAATGATGGAGTCTGTAGCTTCATCTGATTCAGAAATGCCTTTATCAATCTGCTCTCTTTCTTTCCGATAAGCCTCTATCTCCTCGTCGCTGACTTCCATCATCTGCTTGCACAGGGCATACAAATGCTGCATGTCCCTCAAGATGACACTGCTGGTTATGGCATAGACCGAGTAATCGAAATCAAGTGTGCCTTTTAACGTGGTGGCTGGCGCATTCTGGACAATTTCACTGGCAATGGAGTCGCAAATCATCGTTTTGTAAAGCTGACGCATCTGGTAAAACCCTGCCACGTTCTCCGTGAAAAGCACGTTGCCCACGGTATTGATGGTTTCGATGCTCGTACATCACCATCATCACAATCTCGCGTTTCTCACGTTGTTTCTTGTTATAATCGATGATGGCCGCAGTACCAAAAGTGAGAGCTATGGATACGGTGGTAGCGAAAAGCGACAACAGGAATTGTTTTGAAGATGACATTCCGCTTCCCGCCTTCAAACTCTTCGGAGTGTGTAGTTTGATGTTCATATTATCCTGTTGGACTATTTATTCTCCTAATAGATCCTGCAGCCGACTGTGCAGCGCCTTACCACGAAGGCCACGGTCGACAATCTTACCTTGCGGATCGATGAGGATATTGTCAGGGATGCCATCAATCTTATAGATGGGGGCAGCAGCACACTCCCAGCCTTTCAAGTCAGAAATCTGCAGCCACGGCATCTGGAGTTGATTGACGGCCTTGACCCAAGCCTCCTTTTTCTGGTCGAATGAGACACCTATCACTTCAAAGCCCTTGTCGTGGTATTTGTTGTAGGCCTCCAGCACGTTGGGCATCTCAGCTCGGCAGGGACCGCACCACGAGGCCCAGAAGTCTACGAACACCCAATGGCCTTCACCCACAAGTTCACTAATCTTGTGCATCTTTCCGTCGGGGTCGGCCATCTCCAGGTCTGTGAACTGCTGGCCGATGAATGCCGTCTTCGGACTATCCTTCGGCTTTAGCAAAGCCTCCACTTCATCTCTTGTCTTCTTCAGATAGGGATGGTTGGCAAACACCACCCCCTCCTTGACCAACTCATCGTATGCCTCCACGCCATTGTCCACGAAGTAATAGCCGCTGAATGCTAATGGTATCAACGAATTGCGCTCATCCTCGAACACCTTGTTGGCAAAGGCTAACTGCTCGTTAATCTTCTTATTCACCTCGTCGATGAGTTCATCCTGATGCGCCATGATGTCTTCTTCGGTCATATTGGCAATCTTAGCATTCCATATCCGCTGGGGCAAGTCCATTTCAACTTCAAGTTTCGCCAGACGCTCGTTCAAAGGAGAACCTTTCAGCGTACTGTCATTGATGTTGATGATTGTAGGCGTGCCGTCATTGAAGAATTGCGTCATCCAATTTCTCTTTTCTGCCCTGACGGCCATCAAGGCATCCTTATCGGCAACGCCAGAGAAAGAGAACTTACCGTCGGCAACAACCGTACTGTCGATGGTATTTTCTGTCAGCTGGTCTATCAGATATACCTTCTTGCCATTTTGAGTAAATGTTCCGCTGACATTATATTTTACCTGTGCCATTGAAGGCACAGCTGCGATAATGAACGCAGCTAAAGAAAAAAATATCTTCATTGAGTTTTTGAGTTAAGGGTGTTCCCCTCGCCCTTCGAAGAGGGGTTGGGGGTGAGACTTATGTTTGCGGTTGGATTAATGACCGATTGAGGGTCATTCTTCAACCTTTTCTTCCTTACTTTCGTCCTTGCTTTCTTCCTCAGGTTGTGGCTCTGCTTTTTCCTCAGGTTGTGGCTCTGGTTCAGCTTTTGTATTATTATCACCGAGCACATAATTAACCAAGTCCATCACTTTTCTTTGTCTTGACATGATTTCATCCTCATATTCGATGAAATCCAATGAGCACCATTCCACATTGTCACCTTCTTTATCCAGATAGAACACGACATGCGTAGAATCATCCTCATTGTCGACAGGTACACAAATCATCGTGATAGTTTTGCTGTCATTGGTGCCAATGGGTCTCATCAGAGCCGAGACGTCAGAAAATTTGTTCTTATATTCCAAAGCCAATTTGATGGCAGTCTCTTTGTCAAGGGGGATAGCGTTTCGGAGTTGATTTTCTGCTTTTTCCAGTTCATTACAGGTGGCTTGCAGCCGATTGACAGGCATAAATCCCGTGCCCTCCATCATTTTGTCATCGACAATCCTATATTCAGGATGGGTTCCCCTGAGATAATCACTGACTTTACTTTTATTTGACGAGCATGCACATAGCATGAGAACTATAACAAAAAAGGATAAAAAACGCTTCATAATGTATTTGATGTATGATTTTGGTGCGAAATTACATAATTATTTTCAAAAAAACGATAGTTGCATGATTTTTTAAATAAAATGAAGTACCTTTGCAACAATTTTGCAATTTAGCGGTTATATTAATAAAGTGTCCCCCTTTTGGGTGGGTAAATTTCTTCACGAACCACATCTCGTCGGACATTGGCAAGAATATATAGCGAGCAGGTTACTAGCCTGAGCTACAGTCACGACGCCATGGGCAGTGTGCAGCGTGGTGTCAAGCGTGTCACAGACTTTGTCTGTGCACTGCTTGGTCTTGTGCTTTTGTCGCCGGCTTTTCTGATTTTTGCCATCATTCTGAAGTTCCAGCGTAACGGTCCTGTGTTTTTTCACCAGGAACGTATAGGTTATGGTGGAAAGCCGTTTACCATCTATAAGTTCCGCACGATGAGCACTGTGGTTGAAGATGAGGGCCCACAGCTTGTCGCCCAAAGTGACAGTGTGAAGAGCACGCCCTTTGAGCGTTTTCTGCGCGAGCACCACCTCGATGAACTTCCTCAGTTATGGAACGTGCTGATAGGCGACATGTCACTGGTGGGTCCGCGCCCCGAACGTCAATATTTCATCAACCAGATTTTGGAGCACACCCACGACTACCTGCTCATATACCAAATGCGCCCCGGTCTGACCTCTGAGGCAACACTATATAATGGCTACACCGACACGATGGAGAAGATGCTCAAGCGCCTCGACATGGACATCCGCTACTTGGAGAACCGCTCACTAGGCCTTGATATCAAAATCATCCTCGGCACCTTCTACAATCTCGTAAGCGGGAAGAAATTCTAAGTAGGGACGCGATGTATCGCGTCCGTCAAGTTGACAAGTTAATAGCATTGACAACAAACGAGATTAATAGGAGTATTCTCTAACCCCTTATCTCTCACCCCTAACCACTGTAATATTAGTTGACAAGTAAACAAGTAGACAAGTTGACGAGTTAATAGCATCGATAACGACCGAGAACGGTAGGAGTAATCTCTCACCCCTAACCTCTCACCTCTAACCACTAAATAATTCTTATGAGAAGATACATCATATTGCTATTTGTCATGCTGCTGATACCTGTATGTATCTCAGCACAGTCGTCGATGACCGACGACCAAGTGTTTAAGTTCATCATCAAGGAGCACGAGGCAGGCACGTCGCAACAGCAAATCATCATCCAGTTGATGCAGCGTGGCGTTGACATTAACCAGATACGCCGTGTGCGGAAGAAATCCGAGCGCATGGCGAAACAGGAAGGCCGTGGAGGTGTCTCCGACGACACAGAGAAGACTGATGGCCGCAGCCGCGACAATGCCCACAAGAAAAAGTCGCCCTACGA
>JAFZAE010000094.1 GCA_017548385.1 Prevotella sp.
GATGATAAAATTTATCAGATGGATGAGGTTGAGGTTAAACCCTCTTTCCCTGATGGTGAGAATGCCATGTTCCAGTGGATTCAAAAGAATTTACAATACCCTCCAGAATTGGCAGAATGTGATGTTATTGGAAGAGTGATTGTTCAATTTGTGATAGAGAAAGATGGTTCAATCAGTAGCATACAAATAGCTAAATCATTGTACCCGTCATTGGACAAGGAGGCTGCTCGTGTTGTTGGTTTAATGCCAAAGTGGAATCCTGGCAAACAAAATGGCCAATTTGTTCGAGTTTCGTTCAAACTGCCTGTGAAGTTTATGTTTTAATAGAAATTCCCCAACCCACAAACTTATAAACTTACAAACCCACAAACTTATAAACTTACAAACTCACAAACTCACAAACTTATAAACTCACAAACTCACAATTATGAAAAAACTATTAGTATTGCTGGTCTTGGTATTTACCTGCCAGATGGCTTTTTGCCAAACGTATGACGAAGTAATTAACAAGTATAAAGAAAAAGAGGGGGTGGAATTCACGGAGATTCCCAAGATGTTGTTATCCATGGCTCTCACAGAGGCCGACTCTCAGACCAAGGCGGTCATGAAAAACATCGAATGCATGAAAATATTGGAGCTTAATGGATGTGGCGAGGCTGTAAAGAAAGATTTCCTCGTTCAGGCAGGGAAGATGGAGTCCAAATACAACAAACTCATAGAGAGTAATGAAGATGGTGAGACAAACATCATCTATGTTGATGGCGATGAGGATTCTGCCAAGGCTATCATCGTTGTCTCGGCCGATGCAGAAGAATGCCAGATGTTAGTGATGGAGGGAAAACTGTCTCTCTCATCCCTTGAGAAGATCATGGACTTCATGGGCGGTGAAGACAACGATTAAAAAATCGATTAGTCAGGAATTTCTCAACACAATGACACGGAGACGCAGAGCATGAATCAACCCATCTGTATCTTCGTGCCTATGTGTTGAAGAATAAAACCCCTAGGGTTTCCGAGGCGTTTTTGTTGATATAATCTCTAATTCATTGACTTAAATCATGAATTGGAGATTTTTTCTTATTTTTAGACAAGACTTCGCATTTTATTTGCTACCTTTGCACTCGCTTTAAAGTCTATGCTTCATAGAGGCATTTTAATCAAAATAACACACATATATGTATTCTACTTTGTTTGTAACCGTTATTGCAACGGCTGTTGTCTTGGTGTTGGCAGCTTATGTCATAGCCAAGTTAATAGGACCAAGGTCATACAACAAGATCAAAGGAGAACCTTACGAATGTGGTATTCCCACACACGGAAGCTCATGGCTGCCTGTGTCGATTGGTTATTACCTTTTCGCTATCCTTTTCTTGATGTTTGACATTGAGACGGTTTTTCTTTACCCATGGGCAATAGCAGTAAAGGATTTCGGTGTGATGGCAATTGCCAGCATTGGATTTTTCCTGCTTGTGCTCGTATTTGGCCTGGCATACGCTTGGCGGAAAGGAGCGCTCGAATGGAAGTGAAAAAACCGAAAATCAAGAGTATACCCTATGAGGAGTTCAATGACAACGAGGGTCTGGAGAAACTCGTCGAGGAACTCAACAAGGGTGGGGTAAAGGTCATCACAGGCAGTCTCGACCGGTTGATTAACTGGGGACGTGCCAATTCCCTGTGGTCTCTGACTTTTGCTACCTCGTGTTGTGGTATCGAGTTTATGTCCGTGGGATGTGCCCGGTACGACTTCGCGCGCTTCGGCTTTGAGGTGACGCGAAACTCTCCACGTCAGGCCGACCTCATCATGTGCGCAGGCACCATCACACATAAGATGGCACCTGTCTTCAAACGCCTATACGATGAGATGGCAGAGCCTAAGTATGTCATCGCCGTGGGTGGATGTGCTATATCTGGCGGCCCGTTTAAGTCGAGTTACCATGTGGTGAAGGGTATCGAGGAGATTGTTCCCGTCGATGTCTTTATACCAGGCTGCCCACCTCGTCCAGAGGCTATCATGTATGGTATGATGCAGTTGCAGCGAAAGGTCAAAGTTGAGAAGTTCTTCGGCGGTGCCAATCACAAACAAACTGCTGAAGAGCGTGAACTTGGACTGTCGAACACCGCCATCGCCTCTGGCTGGCGAAGCCCGATGGTTGTCACCGACGTACCGGAGGAATTTGTCGAGGAACTTAAAAAAGAGGAGGATGCCAAATGAAAATTGATAGTCAGGTAATCAGTTTCGACAGCTTTGCTGAAGAAATGCGCCAATTGCGCGAGAAACGTCATTTCGACTATTTGGTCACCATTATCGGTGAGGATTTTGGCGACGAAGGACTGGGATGTATCTATATCCTAGAGAATACCGAGACACATGAGCGTACCAGTGTTAAGACCATTGCCCGACAGATTGGCGACGACTATGTTATCCCCTCTGTCATTCATGAGTGGCATGCCGCTGACCTGCTCGAACGTGAGGTCTACGACTTCTTCGGCATTAAGTTCCTTGGACATCCCAATATGGAGAGACTCTTCCTCCGTACTGACTTCAAAGGTTATCCATTCCGTAAGAACTGGGAATTCAACGACAGCTATTCTTTGGAGGATGATCAAGAGAGTGACTATGCCAACGAATATTCGCTTGATGCGGATGGAAATCTGAAATGTAAGCGCAACCAACTGCTCACAGATAACGATTATGTGGTGAACATCGGTCCACAGCACCCTTCTACACACGGCGTGCTGCGACTGCAGACTGTGCTCAATGGTGAGACCGTGGAGCGTATCTATCCCCACGTGGGATACATACACCGTGGTATCGAGAAAATGTGGGAGAGCATGACCTACCCACAAACACTCGCTCTTACCGACCGTCTTAATTACCTCTCGGCCATGATGCACCGTCACGCCTTGGTGGGGGTCATTGAGGAAGGTATGGGTATCGAAATTACCGACCGCATCAAGTACATACGTACCATCATGGACGAACTTCAGCGTATCGACAACCACTTGCTTTATTGTGGTTGTTGCGCTCAGGACCTCGGAGCTCTCACCGCATTCCTCTACTGC
>JAFZAE010000095.1 GCA_017548385.1 Prevotella sp.
ACCATTCAAAATTTTCCGCATTTTTCTTTAAATTTGCAACCTGTGTAAACCCTTAAGCAGTTATAGCCAATTTAGCCACCTTTAAAAATCTAATTATATGTCAGCCTTAAACAATGGAGCAACCTTGAATCATGGCAAATATACCATTGTCAAGATGCTGGGCCAGGGTGCCTTTGGTATCACTTATTTAGCTGAGACCCCTACATCGCTTAGTGGTGAACTGGGGAATATGGACGTGAATGTCTATGTGACGGTCAAAGAGTTTTTCATGTCAACAATGAACAACCGGTCATCTGATTGTATTACTGTGGAGCGCACTGATAGTTCCTTGGTACGGGATTATAAGCGCAAGTTCATTCGTGAGGCAGAGAAACTCTCACGTTTGCAACATGAAAATATCGTAAAGGTGCTCGAAGTGTTTGAGGAAAACAATACTGCCTACTATGTGATGGAATATCTTGACGGGGGTACTGTGGATGACTTCATACGAGCAAATGGTAAACTTTCTCCTGCCCAGACAGTGGAAATCATACGACAGGTATGCTCTGCCCTGCAATATATGCATGGGAATCGTATGCTACACCTCGACCTCAAGCCCAAGAACATCATGCTGACATCCACAGGGAAGGTGAAACTCATTGATTTTGGACTTTCCAAGCAATATAACGAAAATGGTGAACCCGAGGAGAGCACTTCCATTGGACTAGGCACACCAGGCTATGCTCCCATTGAACAAGCGACTTACCGGCAGGATGGTTCGTTACCCGTCACACTCGATATCTATGCATTGGGGGCAACAATGTATAAAATGCTCACTGGCGTGGTGCCACCCGACTCGTCGTTAGTCCTCAATGATGGACTTCCTTTACAACCCCTATGGCAGGCGAGATTACCACAGCAACTGATGGCAATAGTAAGCAAGGCCATGGCACCCACTATGCGTAACCGTTATCAGACGGTGGCAGAAATCGACACACTCCTCGCTGGTATGACAACAGAAGAACTCACTATCCCTGAAGAGGAAACGACATTGGCGAATGATGAGGGACAGACGGTGATAGATTCTGTTCAACAGGTGGCTGATGAGAAGCCCCCAATCCCTCCTCCTTCCTATGACCCGTACCCCCCAATTCCTCGCCCTAAACCAACTAAATGGTGGAAGGTTATTGCCATCATATCGAGTGTGTTGGCATTGGGGTTAATAGGACTGTTGATTGTTGGTCTGACTTCCAAAAATGATAATTCATCTAACAATACTAGTACTTATATTGCCACGGATTCTGTTGAAGAAGTTCAGTCGAGTACTGATGAATACAAGGAAGATGAAATAATTCAGGCTGACGAAGAAGAAAAAGAAGTGGCGGAAGATGATGACTTTGAATACGAATTTGATTCCTATTATCTTACAGAGAGTGATTTAGAGGGAATGTCGAAGAGTGATTTGGAACTGTTACGCAATTACATATATGCATGGCATGGCTATCGTTTCAAACGTGACGACCTAGCCAACTTTTTCCAGCAGTGTCCATGGTACTATCCAAGAACAAGCGATGCCGATGCTGTATGGAATTCATTCAATGATGTGGAACGATATAATGTGAAATTTATAAAAAATCATGAGTAAAGCAATCCTATTAACTCTCATGATGGCTGCTGCCTGCATCGTAGGATGTGGGGAAAAATCCAATGCCTCGCAAATTAGTCGGAAAATACAGGAAGAGAAGAAGATTGATAGTAAAACGGCAACTATTGGAGATAATAAGACCGCGGATTCTATTCCTGAGAATGTCAAGAAAATCATGGAGGTGTATCCTGATTTCAATATTTCCTACAAAAATAATCAGTTGGTCTTCCCTGACGGCACTACTATCATCTATGATGACGGGCGCGAGAAGTTGTTCGTTGAGAAACTCGACGATTGCGACGTGGAGGATATGTTCTCTATGACCTACGACCGCACAGCCACCATCCCGGCTTATCTAAGTGACTGTGGGCGGGGGCGTAGCGAACAGTTCTACAAGAAAATGTATGGAAGCAGTGAGGAAGAGGTCAAGAAAAATCTTGTTGACGTGGAGTGGTTCGGACAGAAAATATCATTCACCAAGGTCAATGGTGCCAACCTGCAACTTGCCAAGGTGGCAGCAGACCTCAAAGCTTTTCCGGAGATGAAAAAATATCTCACCAACGCTTCGTCGTTCTACTGGCGGAAAGTCCGTGGTGCCAATCGGCAGAGCGCGCATAGTTATGGCATAGCCATTGACATCAATACCACTTACTCCAGCTATTGGCTATGGTCGAATCCCAAATGCAGTGAGACTGACAAACTGAAATATGAAAACAAAATCCCTCTTGAAATTGTCGAAGTCTTTGAAAAGCATGGATTCGTCTGGGGAGGCAGATGGTATCACTACGACACTATGCATTTCGAATACCGGCCGGAGTTGCTCTTTGCAGTTGACAAGTAGATAAGATGTTATTTTGAAAATAATAGCAGGGAACTATATACATATACCTGTCG
>JAFZAE010000096.1 GCA_017548385.1 Prevotella sp.
ATATATTCCTTGGTCATATTTTTAGTTTATGAGTTTTTAAGTTTATAAGTTTATGAGTTTTTAAGTTTATGAGTTTTTGAGTTTTTGAGTTTATGAGTTTTTAAGTTTATGAGTTTTTGGGATGATTGGGATAGATTGGGATGGAATAGGAGGAGTATTCTCTCACCTCTTACCTCTCACCCCTCACCTCTGAGATTTTCCTCACCCCTCACCTCTGAGAATTCTCTCACCCCTCACCTCTGAGATTTTCCTCACCTCTTTCAAATCCTCCCATGTTCTTGATATGAGTAATATGCGCCGTCGGTCACGATGACGTGGTCGAGAAAGTGGATGCGCATGAGTTCACAGGCTTTTTTCACACGTTGTGTGATGTTGTCATCGTCCTTGCTGGGATTGGGGTTGTTGCTTGGATGGTTGTGGCTCAGTGCCAACACCGTGGCATTGTTGATGACGGCATGCTTGATAATTTGCCGTACATCCACGGCAGTCTCTGTGATGCCGCCACTGGAGATGCGAATGGCCTTGATCAGTTTGAAATTCTGGTTCAAGAGCATAATCCATGCTTGTTCCGTGTCGCAATCTTGCATCTTGCTATGTAAATAGGTATAGATGTCTGCGGCACAACTGATGGATTCACGCTTTTGAACATCCTCCAATTGTCGCCGCTTTCCCAATTCACAGGCAGCAAGGATTGTAATGGCCTTGGCCTCTCCGATACCATGGTAACTCATCAACTCTTCAAGGCTCATTTTGCCAAGAGTGTTCAGGTTGTCCTCGCAGTCGTTGAGGATGCGTTGCATCAGCGAAACAGCACTCTCTTTTGGAGTTCCCGACCCTATGAGGATAGCCAGCAGTTCGGCCTTGCTCAAAGCCTCGGCACCGTGAGCCATGAATTTCTCGCGCGGGCGGTCTTCAAGTGCCCATTGGTTGATGTTCAGTTTTTCCATTGTATAGAAGTGAGAGGTTTTAATCAATTAACTTGTCAACTTGTATCTCGTCAACTTGTTAACTTTTTTAATCATAAAACGTTTTCTCAAATGCCTGGAATTCATCCTTTTTCAGCACACATCGCTTCCACCATGCCACAAGGAAACCACAGCCATAACCGTAGAGTTGGATAAACGAGGCGGCGATGCTTTTCAGACCTATAACAACACTGCGGTTGCGTATGGTGGCGTCGAGGAAGATAATCAGACAGAATGCCAGAATTGGCAACCAGGGGATGGCGCATAGCAGATACCATCTGTGGAAATGCGATGGGTCGTAGTGCATCATGGCACGGCCGAAGGCAGAAATGAATATCAGAAGCGTTACGCCCACAGTGAAAACCGCGGGTAGCAGGTGTACCAATTTCAGTGAGTCGGGATATTTCTTGTAAAGATTGATGCGGGCAATGCCACTGTTATAGACTTGGCGGAAGAACTTGCGGAAGTCCGTGCGTCGTTTGTGCCACACCCACGCAGTAGGGAAGAGATGACAACTGCAACCGGCCTTGAATATG
Organism: Prevotella sp.; assembly: GCA_017548385.1. Lineage (GTDB taxonomy): Bacteria > Bacteroidota > Bacteroidia > Bacteroidales > Bacteroidaceae > Prevotella. Next base: position 1,502 of record JAFZAE010000096.1, read on the forward strand.
CGGATGCTGAAGTCGATGTCCTCTCCAAAACGCATCTTCGAGAAGCCGCCGAGTTGTTTGTATACGTTGCGGCGGATGCCCATGTTGAACGAGCGGGGATAAAATTTGTCCAATTTCCGCTTGCCACCACGGATGCCACCAGTGGTGAAAAAACTCGTCATCGAGTAGGATATGGCTTTCTGGGTGCTGCTGAACGATGCATGGGCACGGTCAGGACCACCGAAGGCATCACAGGGTTGTGAATCCAACTCCTTGCTTACATTGGCCATATATGTCTCGGGGAGCACCACATCGCTGTCAAGGATAATCAGATAGTCGCCATGGGCACGCTCGGCACCATAGTTGCGGCTTTGCCCCGGACCGGAATTGTCCTTGAAATAATAGTGCAAATCCAACATACCCGTATATTTGTCGCAGATTTCACGGCAGGGATGGGTAGAACCGTCTTCCACCACAATGACCTCAAAATCGTGCTCTGTCTGACGAGATAGACTCTCAAGTAGCTCATCCACTTCGTCAGGACGGTTATATACAGGAATGATGACTGAGTATTTCATAGAGAGTGGTTAAATAAATGACAAAGCGACGGTGACGTACACCATGAAATACGGGTCACGTTACCATCGCTTTGGCTATGTGGATAAGGAGACTACTCCTTGATGCGCTGCAGATAACTGCCGTCGCGGGTGTCAACCTGAATCAGGTCGCCCTCGTTCACAAACAGTGGAACGCGCACCTCAACGCCAGTTTCAAGCGTTGCGGGCTTCGTGGCATTCGTGGCAGTGTCGCCTTTCACACCTGGCTCAGAGTGGGTGATGCGAAGAACGGTCTTCACGGGCATCTCGGCGAAGAGAATGGTGTTGGTGTCGGCATCGCTCACAACTTCCACAATGTCGCTTTCCTTCATAAAGTCTACACCGGTAATCAAATCCTTGGCGATAGGAATCTGGTCGTAGGTTTCCTGGTTCATGAAAATGAAATCCTCACCCTCTTGATACAGATACTGATAGGGGCGGCGCTCCACACGCACGTCTTCCAGAGCCTCACCAATGTTGAAACGCTTCTCAAGTACACGGCCACTGACAACATCTTTCAGCGTGGTGCGCATGATGGTGTTGCCCTTGCCTGGCTTTACGTGAAGAAAATCAATGCAAAAATACAGCTTGCCATCCATACGGATGCAAGTTCCTTTCTTAATGTCTTGTGATTTAATCATTGTTGTATAGTGTTATATTCTTATATGTTTATCTGCAAAATTGCCCTTTGTGGCTGCAAAGATACTATATTTTTGAAAAAATAAAGAGATTTCTAAACTAAAAAACAAAGATTTTTTGGTTATTTCAAAAGAAATGTGTACTTTTGCAGCCCAAAAGGTCAAAAAGACGATTTTTGAATAAGAAATAATTACAAATAAATATTCGAATATGAAAAGAACATTTCAGCCACACAACCGTAGGAGAGCTAACAAGCACGGATTCCGTGAGAGAATGTCTACGAAGAACGGTCGCAGAGTGCTGGCATCTCGCCGCGCTAAAGGACGTAAGAAGTTGACAGTGTCTGATGAGAATCACGGAAAGTAATTCCCGAAAACTCCAGGACAAGATTTAGAGAGGACAGGAAAAGCCAGGCTTTTTCCTGTTTTTTCGTTTATAGGTAAACGAATAAGAGGTGGCATTTTTCTCCTTGAAACCTGTAGGAGAGACGACCTAATGACCTTATAACCTCTTATAACAATAAAAAAACAACCAATTCTTTTTGCGTTTACATATGTTTCGATTATCTTTGCAGATTGAAGTGGCAGCAAATGCTCATATCTATGCAAATTATAATTTGACAAGTCAATGACAGCAAAGAACTTCTTTAAAAAATTCCTAAGTCTATATCTCTGGGGTAATCTTCTCGCAATGGCAGCCATTGCGACATTACTCGTGCTGGGATTCAAATATGGACTTGACCTATATACACATCATGGGCAAACCGTGGAGGTGCCAAATGTCATACACAAGTCATTCAATGAAGCCGAAGATATTCTCGATGACGTACATCTGAATATTCAAGTCAGTGATACCGACTACGTGAAGACCTTGCCTCCAGGATGTGTGCTCGAGCAATCGCCACTGCCAGGGGATATCGTCAAACCAGGCCGACTGGTGTTCATCAAAATCAATGCCTCGCATGCACCCGAAAAACCTATACCCGATGTCATCGACAACAGTTCATTGCGTGATTGTGAATCGAAACTTCTGGCTATGGGATACAAACTTGGGGATACAGAGTTCATACCTGGTGAAAGAGACTGGGTGTATGGTATCAAATGCAGGGGTAAGCAAATCTCTACTGGCGACAAAGTGTCCATCGAAGAGGTGCTCATCCTCCAAGTGGGAGATGGCAGACGCGATGTCAATGATGCTGTCACCTTAATGGAAAGCGATGTGTATTATTATGAGGATGAACTGCAAGAAGATGAGAAACCGCAACGTACCAGGTCGCATTACAAACGGCCAGACCCATCGAAGGCTGGCGCACCTGGCAGAGAAGAACTCATGAAGGCTATCAATGAATCATCGAAGAACGTCCCTGTTGTCCCACCACCGCCACCACCTGCTCCTTCTGGAGGGGATTAATCAATGTATAAGACAATGAGGCCAATAGAAGAGAACAGCCAGGTGCAGGATGAACTGGAGGTATTAGAAGAACAGCCGCTATACGAGCATTATCGTATCACGGTGGACAAAGGACAGGTTCCACTACGAGTGGACAAGTTCATGTTCGAGAAATTACAGCATTCCAGCCGAAATCGTATTCAGAAGGCAGCAGACGCTGGCTTCGTGCATGTCAATGAAAAACCTGTCAAAAGCAATTATAAGGTTAAGCCGGGGGATGTCGTTACACTCATGCTCGACAGACCCCAATACGATACCACCATCCAACCGGAGGAAATACCTCTGGAGGTCGTCTATGAGGACGATGTCCTGATGGTCATCAACAAACCGGCAGGCATGGTAGTGCATCCCGGATGTGGCAATTTTCATGGTACATTGGTCAATGCTGTGGCATGGCACTTGCGTAACAACCCCGGTTATGATCCCAATGACCCTGAGGTGGGACTGGTGCATCGCATCGATAAAGACACCACCGGACTGCTTGTCATCGCCAAGACCCCCGAGGCAAAGAGTAACCTCGGACTGCAGTTCTTCAATAAAACTACACACCGCAGTTACTTGGCATTGGTGTGGGGAAACATGGAGGAGGAGACTGGCAGGATAGAGGGAAATATCGGGAGAGACCCACGCGACCGCCTGCGTATGGCGGTTTTTCCACCAGACTCGGAAAATGGGAAACCGGCCGCCACCAATTACAGGGTAGTGGAGCGTTTTGGATATACCACGCTCATAGAGTGTATGTTGGAGACAGGACGCACACATCAGATTAGGGCACATATGAGGTCTGTCGGGCATCCGCTCTTCGGAGACGAAAGATATGGTGGAACAGAGATTCTCAGGGGAGAACGCAGCAGTACCTACAAGGCATTTATCATGAATTGCCTAAAACTGTGTCAGCGACAGGCTCTCCATGCCCAGACGCTTGGTTTCGTGCATCCCGTCACGGGCGAACAGATGGACTTCACGTCGTCCATACCACCTGATTTGAACGCAGTGATTGAGAAATGGAGACAATATATTAAAGGATACGTATACAAAAAACTCAATATAGATTCGTAAGTTGATAAGTTGATTAGTTGATAAGTTAATTAGTTAATAAACTCACGAACTCATAAACTCAAAAAACTCATAAACTCAAAATATGAAAAATTTGAAGAGAACGGTCGCAATCGTGTGTGGAGGTGACTCCTCCGAGCACGATGTATCTTTGCGGTCGGCACAAGGAATTTACTCTTTTTTGGACAAGGAACGCTACAATGTATATATCGTAGATGTTAAGGGCTTGGATTGGTATGTGGAATTACCAGGAGGCCTGACAGCAAAAATCGACCGAAACGACTTCTCCTTTATGGAAAACGGAAAAGCCGTGATTTTCGACTATGCATACATCACTATTCATGGAACTCCAGGCGAGAATGGTATCTTGCAGGGATATTTCGAATTGCTGCATATACCTTACAGCACCAGCGGTGTACTCGTCGAGGCAATGACCTTCGACAAGTTCGTGCTCAACCAGTATCTGCGCGGATTCGGAGTGAGCGTGGCAGAGAGCCTACTCATACGCAGAGGATACGAACAGTTGGTTTCCGACGAGGACATCATGTCGAAAATCGGTATGCCGTGCTTTGTCAAGCCAGCCAACGATGGCAGTAGTTTCGGCGTGTCAAAAGTCAAGAATCTCGACCAACTGGCACCGGCAGTGAGAAAAGCCATGATGGAGAGCGACGAGGTGATGGTGGAGTCATTCCTCGATGGCGTGGAACTGTCTATCGGATGCTATAAGACCAGGGAGAAATCTGTGGTCTTCCCGGCAACGGAGGTGGTGACATTCAACGAGTTCTTCGACTATGATGCCAAGTATAATGGTCAGGTGAGGGAAATTACACCTGCCCGTATTCCTGAGGACACAGCGCGCCGCGTGGCCGAACTGACAAGTGCCATCTACGACATCCTCCATTGCAACGGCATCATCCGCATTGATTATATCATCACAAAGAATAATGAGGGTGGCGACAAAATCAATATGCTGGAAATCAACACCACACCGGGCATGACACCTACAAGTTTTATCCCACAACAGGTGAAGGCTGCAGGACTGAATATGACCGACGTGCTCACCGATATCATCGAGAATCAGTTCTGATAACACCATAAGAGTATTGTCCAAACCATACTCCCAAACTCCCCAACCCCCAAACTCCCCCCAAGAACAAATGAGCATCCCACAAGAATTCAACGACATCAGGCCCTTTGAGCCGGAAGAACTGCCACAGGTCTACGACCGCTTGTTGGCTAACGAACAATTCTGTGAGGTATTAAAATATCTGTACCCGGATGTGCCCGTGGAAATGATAGGGGCAAAAATGAGACAATGCACCACGAGCCTTGAGTTCCAGAAGGTTTTTTGCTATACTTTCCTCGAAAAACTACTGGCAAAGGCCAGCACGGGGTGCGACATGGATGTCGCCGCCGTCGATATGAGCAAAAGGTATACCTTCGTGAGCAACCACCGCGACATCGTCCTCGATTCTGGCTTGCTCGATAAATTGCTCATCGACTCTGGGTGCGAAACGACATGTGAGATTGCCATCGGCGACAACTTGCTCTCATTGCCATGGGTGAAAGACCTCGTGAGAATCAACAAGTCGTTTATTGTGGAGAGAAGTCTCCAACCAAGGCAGATGCTCCTGGCAAGCAAACGACTCTCGGATTATATGCACTATGCCATATCCCAGAAAAACGAGAATATATGGATTGCACAACGAGAGGGTAGGGCTAAGGATTCCAACGACCGCACACAGGAGGCACTGCTCAAGATGATGGCCATGGGGGGTGAGGGATCATTGACCGACCGCTTGGCAAGTTTGCATATAGTACCATTGACTATCTCTTACGAGTATGATCCCTGCGACTTCCTCAAGGCAGCAGAGTTTCAACTGAAACGCGATGTGCCGGGATGGCGGAAGAGTGCCCAGGATGATGTGGTAAGCATGCAGACGGGCATCATGGGCTACAAGGGTCGTATCCATTATCATTGTGCCCCATGTATCGACTCTTGGCTCACGACTCTTGGCCCCTCATTGGGCAAACAGGTGATACTCCGGCAGATTGCCGCACATATCGACCGTGAAATACATCGCAATTATATGCTTTTTGCCGGCAACTATGTGGCTCTCGATGTGCTCAGCGGAAACAACGAGCACGACACATTATATAATAATGTACAAAAGGCGACATTCTTGAAGTATCTTGAAGGGCAACTCGCAAAAATTGATATTCCTGGCAAGGACGATGATTTCCTCATGGAACGCTTGTTGACGATGTATGCCTATCCGGTGCGTAATTACCTTGAGGCACAATGAGAGACTATAGGTACATACTGTTTTGCGCAATCTTCTTGCTGACGGCTTTCATTTTCTCGTCATGTGAGACGGAGGATTATGATACCGGAGACGGCGATTTGTCGTATGTGCGAGCAGATTTTGCCAATATCCATACCTCGGAGGCAAAGAAGGTGGACTATGTATGTACCGACAATGGCGACTCATTACTTGTGAGGCCATTTTCTGATTGTGAATGGGCCACCACACCCGATTCTGTATACCGCGCCTTGTTTTATTATAATGTGAAAACAAAAGACACGGGTACGGTAGAGGCTATTTCTATCAAGCAGGTGTTGGCACTGAGATTATTGCAAACATCCAAAATGAAGGAGGTACATACCGACCCTCTCGTTTTTGAGAGCGCATGGATGAGTCCCAACAAGAAGTATCTCAATTTGGGACTCTATGTGAAAAGCGGTAAGGTTGAGGGGGATGAACGACAGACCGTGGGGATGTTGTGTGACACCATTTATACACGTGATGATGGCCGAAGGCTGTTCTCCCTGCGGATGTTCCATGATCAAAGCAATATTCCGGCCTATTATTCCGTGCGTGTCTATGCCAGTGTGCCTTTGGATGGTCTCACTCCTGGCGACTCCATCCTCCTCAATGTTAACACCTATGAGGGTGAAGTCACAAGGGCTTTTGGTTTTTAGTCTTTTTTTTCTAGTATTCCTAGTTTTTCCAAGGGCTATTCCCTGCCAGGGAATAACCTCTCACTCAATTTCTCGAGCATGTCGGTGGTCATCGAACGAATATCGTAGTTAGGAGCCCAACCCCATTCTCGGCGCGCGCATGTGTCGTTCATCCTGTCGGGCCAACTGTCGGCGATGCTCTGTTTCAATGGATCCACATCATATTCCATCTCAAAGTCTGGCTTATGTTTCAGTATCTCGGCATAGATGGTCTCGGGGGCAAAACTCATCGAGGCCACATTGAAGCCATTGTGATGTACCAGACGGTCGGGATTGGCCTCCATCAGGGTGATGGAGGCCTTCAGGGCATCAGGCATATACATCATGTCGAGTAGTGTGCCTTTCTTGAGCGGACAGATGAATTTCTCTCCCCGAACAGCCGAATAGAAGATATCCACGGCATAGTCGGTGGTGCCTCCGCCTGGAGGGGTCATATACGAGATAATGCCGGGGAAGCGCACTGAGCGGGTATCCACACCATATTTATAAAAATAATAGTCACTCAGAAGTTCGGTGGTCACTTTCGACACACCATAGATGGTGCGGGGGCGCTGGATGGTATCTTGGGGAGTGCGTACATGTGGGGTGCTCAATCCAAAGGAACCGATGCTGCTGGGCGTAAAGACGGAGCAATGGTTCTCACGGGCTACTTCCAGCACATTCCAGAGTCCGTCGATGCCGATGCGCCAGGCCAAATGGGGCTTCGACTCGGCTACTACCGAAAGCAACGCAGCAAGGTTGTATATGGCGTCAATGTTGTACTGCTTCACTACAGCGGCAAGGGCTTCGCCGTCGGTCACATCAGCCATCGCCGAGGGTCCTGACTCTGCCAGTTCTCCTTTTGGCTCAGCGCCTTTGATATAGCCTGCCACCACGTGTTCATTACCGTAAATTCTACGTAGTTCCATGGTCAACTCCGAACCAATCTGTCCCGTTGAACCGATGATAAAGATGTTTTTCATAACTCAAAAGGTTTAGGTCATGTGTTTTGATGGCAAAATAAACATTTTTTTTTCATATACACATCATTTTTTTGGATATAAATTGCATGAAAACGCATTTTTTCAAATTTTGTCTGTTCAAAATGATGATGTTTGGGAAATATTTGCTTATTTTGCGATGTGTTAAGATAGAGGTCCTACCCTCAAATCTCAAAAAACATTTGTCCCTTAAACTATCCTTTAATTACATATTAGAATAAAAAATTAAATCTATGTACGGAAAAATGAAACAACACCTCAGCGACACTTTGGCTGAGATTCGTGAAGCTGGTCTTTACAAGGAAGAGAGAATCATCGAGAGTCCGCAGAAAGCGGCTATCAGTGTGCGTGGCAAGGAAGTATTGAATTTCTGTGCGAACAATTACCTGGGCCTTTCCGACCATCCACGCCTCATCGAGGGCGCCAAACAGATGATGGACAAACGTGGCTTCGGTATGTCGTCTGTCAGGTTTATTTGCGGCACGCAGGATATCCATAAACAGCTTGAAGCAGCCATCTCGGAGTATTTCCAGACGGAGGACACCATCCTCTATGCAGCTTGCTTTGATGCCAATGGTGGCGTGTTCGAACCGCTGTTCACCGACGAGGATGCTATCATCTCCGATGCGCTCAACCATGCTTCCATCATCGACGGCGTGCGACTCTGTAAGGCAAAACGATACCGTTATGCCAATGCTGATATGGCCGACTTGGAGCGTTGCCTTGTAGAAGCACAGGCACAACGCTTCCGTATCATTGTCACCGACGGCGTGTTCTCCATGGATGGCAATGTGGCTCCGATGGATAAGATTTGCGACCTCGCTGAAAAATACGATGCACTCGTGATGGTCGATGAATCGCATTCTGCCGGCGTGGTGGGGGCCACCGGTCATGGCGTGAGTGAACTTTGCGGCACTTACGGACGGGTGGACATCTATACGGGCACCCTCGGCAAGTCGTTTGGTGGGGCATTAGGAGGTTTTACCACTGGTCGCAAAGAAATTATTGATATGCTACGCCAGCGTAGCCGACCATACCTCTTCTCCAATTCACTTGCACCATGCATCATCGGGGCAAGCCTCGAGGTGTTTAAGATGCTCAAGGAAAGTAACGACATCCACGATCGCCTTGTGGAAAATGTGGAATATTTCCGCAACAAGATGATGGCAGCGGGATTCGATATCAAACCAACACAGAGTGCCATCTGCGCCGTGATGCTTTACGATGCCAAACTCTCCCAGGTATATGCCAACCGCCTGCTCGATGAGGGTATCTATGTCACGGGATTCTACTACCCAGTGGTACCCAAAGGACAGGCTCGCATCCGTGTGCAAATCTCTGCTGGTCACAACCGTGAGCAACTCGACCGCTGCATCGACGCCTTCATCAGAATCGGCAAAGAACTGGATGTCCTGAAATAATTAGAGGCAAGAGGGGAATAATTAGGAATTAGAAATTAGAAATTTTTAGTGGTGAGGGGTGAGAGGTAAGAGATAAGAGATAACTCCTCCTACTCCATCCCAAATCATCCTAATCATCCCAAAACTCAAAAACTCAAAAACTCAAGAACTCAAAAAGTATTAACTTGTTTACTTGTCAACTCGTCAACTAATAGTTGGTTAATAATTCTTAATATCCTTAAATAATATTAATTTCATACTTTCTCTCACTCTCTACGTTTCTTCATAATAAATAAAGTGTGTACCTTTGCAGTCCGATTATTATTGGGGGTACTCTTAGAACCCCGGAGAAGCGTGTTAATAGTCGTGCTTTTGGCCAGGCACGATGGTTAGGGAATCGCCCTCCAACGTATGAAAAAAATGTTTTTTAGTAGTAAATTTTAAAAATCGAAATGAACACATTAAGTTACAAGACTATTTCCATTAACAAGGAAACAGCCAAAAAGGAGTGGGTGGTCATCGATGCTACCGACCAGGTTGTTGGTCGTCTCTGCACAAAGGTAGCCAAACTGCTCCGCGGAAAGTATAAGCCCACCTTCACTCCACATGTGGACTGTGGCGACAATGTTATTATTATCAACGCCAGCAAAGTGGTGTTTACAGGTAAAAAGGAGACAGATAAAGTCTATACACGCTATACTGGTTATCCAGGTGGACAGCGTTTCGACACACCCGCAAAACTTCGTCAGAAGAAAGACGGTGTCGATCGTATCCTTCGCCATGCTGTCAAGGGTATGCTCCCCAAAGGCCCACTCGGACGCCATCTTCTCGACAATCTTTATATTTTTGAGGGAACAGAGCACGATATGCAGGCTCAGAAACCCAAGGCAATAGACATTAACCAGTATAAATAATCAATAGAATGGAAGTAGTAATCAATGCATTAGGACGCCGTAAGAGCGCTGTGGCTCGTATCTATATGAAAGAAGGTACTGGCAAAATCACAATCAACAAGAAAGACCTCACAGAGTACTTCCCATCACCAATCCTGCAGTATGTGGTGAAACAGCCACTTGAACTGCTGGGTGTGGCCGACAAATACGACCTGAAGGTGAATCTCGACGGAGGTGGCTTCACAGGACAGAGCCAGGCTCTTCGTCTGGCCATCGCACGCGCACTCGTGAAAGTCAACGCCGACGACAAGAAGGCTCTCAAAGACCAGGGCTTCCTCACACGTGATTCACGTGCTGTTGAGCGTAAGAAACCAGGTCAGCCCAAGGCTCGCCGTCGCTTCCAGTTCAGTAAACGTTAATACTGGACAAGCGAACAGTTTAGTATCCAAACCGCCAAGACCCGCGGCATCATTTTACGGATGCGACGATTACTTGACGGCTGGTTTATATACAACTAAAAGGAAAGTAAACAATAATCAACAAATTAATAAAAAATGTCAAGAACAAATTTTGATATGTTGCTGGAGGCTGGGTGCCACTTCGGACACCTCCGCCGTAAATGGAATCCGGCAATGGCGCCCTACATCTTCATGGAGCGCAATGGTATCCACATCATCGACCTGCACAAAACTGTCGTGAAAATCGACGAGGCTGCCGACGCACTCAAGCAAATCGCTAAGTCGGGAAAGAAAATCCTCTTCGTCGCTACTAAAAAACAAGCTAAGAGCATCGTGGCTGAGAAAGCTACAAGCATCAATATGCCTTACGTGATTGAGCGTTGGCCGGGCGGTATGCTCACCAACTTCCCCACCATCCGCAAGGCCGTGAAGAAAATGTCGAACATCGACAAACTGATGAGTGATGGTACATTCGCTAACCTCTCAAAGCGTGAGTTGCTCCAGGTGACACGCCAGCGCGCTAAACTTGAGAAAAACCTCGGTTCTATCGCCGACCTGACACGTCTGCCTTCTGCTCTCTTCGTCATCGACGTGATGAAAGAGAATATCGCCGTTAAAGAGGCTAAGAGACTGGGTATCCCCGTCTTCGGTATCGTTGACACCAACTCCGACCCCAACGACATCGATTTCGTCATCCCCGCCAACGACGATGCAAAGGACAGCATCGACATCATCCTCACAGCATGCTGCAATGCCATCGCTGAGGGTCTCGAGGAGCGCAAGGCTGAGAAGGCCGATGAAAAAGCTGCCGCTGAGCAGGAAGAAGAGGCTGCTGACGCTAAGCCCAAGCGCGCACGCAGAGCACGCAAAGAGGTTGCCGCTGAGGAAACTGTGGCTCCCGTAGCCGAAGAGGCTGAAGCTCCTGTCGTGGAAGCCAACGAGGACACTGAAGTGGAGGAGGCTCCTGCCGCTGAATAATCCGACAACATTTTTATCAACTTTAAAAACAAGAAAAATATCATGGCTTACAAACTCAATATTGACGACGTCAAGAAGCTTCGCACCATGACCGGTGCTGGTTATGCCGATGTTAAGAAGGCACTCGTTGAGGCTGATGGCGACTTCGACAAAGCAAAGGACCTGCTCCGTGAGCGTGGACTCGCTATTGCCGCAAAACGTAGTGACAGAGAGACTTCCAATGGCTGCGCACTCGTGAAAATCGAGAACGGATTCGCTGCTATCATCGCTCTGAAATGTGAGACTGACTTCGTGGCTAACGGAGCCGACTTCATCGCACTCACTCAGGCTATCCTCGACGCTGCCGTTGCCAACAAGTGCAAGACTCTCGACGAGGTGAAGGAACTCACTCTGGCCGATGGTCAGAAGGTGCAGGACGCTGTTACACAGCGCTCTGGTATCACTGGTGAGAAGATGGAACTCGACGGATATATCACCCTTGAGGGCGAGAATATCTACTCCTACAACCACCAGAACAAGAACATCCTTTGCACACTCGTGCAGCTTAACAAAGACTATGAGACTCAGGGTCACGCACTCACCATGCAGGTGGCTGCCATGAACCCCGTGGCTCTTGACGAGGCAAGCGTACCACAGGAGGTGAAGGACAACGAACTTCAGGTGGCTATCCAGAAGACCAAGATGGAGCAGGTAGAGAAGTATGTCGAAGTGATGCTCAAGAAGGCTGGTATCAACCCCAACCTCGTGGACACCGACGATCATATCAACTCCAACATGGCTAAGGGTTGGCTCACAGAGGAAGAGGCTGAGAAAGCACGCAAAATCAAGGTTGAGGCTGCTGCTGAGAAGGCTGCTAACCTCCCCGAGCAGATGGTGCAGAATATCGCCAAAGGCCGTCTCGCCAAGTTCTTCAAGGAGAGATGTCTCGTCAACCAGGAGTTCACCATGTCTGAGGACAAGGAGACTGTGGCCGATTACCTGCGTAAGGCTGACAAAGAGCTGAAGGTGCTTGCTTTCAAGCGCTTCTCTCTCCGTGCCGAGTAATCCTTATCTTACTTACATACCCAAAAGCCCTCCCCCAAGGAGGGCTTTTTCGCAGTTAGGGGGCGTTTGTTGTTAGATTCGTTATTCCGGCATTCCGTTATTCCGGTATTTCGAAATCTCAATTCCCAAAACTCCAAAACTCCAAAACTTAAAAACTCAAAAAGTATCAACTCGTTAACTTGTCAACTATTCATTAGTGGTAAGTGGTGAGAGGGTAAATAATTAGGAATTAGAAATTAGGAATTGGGAATTAGGAGTGAAAAATTAGACTTTAGGCGTTAGACTCTAGACTTTAGTGGAACAAACAACTTGTTTCTTGTCAACTTGTCAACTAGAGATTTAGAGGTGAGAGATTACTACTTCAATTCAACCCTCAAATCTCAATCCTCAAATCTAAAAATCATTTGTCCCTTTAACTCCCCTTTAACTACTCTTTAACTACTTTTCAATTAACTCGTCTACTCGTCAACTCGTCAACTTTAAAAAATCATGAAACTCTTCGCCATTGCCGACAATTATCCCATGCCAGAAAAGGCCACATCCCATCCTCATCCCATCGTTTTCACCAAGGCCGACTCTGCTTTGCTTAAAGGTGGCAGACCATTCTTCTTACCCGATGAATTGGGCAGGATTGATGCTGGCGTATGTTTGGTGGTGCGGTTAAATAGGCTTGGCAAAAGCATACCAGAGCGGTTTGCACACCGATACTATGATGCCGTCACATGTGGCGTGGATTTCACTGCCGTGGAGTTGCTTAAACAATACCGGCAGCAGGGACTGCCATGGGAACTTTGCAAAGGCTTCGATGGAGCAGCAGCGATAGGGGAGTGGGTACCCATCACAGAGATAGAGAATGTCAATGATTTGAAACTCCGCCTCGACATTAATGGCCATACCGTACAGCAGGCCCATACCGCCCAGATGCTACACCATGTCGACAGCCTTGTAGCTTATATCAGCCGTTATTTCACCATCCGCACAGGCGACCTTTTGTTCACTGGTTCACCTTCCGACACTGGTCCCGTCTCCATCAACGACCATATCGACGGCTATCTCAATGACCGCAAAGTCATGAGCTTTAATGTGAAGTAAGTTGTCAAGTTTTCAGTGGTGAGGGGTGAGAGAATACTCAGTGGTAAGGGGTGAGAGGTTACTTCTCCTATTCTATCCCAAATTATCCCAGCAAATCCCAATCTATCTATCCCAAAACTCCCAAATTCCTAATGGTATTTGCCCTTTAACTCCCAATATTAACTTCCAATATTAACTCCCAATCATAACTCCCCTTCATCTTCAATTTTCAATAATCAACAATCAACTTGTTAACTACAATATACATTTCCATCCTCCCTAAAACCCTGTTAACCATAAAGATACAAGATTTATACAGTCTTTTCCGTATATACAATCTTTATTAGCCTGTTGCATCCTTTGTTTTTTTTGTTTATTTTTGCACCAGAAAAGCAATCCACGGCATACCAGCCACCTCACCGGCCTTACCCGTATATCCTCAACTCTACGACCTTACCGGGCGCGCCCTGCAACAGGCACCTCAAAAAGGCATCTACATCCAGAACGGCAGGAAAATCGTGATACGATAGTTTGACTTTAGACCTTAGACTCTAGACTTTAGGCTTTAGTTATTAGATTTGTAATACCGTAATTCCGAAATTCCATAATTCCGATATACCGAAATCTCTACCCTCAAAAATCCACGCATGAAATACCTATCGGTTCTCATCTTTGTCCTTGTGCTCCTTTCCTGTGGAAAGAGCACCACAGAGCCTTATAGCGACAGCGATGCCATGGCTGCCGTCCAGAGATGCTATGAGCAGGGACAAACCTTGTTTGATGACGACGAGGCCGATAGTGCCATGGCCGTGCTGCTCATCGCCGCCGACAACGTGGACTATTGTCCCGACCGACAACTGCGGATGAACTACCATGGGTTGATGGCTGATATTTACGAGCAGAAAAACCTCTTTGAACTTCAGGAGCGTAGCTTATGGAAAAAGTTGGATGCGGCAAAGAGCCTTGGCAATCTTTTCCAGATGGCCGACACACACTTTGCCCTTGGCGTCTCATCTTACACCCAGGATAAACAGACGGAGGCAAAACAACACCTCCGACAGGCATACGAACTGGCTGCACCCGACTCTGCCGAGTTCCGTGCCCGTTGTATGCTGATGCTCGGTCAGGTGTTCCTACAGACAGAGGAAAACGATTCTGTGAAACTGGTATTGGAGAAAGCCCAGAGGGACTGGCCCGAAATCACCCACGACGAACTTTATCATCTCACCGAGGTGTATATGTTGTCGAACGGGGGTGAAAAGCTGTTGGCAGTAGAAAAGATCCGTGAATACCTGCAGACAGACACCGATTATTCCCGTGTGGAACTGTTTCGTCTCTTGATGGAGATTCATGAGGGGAACCAACAGACCGCTCAAGCTCTCCAGGACGCACAACAACTGATAGCACTCACAGATAGCCTGTCGGAACAAGAAGCCTCGCAGTCAACAGCGAAAATCCACCAGTTGAGGCATGAGGAGAAAATGAAACTGGCCGCCGCGGAGCAACAGACACTCAAGGCAGCCGCACGTTCCAGACTCTACCTGATGCTGGCACTGCTGACATTTGTGGTGGCAGCTGCAACCGTGGCGATATTATTGTATCGGCGACGGACAATAGCGGCACGACAGGCTGAAATCGAGGCGCTGCGCCTGGCAGAAACGGCACATAGCAACGAGGCCGAGGTGATGGCACAAAACGAAGAGCTACAACGACGATACTATGAGCATCTATATGCCATCCTCCTGCCCATCCTCAATGCCAAGCGCACATCTTCGGGACATATCGACCTTAATGAGAAATCTTGGCGGTTGATAGAGGAGAATACCGAACTGGTGCTGCCTGATTTCGTCCGCAAACTGCGTCGGAACCACCCGTCACTCACCGACGAGGATATCAGGTTTTGCTGTCTCGTGGCCATGAGGGTGCCGAACCCCGTCATTGCCAATATCTATGCCATTGCATCGTCGTCGGTGGCGATGAGGAAGCAGCGGATGAAGAAGAAACTCGATGAAAGCCTTGAGAACATGACGTTGGAAAACTATCTGAATAAATATAGTATATGAGATGTTGCTGGATTATAGGATTGTTGATGATTGCCTTAGCCGTCCATGGACAGGATGTGTGGACGGAGGGCACGCAATGGGTGACCACCTACGAGGATGGCACAGTAGAGACATACACCCTGAAACAAGATACCATCATCGACGAAACCGCCTACCTCAAGCTTGTGGTGGAGGAAAAAGATAGTTTGGTGGGATATGTCCGCTCGGTTGTCGGCGACACCGTCATTCATGCACGTGGAATCATCGACGGCACGATTACCGAGGATTTCCTCTTATATGATTTTGGTACATTCGAACCAGGCACATCGTTGCATTTCAGCGAGTACAACTACAATAGTGGTAAGATTATATCGTGTTCTGTAATTATTGATTCAGATAGCCTTACTTATTACAACGATGTGATAGAGGAGGGTGATATTCTGCCCTGCTTTAAAAACATTGTGTTCAAGGTAGGGTATCTTGGTAATCCCATGGCACTCTTCTACTATAATATTCCAGGACTAACAGATTTGCCTGAAAACGGTTTCGATCCTCGTTCAGGAGGAGGCAAGCCCAATAAGAAGAATGTCAGCCATGTGGTGTTGAAACCCAAGGGGAAAGGCGGCGGTTATGTGGTGATGTACCCCTCCTCCATTCGCGCAGTTCGCTGCCAACCCGACGACACCCGTTGCTACGACCTCTTTGGACGACGTGTCATCCCGAATGGAAAGGGAATCTATGTGACACAAGGAAAGAAAAAGATGATAAGGTTTGGGAATTGAGGTTTGAGTGTTCTTAGAGGTAAGGGGTGAGAGGTAAGAGGTGAGAGATTTCCTATGTTGCTCTCGAGGGTATTGTCCAGATTCCAGACTCCTAAACTCCCAGACTCCTAAACTCCTAAAATAGTATTGGCCCCTCATAACTCCCCCTCATAACTCCTATGTATAACTCCCCTTTATAACTCCTAATCATAAGAATATGAAAAGACTTTTTACATTTTTCGCAGTCTTGTCTTTCTGTGTGAGTGGTTTCGCACAGGAGACCACAGAGGCAATGCAGGCACAAAGCCAGAATTTTGCCTTCACTTTCTTCGACAAAGTGGCCCAGAAAGAAGAAAAGAATGTCTGTTTCTCACCCCTTTCTGCCCAATATGCACTTTCAATGGTACTCAATGGTGCCGATGGGGAGACACTCCGACAGATGAAGAATGTGCTGGGTATGGAGGAATACGATGTAGAAGCTGTCAATCAATTCCTCAGCCAGGCCATGAGTACTCTCACCACTCGTCCTGCTTTTGAATATGTACCAAAAGGATGGGAAACGGAAGAACAACAAAGAGAACGGTATAACGCTGATTATCCCATCTGCGAGTTGGCCAATGGCGTATGGATGAAAGATGGTTTTCCTTTCTACGATGCGTTCCTCAATATCCTGCGTGAGATGTATCAGGCAGAGTTGGACAATGTAGATTTCACCACACAGGAAGGAATCGACGTCATCAATAATTGGGTGAAGGACAAAACCCATGGTCTCATCCCTCAATTATTTGCCGAGCCTCTTGATTTCGATGTGGTTATG
>JAFZAE010000097.1 GCA_017548385.1 Prevotella sp.
ATCCCACTCATCCGACATTTACACACACTTGCTGCGGGACGTATCATCATCATGCCCGGCAGTGGTGTCAATGAGAGGAATGTGCGACAGATTATCGACCAGACGGGGGTCAAGGAAATTCACGGTTCGGCATCCTCCAACGGCATCACCAGTCGTGAGACGGTCAGGAGAATCCTTGAGGAAATCAAGTCTAATTCATGACTAAATACATGGTAATTACATGATAAAACGAAACTGAACACTAATTTCACTAATTGACACAGAAGGAGCAGCCGTCTGGCTGCTCTAATTATTTCTACGAACCTTGATGAACTTTCATGACGCTTTAGTGCCCTTTCGGCTGAAGATTTTGAACACGAATTTTCACGAATTACCCAATAATTTTAGATAGTCCAT
The DNA here is from genome assembly GCA_017548385.1 of Prevotella sp. GTDB lineage: Bacteria > Bacteroidota > Bacteroidia > Bacteroidales > Bacteroidaceae > Prevotella. The sequence continues at coordinate 397 of JAFZAE010000097.1, forward strand.
TCAAACACAAAAATTCATGACTAATTACATGGTAATTACATGTTGAAGATTAACACTAACAACTGTTTTTTCAACGAATTATTATGAATATATGGAGATGCTGACGCATCGAATGAGTTTGAATTTAAGAAGATGTCTATCACGAATTTAAGAATTATAGAATTTTTAAACATGACTGGACACTGCGAATTGACTAAAAACTGAAAACATAAAACTATAATTTCCCTATCACTTTAAGTAGTTGTTCGCCCAGATTGATGGTATAGCCTTGTTGCACATGGACTACACGGTTGAAAGAGTCGTAGATGATAAACACGGGTAATGTCGATGAACTCAACTTCATCTGTTCACGTATTTCCTTGAAACAATTCCCGTTCACATCGACACCCCATTCCACTGTTGAGGGCAGCTGTGGGAGTTCAGAGAAATTGAAGCGCTGTGCCTCGCTTTCGTTCTCAAAGAGTAGGATGATTTTACGCCCCCATTTCTCCCATCCGTCCTTACATGCACATATGTCTCTCAAGGCATGGTTGGTGGGTTCGTGGTTGGGGGCAATGATGCCAACGACGTTATATCCACGTCCTGTGGTGCTCAACAACGTTTTTGGCTGTGAATCACCCGCCAAACTGCGATATGTATTCTCCGCGTTGAAACTCCCTATCACCTGTATGCCCTCTTTGTCCTCACGCATGGTAAATGTCACGTCATGTTGTTTTTCATCACGATGTACGGTTATCCGCTGAATAGAGGCAAGCACTTTTCCGCTGGCCATGCGGGTGCCAGTGGTTAGCAGATAATCCGCACTATCTTCTGTACATTCTAGTTGTACACCGTCGGAAAAATGACTTTTCCATGTAGCATCCTCGGGAAAGGTAAGCAGTTGTGGACTGCCATCCACCATCTTGCTCAACGTGAAATGGATATAGTATTTGGGATTGTCGTAGTATTCCACCGGTTGGTAGTGGAGTGTCAAAGACGTTGATGGAACTATCGACGATTGGTTGTTATTTTCAAAGTTCACATCCTGCCAAGTGCCTTTTTCATAATACTGCAAGGCACCATTCACCTCGTTGATGCGTGTCGGCCATCCTAAACTGCGTGCCACACTCACGAAGAAAATTTTGCGCCCCAAATCGTCCGTGATTCTACTCTTATAGACACTCATGGGCCTCATCCGCAGTTGCTGCGGGTTGTGTTCCATATCAATTTGTAAGTTCGTGACACACCATCGGATGAGGTCACCGGGAGATTTCAAGCTGTTTTTGAATTGCTGTCTGAAAAAAGCCTTATAGGGTGTAAGCCATTCATTTTCCACCCGGGGATTCAGAATGTATTTGTACCCTTCAAAATCACTTAACTTGTCAACTTGTTTACTCGTTAACTTGTCGACTGACAGATTATCTTTGAGTACCTCCAGTGTGATATCCCGTAAATCTTTGGGAGAAATGACCTCCAACAGACGATGTGCCACCATGGTGTCCTGTGCCTCGTCGAGGAACTGCTGAATGACTTTATGATTTCCCCTCCATGCCTCGACGGGCATTGTCTGTTCGTAGGCATGACGGATACTATCCTCCTGTGCCAGACGGCGGGTGTTTTCAGTCCGCTGCTCTGCCGTTACCATCGGCAACGTTGCACTCACTGGCGGCGGTACGATGTCAAGTTCCATATAACGAGGAAGAGGCTCACCATTTAGGGTGACGGTAACCTGCTGCTGTTTTCCGAAACTCACCTTCTGGACAGCAGTCAGTCCATCTTTTGTCACCAAAAGCAACATGTCGCCACGTCCTGCTGTGAGCCGTGTGTGTCCTGTAGCGTCTGTAGTCTTCTGTGCCACGGTGTAGAATTCGGCATAGTTGTATAATTTAAACTCCACCGAAGCCCCTGCGACAGGTGCCCCCTGCGCATCCACCACCTCTACTTCCAACTGTGACACGGGCGCATAGTGGTTCACTACATTGATTTCGGTATAACAGGCCGTCCGGCTCATCACCTCCTCAGGTCCATCGTAGTCGCCAAAGACCTTCGTATGCATGAGCATTCCCCGTGAAGCGCTCTCGTTGAACCATCCCAAATTGAGCACAGGTTCCGGTTCACAAGCACCCAGGAAATACCACTGTCCGTTAGCCCATGCCTCCACCCAGGCATGGTTGTCATCAGTATGTGCCCATCGCGGTGTATATACCTGACGGGCAGGGATACCTACCGACCGCAGGGCAGCCACTAACAGGGTGCTTTCCTCCCCACATCGTCCATAGGCCGTTCGGACGGTGGCAAGCGGACTACTTGTGCGCGCATCGCTTGGACGATAGGTGGCCTTTTCATGACACCAATGATTGACTTCAAGGATGGCATCCTCCATTGACAATCCATTCACTCGAGGATATAGTTGTTCGAAAAATACTTCGCGGCTGTTGTCCAGATTCTCATTATTGACCCTCACGGGCAACACAAAATGCCGAAACTCCCGTTCTGGCACATGTGCTCCCCAAGGCGTCTCTCTTCTCGCCCTTATCGCAGCATCTACATTACGTCGATAGAATTGCTCACTGTAATCGTAGCGGTCGGGAAGTGGCATATAACGATAAAGGAACGCCATGTAGCTGTCCGCATCCATACTGTCACTGGATACGACGTATTGTGTTTGTGCATTAGTCGTAGACAATGTCATTATGGCCAGTATGACCATCCACACTCTTTTTATACAAAAAGATTGTGAGAATTGAATAAAAAAGCGTAATTTTGCCATACCTTACCAACGTAAACAATCATTAATCAAATTAATACTCCAACAGTATGAGAAGAAGCATTTCCACATTAATATTGCTAACTGTGACATTTGTGATGTATGCACAACAGTCAGGAAAACAATACGAAGTGCCCGTATCAGAGGAGCATGAGCACATGATGACGGGAAAATATGCGCCGACAATGGCATCGCTGCAACAGCACCAAACCCCCGAATGGTTTCGCGACGCGAAATTTGGCATCTGGGCACACTGGGGCCCACAATGTGTGGAGGGTAGCGGCGACTGGATGGCACGTGGCCTCTACATTGAAGGTTCAGGACAATACAACCACCATGTGAAGAACTACGGACATCCGTCGGAGTTTGGTTTCAAAGACATCCTACCGCTGTTCAAGGCCGAGAACTGGGACCCAGACAAACTGGTGGAGCGTTACAAACGCTGTGGGGCGAAATATTTCTTCGTGCTTGGTAACCACCACGACAACTTCGACCTCTGGGATTCCCAATACCAGCCATGGAACTCCATGAATATCGGTCCACATCGCGACATCCTCGGTGAGTGGGCAAAAGCCGCCAAGAAACATGGTCTTCCCCTTGGCATCAGTTTCCATGCCGACCATGCCTGGACATGGTATGAGACTTCGCAACGCTACGACCAGAATGGTCCCAAGGCAGGTGTTTATTACGATGGTCATCTGACGAAGGAGGACGGCAAAGGGAAATGGTGGGAAGGTCTCGACCCCCAACAGTTGTATGCCCAGAACCATCCCCAGAGCGAGCGTTCATGGTCAAACTCACAAATTCACCGTCAGTGGGACTGGACCAATGGGGTTACCCTACCCTCCCAGGATTTTGTGACCAATTTCTATGACCGCACGCTCGATGCCATCAACCGCTACGAGCCCGACCTCATCTACTTCGATGTCACGGTGCTCCCCTTCTATCACATCAGCGACTGTGGTCTTCGCATTGCCACCCACCTCTACAACAAGAATCCTCGCGGAGTGGTTTTTGGCAAGATATTGGATGAGGAGCAGCGCAAGGCCCTCACATGGGACGTGGAACGAGGTGCTCCCAATATGATTATCCCTGAGCCATGGCAGACGTGTAACTGTATCGGCGACTGGCATTACAACACGTCAATATACGAACGTGGTTCGTACAAGAGTGCTGGAACCATCGTGCGCCAACTTGTGGACATCGTATCGAAAAACGGCAACTTGCTTCTCAACATCCCCCTTCGAGGCGATGGCACCTATGACGAGAAAGAAGACCAGATACTTACCGACCTCGAGGCCTGGATGACGCAAAACGGTGAGAGTATTTTCGGCACCCGACCATGGGTAATCTTTGGTGAGGGACCTGTGGCAGAGAAGAGCATTGCCCTCAATGCCCAGGGATTCAACGACGGCCAGTATAGTAAGATGGACTATCGTGACATACGCTTCAACCAAACCTCAAAGTATCTCTACGTCACCGCCATGGGCTGGCCAGAAGATGGACGCCTACTCATCAAATCATTGGCTAAAGGTAATCCCAATATGAGACGCAGCATCAATAACGTCTATCTGCTGGGCTATGGAAAATTGAAAGCCCAGCAGACAGAGGAAGGTCTCATGGTTGAGTTACCGGCACAACACACCAATGCCATCACACCGGTAATAAGGATTAAGAAATAGTCTTACTTCTCCAATCCCTCGGCTGCCATGAGAAGGTCGACGAGTGGTTTGTCCTTATAGTCGTGTTTTTTCTGATCCCAGAAGCCGAAGTCGGCATCGTAGCACCATGTGGTCCATGCGATGTCGAACTCGTCGAACACACTCAGCATGTCCTTGGTCCATTTGTAAGCCAGTTCTCTGTCGACAGGCTCATAGACACCCCATTCGCCGCAGAACAACTGCAAGCCATATTTCTTGGCAGCATCGATGGCATCCTTGAAATCTGCCCGAATCCGATCAATGTTCCACTCCTCTTTGGTGAACGGCTCCAATTGTGGTTTCAGTGAATCGGGTGCAGCCTCATAGTCTTCCTTCGACACGAGTATTCCCGGATAGTTCACCTTGCCCTTATACTGGCCCAGTGGTGTCCACCATGCGCCATAGTGGGTGAGAATCATGGGGTTGTAGTAATGGAACGAGAGGATGATGTTTTTGTCGCCCTCGGGGACTTTCAGATATTTCATCGTCTGGTAACCCTGCCACAAGTTTGAGCCAACAACGAGTGTACGCTGTGGTTCACGCTCCCGCAATGCTTTGTGTACCTTGGCAACTAGTTGGTTCCATTGTTCATGTTCTTCAGCCACCGGCTCGTTCATAAACTCGTATGCCACGGAGTCGTTGCTGTAGCCTTTCAGTGCATCTGACAGTTGATACCACATATCAATGAGTTGCTGTTGTGCTTCATCGGAGGTAAAGAGCGTGTTGGCACCACCCTCGTTGGCAGCATTGAAATAATGCGAGCGGATAATGTGCAGATCCACGATTGCACGCAGATGATGTTTGCCAGCCAACTTGAGGGCATTGTCCAGCAGTTCCCATGCCTCGGGGAGTTTATTACCCTCTTCATCCCAGAATTGTTCTTCGTCGATGGGAATGCGTACGAAGTCGAAGCCCAGTTGCTCAAGGCGTTCGAAGTCATCCTCCTGAATGTGCTCTTTGCGTGCTTCACCACGTTCCTTCGATTGCGAGAGCCAATGGCTCAAGTTGGTACCACGTCTGATACGGAAATTGTTCACTCCTTCTTCGGTCTCTTTTTCGGTCTTGCTTGTGCAAGCCGTCATCGTCCACATCGCTGTGGCAACAAGTGCCAATAAGAATAAGACTTTTTTCATAGTTTTGAATATAAATGTTAGTAGATAATAAAATTTCTGCTACAAAGATAGTGCAAACTGAGAGCAAAACAAAATAAACTTGTTATTTTTTTTGCCGAAGTGCAGCCTATCTTATTTTTCAACCACCCCGCCCCCTCCTTATCCTAAGGATGGGTACCTACCCTCCCTCCGTCTCCCTCCCGACATCGGGAGGAAGCTCAACCGCGCCTACTCGGCGCTCGTACACTAAGGTACTGCTCCCGAAGATAGGTCGCAGGTGGATTTTCTACGCAACAGAGTTGCGATTATCTGTGTTGGATCACATCCTACCTTTTGACTGTTAGTCTTCTTCCCTCACGACTCGGCATAGACTGTACAAGCACGTCTCTGCACTCGCTGTTCCGTCAGTTCTCGCCATGGCATAGCTCAAGCAAGCTTGGCTCTGCTCATTTGGCTTATCGAAAACGTTCGCTACGCTCACCATTGTGTAGTAGACAAGTAGACAAGTAGACGAGTAAACGAGTTGACGAGTTATTTGCAACTTCTAATTTCTAATTTCTAATTCCTAATTCCTAAATTATTGGCACTACTTTTTGTTCTCGTAGGTGATATCCTTACGAATGCGTGAAAGCTGTTGAGGGGTGACATTGAGGAACGAAGCGATTGCTTTAAGTGGCAAGTGCTCTACAATGCCGGGACAACGATGGAGCAGCAGTTCATAGCGCTCGCGGGGTGTGGCGCGGTAGAAGTCCAAGAAATGTACACGTGATTGGGTAAGCAGGTGCTCAGCGATAAGGCTTCGGAGTTCCATCATTTGTGAATTATGACGGAACAGTTGCATTAGTTGTTCACCACTGACTCTGATTATGCGACTGGGAACCATCGCCTCAATTGTGGTCTGAGCATTGCGACCACTAAGACAGGAAGGATAGTCGCTCACAAACTCACTCTCGAATGAAAACCAAGTGATATGTTCTTTACCGTCATTGATTCCATGGATGACGTACTTGAAACATCCCTCTATCACAAAGGCAAACCACTGCGAAGGTTTACCCTCGCATTCCAATTGTTCACCTTTCTTATAACATACAATCTCGCCCTCTTGTTCGCAGAATTCGAATAATGTCTGCAGATCGAGACCGTGAGTAGTTGTATTGAATTTATGTTCCATCTTTGATGTTTTTATTCCATATTGGTCATGTCTTTTTCATCCCTCAATGCGGCACGTCATCTCGACGCGCCGCATTATCCTATGAATCAAAATCAGAAATTAGTATGGATTCAACTTTATTCGCATAGCTAGTTGTTTCAAGTTAGGAGTTTTGCTCCTCGTGGACGAAAAAACTGAACATTGATTTGAAATTGTTTGCGAAGAAGTCGTCTTTTACCTCATCCTGTCACTGACGATAATATTTCTCCTTTGTGATGAGCGGTGTATAAATGAGTTGCTTTCCTTGACCTTTCTTAGACTCTACAAATCCTTTCTGTGTCAGGATTCTTAGAAAGGTGGCAATGGTGGTATACGCTGGCTTTGGATCAGGGTAGTGTGCAAGAACATCGTTGACACAGGCACTTCGCCCCAGTTCCCATAGCACGTTCATCACCTGCATCTCGCTTTTTGTCAATGTCTGATTCTGCTTTTTCATCCAGTTCCGTTTTTGTTGTAAAATTACTGGGGAATTAGAAATCTCCCCAAAATACATTTCACAAAAAAACTGAAATTCGAAAATCTTTAACTTTCATTTTTAGTAATAAAGACCGCATTATTAATAATTAACACAAAAATTTCTTTTTTATATCTCGCATCCCTTTACGACGATGGAAGGACATATTGGTAGCTTCCGCATTTTACCTTTTACGGCATTTCGTGCATAGCTGCTCTTGTAATTGGCAGGGAAAAAGATGCCTCCTTCTCCTTTGGTATCGACAACACCGACGCAGATACAATATTTCTTTTTCCCTTTCAGAAGGATGCTTTCTTCAGGACTAACACTGAATTGTGTCCCATCGTCAGCGGGCGTAATCTTCTTGTAGATAGGTTTGTTCATGATATTGACAAACTGTTTACCTTGAAGTTCATAGACATTGAAACTCAACATGCACTCCTCATAAGTACAACTGTTGATTGACAGTAGAATATCAGTCAGCAGGTAGTCTTTACGATTCTGGAATATCGGTCCCCATTCAGCATCGCCTTTATATTTACCTTGAAAAGCAACGACTCCAATGGTTACCCACGACTTCCCCGACAATGTGCGTGGAGCATTTTTCTTGCCAACGACGACTTCTGTCAAAGCGACTACTTTATCGTGAAGCGTCACGGTCAGAGGATTGTTCGTCGCGTAGGTCTGATAAGGAATCTTAGCTGACTGATAGGATACGTGTGTGAACGACAAATCGTCTTTTCGTCCTGCGGGAATAGTCAGCGTGAAATGGCCATTGGCGTCTGAGATGACACCAACGCTGTCCTCTTCGATGCCAATGTTTACGTATTCTATATTCTCACCTCGCTCATTGACTACATGACCTTTAATGGTCGTTTGGGCCGAGGCGGAAAAGGAGAATGTGAGAAGGGATACTATGGCATATATTGCCAACCCAATCAACTTGTTCGTTTTTATAAATAATGTAAACATAACTGAAGTTTTCTGGAGTTAAAAGATGTAGTTATAATTTGGAGTTATGAGGGGGAGTTAAAAGGCCATTACTCTTTGGCTTATAAAGAGCATTTGGCTCATCTTAACTCCTATGTGTAACTCCCATGCATAACTCCTCATCATAACTCCCGAAAGTTGAGTAAAAAATTTTTTAATGTGAGACCATCATTCAAACGAGATAAAATGTAATCTATTATTAAAACCCATACCAAACGGCATGGGTTTTAACTATAATTGACGTAAAAATACATTTTGTAATAATAATTCAACTATAAGAGTAGGCAAATCTTATTTAGTCGTTACGGTTCTTGAAGTTCCTCCAGTAAGGGTGGCGCCTGTGGTATAAACACCATCCCATAGGGTGGAAGTCGGGCTGTTGACGGCCGTGCTGCCATATACGACGGTGGCTGATGAACCCCGACTCAGACCAGGACTGCTCATTAGAATGGTTGCTTGGTTCGTGGTTTGGGGAATCTTATAACTGAATATCACCGCTCCACTGTTGTCTTTCAAACTGAGATAGGTGTTGGCAGAGAGCGTGAGATTTGATACAGTGGCATAGGCCTGGGTGGCTGTGGTAGGCAGACCGCCTCCGCCGCCCCAGCCCCCTCCTTGGGAACCGCCAGTGCCAATCACCATACCGCCGTTGAGAACGAATGCGGCATTGTCGCAGTCAAAACCCTCTTCAGGGGAACCCTTACCCGAACCGATCACCACACCGTCGTTGATGATGAAACCAGTGGTCTTATCATTGGAATCGATTCCATCATTCCCCGTGGAGTGTGCCCAGGTGTTACCTCCATTGAAAGTAATTGTGGCGGCAGCATTGATGGCATCGTCGTATGCCTTGCATTCCATTGTGCCGCCGTTGATGGTGATTGTCGACTTGCTTTCAAGACCCTCGCCACTTTCCTTGGTGGTACTCACATAGATGTTGCCGCTGTTGATGGTGACGGGGCCCATACATTTCACGGCCTTGCAACTGCCGATATAACTCTCCGACATACCACTGCCTGATCTGCTCAGGTATGAACCCGTAGTGCTGACGGAGAGTGTGGGACCAGCATCTGTTGATGTTTCGTCTCCGATAATTAATCGGGCACCCGTTGCTCCCCGGGCACTGCTTTTGCCCACCTTGATGCCTTTGCCGCCTTTGGCAGAACTTTCAATAGTGATGGTGCCCCCGGCGATAGTCATGTTGCCGTCACTCTTCAGACCGCGGCTGCCTGCACCCTCTGTGTTGCCGTTGCCAGTATAGGTGGCGCCGTCGCCACTGAGCGTCATGGAATAAGTGCCATCGCTGATGGTCAGCGTACCATCGGCAGAGATGCCACGAGAGGCGGCACCTGTAGCCGTGACAGTCACCTCACCGCCTGTACCTACGTAATCCTGGCATTTAATGGCGGTGCTATATGACGGGTCGATGCCGATAATCATATATGTGCCTCCGACAAGGTCAGTGAAATGTCCTCCATTTAAATACATTGTGCCGTCAGCCTTGATGCCCTTGCTGATGATGCCGCTATGACTGAGAGTCAGGTCGCCATTGTCGAGGGTGACATCGCCGTCGGCCTTGATACCGAAAGCCTTGTAGGTCTCACCTTCTTCATTGGCTGTGGCAGCGTTGGCATAAGTGCTGGTCACATTACTAATGGTGTAGATGCGTTTCGAACCACTCGTTTGGTAATTGTTGTTGATGCTGTAGAAAGCATCACTCCCCGTTAGACTGAGTGTGAAGGTGGCCGAAAGGATTTCGTAGGTGGTGCCACCGCCATACCCACCACTGCTTGTGTAGTTGTCGCTTTTAAAATAATAGGTGCCTGTAGTCTCACAACCAAAGTCATGGTAATAAAATGTCTTGGTCTGACCATTGGCGGTGAAACTTGCCTGGTTTGTCAGTTGTGTCACCATGTTGCCGTTGTTGTCATAGAGATAGACATTGGTCCATGCGGAAGGTCTGCCGCCACCGCCGCCACCACCACTTCTGGTGGGAATGGTTACATAAACACGGTAACTATTCTGGCTTGTCGAACCAGTGTTCTCAATGTCGAGGATGCCGCCGGCACCATCAGCGGTGATGTTGAGCGTACCGCTGGTGATGTTAATGTTGCCGTCGGCATTTAGTCCGCGACCGCCATCGGCTGTATTGTTGATGGTAATGCTACCGCCCGACACAACGATGTCGCCATCGCTCCTGATGGCAGTGGTGTATGATGGGTCGGAGATAGTTCCATCATCGGTAGTTTCCTCGTTGATGAGATAAGTGCCGCTCTGAGTGAACGTCAGTGTGCCGTCGGTGATATGGATGTCGGCCTTGGATTTCAGTCCCTTGATGTCATTGCCGGTAGATGTAACAGAGATATTGCCACCGCTGATTGTCATAAGCGAGTCGCATTTCAATCCCGCGGCATCGTCGCCTGTGAGTGAAATGTCTATTTGACCGCCTTTGACGAATAACTGGCCGTCGTTGTCATCACCCTCGTCCAGAGCCTCTGCTTGTATTCCGTCACCTGTAACGTCTGTCATCGTCACTGTGCCGCCTTTCATCTCAAAATACTGACCGGCATGGATGCCGTCGCCAATTGCGCCGAGAATATGAATGGTGCCTGTAGATTTCTTCAGTTCCATATATTCTTTCGACCTGATGGCGTGGTTAGACAGCCCAGTCACATTGAGCGTACCGCCACCACTGACTTCCAAATGTCCCTTGCAGTAGAGGGCTGCTTTCTGACTGCCAATGCCGTCGGTGAGGGTATTGACGGACCCTTCGGCTAATACAAGACTCACACGTTTGCCGTCTTCAATGTCGATGCAACCTCTAGTGGAGTTGGTAAGCGTGAGATTGTTCAGTACAACAGTGGTCTTGAAGGTGCCCGTATAGGTAAATGAACCTTCGTCGCAGGTACCGCTGAGAAAGGTCTTGTATTCATCGGCTGTGTTGGTGTTGGTCACGTTCACATCACCACCGTTAATGTTCACGGTGACATATTCTTTCCATGCAGAGGGCATACGGTAGGTTGCACTGCCATCGGCAAAGTTGATATACAGTGCGTCTGCTTCGTCGAGTTCTTTGGGAGTTGTTTGTCCTATAATGATGTTGACGAGTTCTATTACATCGGAGATCGTTACGATGCCATCTTCGTTAATATC
>JAFZAE010000098.1 GCA_017548385.1 Prevotella sp.
AGCCTCGTCGTCGGCAAAATCTTGTTTCCAAACATCACTACTGTAATATGTGTTTAGTGCTTCGATTGCCTCTTGCACATTTAGGTATTTGTCGAGTGCTGTTGAGAGTTGTCTCATTGCTGTCTTGGCACGTACAAGGTTTCGCTCCATCTTTTTGATTCGTGCAATCTGTTCTTTGTTTTCTTTCATGATTGTGGTTTTGTGTTGAATGGCGGATTTACTTTGTTTATGGTTTCCACACATACATACCTTCGGAAGAAGCCAATTGCTGGATTAACTCCAAAAAATCTTCGTCTGGGTTGTAGAGGGTCATAAAGTGGTCATCGCCGCTGATGCTTATCATGGCGTCTGAAGAATGTATTATCACATTAATTGATTTGCGTTCCTGAATCCAGTCTCGTAGTGATTCTGGTGATGGATTGAGGACCCGCTCCTCCAAGTCGTGGTATACTTCTATGTCGTCGTAACAGTTCAGTTTCATCAGGATATTGATAAACTTCTTGCCGATGATGTCATATTGTGGTTGTGACAGAAAAAACTTTTCTATCTTGAAATACTGTCCACGGCTGTTTGCCAGCACCTGCTTGGGCAGAATGTCTATCACCCAATATGGCTTTTATAAATAATGTTCTATCATTTGTCTGTTTTTTTCTTCTTTTGTTTGGGCAGAGGCAATTCCTGACAGGTGGCTTTTACTAAATTGGAGACATAGTCGTGGTCATCCACGTCACCAATGTAGAAGTAATCTTTCGCTCCTTCATAGGGCGATCGTAAGTCAACGCTACGAAGGATTGCTCGCCCGGCATCGGTAGGCTTAACATAAAAACAGTCATCGCAGATGAGACCGAAAATTTTACCGTCGCAATAGATGCCGTAGTCGCCGAACATCTTTTTGACGGTTATTTCGCCTGCCCCGGAACATTGGTCGGCGATATATTGTACAAAATCAATATTACTTGCCATATGTGTATTTTATTACTCTTACTCAACTATCGGGAGTTATGATGAGGAGTTATGCATGGGAGTTATACAGCGGAGTTAAGATGAGCCAAATGCTCTTTATAGATCACCAATTCAGCCAAAGATATGGTAATGGCCTTTTAACTCCCCCTCATAACTCCAAATTATAACTACATCTTTTAACTCCAGAAACTTCAGTTTCTGATATGATTATTTCAACCGTTCTTTTAATATTTCTTTTTGCCGTCTCTGGCTTCATGGCTTCCTCAATAGGCAAATCTGGAGGATTGATACACTTTACATAGGAAAAGCCAGCATCAAGGAGTTGTTGACAATCCTTGATGCGTCCTGCTATCAATGCTACAGGTATGTGATGCTGTTTGGCTTTCTGTAGGATACCGAAGGGTAACTTACCCATTAAAGTCTGACGGTCGGCAGAGCCTTCACCCGTGATGACGAGGGTGGCATCATTCAACTGATTGTCAAAATCCACGGCTTCGAGCAGTAGGTCTATCCCGGGTCGACAGTCGGCATGCAGGTATTGCAGAAAAGCATAGCCGAGTCCACCGGCTGCACCAGCACCTGGCATCTCCTGACAGTCGTAACCAAAATGCCTGGCTGAAAAGTCTGCAAATCGCTTGGCTCTTGCATCAAGGCTCAGAACCATGTCGGAGGTGGCACCTTTTTGGGGGGCAAACACATGAGCGGCACCGTTTTCGCCACATAGCGGGTTCTGAACGTCGGTAGCAATCGTGAATCTTACATCCCGTAGCGCCGTCACTTCATCCCAAGAGTAATCCTTTGCAAAGGCATCAATGATGGCTCGAAGCATACCAATGCCACAGTCGCTGGTGGCACTGCCGCCAAGCCCCACAATGATATGTTGGCAACCACGGCGAACAGCATCTACTACCAGCTGCCCCGTGCCATAACTCGTGGCACGCATCGGATTGCGCTCTTCTGCAGCAAGGAGAGTGAGTCCACTGGCCTGGGCTATCTCTATCACTGCTGTGTCACCCTTGAGCAGATAGTGAGCCCTTATTCGTCGCAGCAAGGGGTCAAAGACTGTTGTCTCCACCAACTCACCATCAAGGGCCGCACGGAAGGCGTCCACCCATCCCTCACCACCATCGCTGACAGGTATTTGGGTGACTTTTGCTTCCGACTTTTTCTTTTTGATGCCTTCCTTGGCTGACTGATTAGCCTCCATCGACGTCAGGCAACCCTTGAAGGAATCTATAGCTACTACGTACTTTGCCATGGGGTCACGTTCCCACCATTAAGGAAGGTATTTGCAGATGAGATAGGTGCCGATGATTTGCAACAAAAGTCCTGGCCAACCAATTGTGAAGTCTTCTATAGTGGCTGCGATGCCTCCTGTTAGTGCCAATTCGCCAAGGCCTCCAATGACTTCGGCTGCCAATACCACGCCAATAATCAGTGGCAGCGTGACCTTCTTGAAATACTGAGCCGTGAGTCCGGCAGCTAATGCCAGCACAACTAGTTTGAGAATCATCACTTGGAGTACACCCCAGGCAGGCTGTCCAAAGACATAATGATTCACCAGCGGGGATGCCACGGCGGCAAGAAGGCCTACTTTCCAGCCAAATTTATAGGCTCCGGCGAGAATCACCAACGACAGTGGCGCAAAGATGATGCCGCCCTGGGGAATCATGTGAAATAACTGTGGTAATGCCATGTTGCAGGCCACAAATATCGCTGCCCACAAGTAGGTCTTCACTTCATTGTAATTGAGCGTGTAAAGTTTTGCGTTTGCTTCCATATTTATGAGTTGTTAGTTGATATTATTAAGTACTTACAGTTTCGCATTCGCTCAACTCTCTGTAGTTAAAGAGTAGTTAAAGAGCATAGAAGGGTAGTTAAAAGGACAATAGTCTGGCTATTGCAACGATTTCAACACAAAAATCGAAACAAATCGGGGGTAATGTCCCTTTAACTCCCCTTTAACTACGTTTCTATTCCATTCCTTACTTATGAAAGTCAAGTTAATTTATAGTTTCTATATCGTCATTATAGTCGAAATCTCAAATTCAAAATCTTATCGTTACTCCTCCCATGAATGTCGCGCGGGGCATAGGATAGCCGAGGTTGATTTCATACTCTTGGGCCAGTAGGTTCTCGCCACGCGCCCAGATGTCGAAGTTCTTCGTCAAGGCATAGTTGGCTGAGAGGTTGAGAAGACAGAAGTTCTCTTGCTGCTCTTCCTCACCAACTGCGGTGTAAAGACCATTGATGTATTGTAGCCCGGCGTTCATGGTCAGACGATTAATGCGGTAGTCGACACCGAGAAAGCCCTTGTAGGTGGGGGCAGCAATGACAGGATTCTCCATGTGCAGCAACGAGTGGTTGGTGTTCACCGCCCAATGGCTGTTGATACGCCATCTTGATTCAAACTCTGCACCATAATTTTCTATTTCGCCGGTGTTTACATTCTTGGGCTTACCGTCAATGCGTACGGTCTGAATCATATTGTCTCCTTTCAGATAAAACAGGTTGAAACCGTATGTGAGCGATTGCCTCTCACCGGCGAGGGCGAGGCGATGTCGCCATGAGAGTTCATAGTTCCATATCCGTTCGGGGTCTAATTCCTCTGTCGATGGGGGATAGAGGTACATCTCGCGCATGGTGGGATTGCGGAAACCTTTGCTGACCATCGCTTTGATTTCACCCGTGGCAAGGGGACGTATAACAATACCTGCTTGTGGTATCAACTCTGTGCCGGTGATACTGTGATGGTCAACACGGAGACCGGCGTCCACGGTCATCCACGAGAGTAGGTCTTGGCGGATGTCCACATAACCGGCAATCTCGTTGCGGTGTGATTTTCCACTTTGCTTGTTGGGCGTTTCGAGCACTTCGCCAGTTTCTTTTGAAGTATAGAAGGCATTGCCGTAGATATGCTGGTAGTCAATACCTACTGTGAGACGGTTGCCCTCAAACAACTGGGCGCTCTGGTACCAAGACACACCCGTCAGTGCATCCTTCGACCGGAAATAGCGATTGGTGGGCTTGGCAGGGTCGGCGGTTCCATCATCAATCTTGTGTCGGCCGAAATTGGAATAGACACTCAGCGTACCACTTGTGTTCGTGTAGACATTCGACAACGCTGCCGATACCATACCGCGGGTAATCCACTGATTGGCTTCGAAGAGTGGACTGCCGATAGCACCAGAATAACTGGCATTGAAATGGGTGATATTTGCATCGGCGTAGGTCTCCCAATGTGAGTTCAAGATGTAGCCCACTTTCATATATCCGCCATATTGCTCAAATCCCATTCTGGGACGGTGATTGTCTGTACGGTTATATTGTGCGGAAATGGTACTGCTGAACCTACCGCTGCGAGTCTGGTTGGATACATCCGTCTGGACAGTGCCATAACTGCCAGCACCTAGATTTAGAGTGGTTTTCGAGCCATTCCCACGCATTTCACGGGTGACGATATTCAGCACGCCGCCCATGGCATTGCTGCCATAGAGGACGGAGGCTGGACCGCGAAGCACTTCTACTCGTTCAGCCATCAGTGTCTGATAACTGTCGGCGATGGGATGACCATAGATGCCCTGATATTGGGGATGGCCGTCAATGAGCACCAGCAACTGACCGCCACCGCCGGTGATGCCACGCAGGTTGATGCCTCCTGCCGCACCTGTTGATACGCCGTAGCCCATCATCGAGCGGCTGGTCACAAAGAGTCCGGGAACCTGTTGCATCGCTGTTGGCAAGACGGATGGCTGATGTTGCTCTGTCAGTTTCTCACGTCCTATGACCGTCACTGTCATGGGGAGATGTCGCACATCTTCAGCGTTGCGGGTTCCTGTCACTACCACATCTTCCAACGGCACGATGATGGATGTGAATCCTGTTGATGTCTTTTTGCAGATTTCTGTCCATCCCATATCGTTTTCCGTTTGTAAAGAATCAATGGATTGGGCGGACATAAATGCATATGTCATTAAAGAAATTGTCAAAAATAGAATGCTCTTTTTCATGAATGATAACAAAATAGACTTATACCAATACAATGTAATAGACCTTGATGATACTAAAAAACGAATGTAATAGACTTTATTGAATAGCACAGAACTATCTGCCTACAAAATTACAACAATTTTCAATAAAATAGCCCTTTTTGTCAATTTTCATACTATTTTTTGCTATATGCCCTGTTTTTATGTAAATTTACTTATCTTTCGCAAGTGAATATTTACACACTTTTTCATCCTTTTTGAGAGTGCCTTGGTACTTTTTCTTGCTTTTTCCTCTATTTTATCAAGCAAAGTGTTTTTTTATCACATTCTTATCATTCATGTATGCCATTGCACCTGTTTCTTTGTCTCACCCCTCACCTCTCACCTCTAACCACTGAATTAATATTCGTCAACTTGTCAACTCGTTTATACCGATGTTTTTTGATGTTTTTTCGTGATTATTCATTTTTTCTTCATAATTTTGCACCCTCATTGATTCAAAACT
>JAFZAE010000010.1 GCA_017548385.1 Prevotella sp.
ACCCCAGTAGATTCTTCGGTTTTTGGGATCGCCCACTTCGGCAAGTCCTTTCACCACATCGCGGTCGTTTTCTTTGTAGTGTGATATGCGGCGGTTGTGGTCGCCGATAACGACGTATCCCCCTGATGCCTTGAGCCAAGGATTAATCTTGTAATCGATGTCGATTCCTGCCGAAAGACGCTCTACATCGCCGAGGCAGTCGCGAGTGCGTGTCTCAAGGGTAAGGCCGACATTCATGCGATTGTTGAGCTTCGTAGTGGCCTCTGCCGAGAGTTGGATGCCAAAATTATCTTTTTGGGCAAATGACATCTGTGGCATGAGTGCCGAAATGCAGGCAAGAATCCACCATTTCATGTAAGTTTCTCCTTGTCGGTCTGTTTTGGTTCCTCCTTGTCGTTTTTCTTCTCCAGTTTGATGAGTGCTAGTCCGATAGCCGTCCAGACCAATTCGCGTAGACGGATAATGAGGGCGACAAACACGCCATCACTGGCTGTAAGTGCCAGACCTTTCGCTGACATAAGGAATCCACCCTCGCGGCCTCCCAATTGCAAGGGGATGAAAAAAAGCAAGTTGGCGAAGAGCGAAGTGAAGGCCAGAATAAGAATACAGTCGATGTAATTGGCAGAGGGGTTGATGACACGGAGCACAAAATAGATTTCCAGTGCAGAGCAGATGCGGCACGACAGTTCGGAGAGAACGGCGCTGATGAAATGCTTGGGGTTTTGGTCGTTGAGTTCTGCTATTTGGCGGTCAATCTTGTCGAGTTGTTCGCTGTGTCGCTCGATAAAGCGCTTGGCCCATTTTTTTACAAAGGGTATATGTCCCAGGAGGTTCATGGCACGTACGGCAAGACCTTTGCGGTAACCCACGATAAAAAACCATAGACCGAGTAAGCAAAAGATAGTGGCGGCTCCAAGCATAATAGCCATGCCGACACTCAGGGGATGCCCTTCGACCAGCAACACATGGAATATCAGGTAGAGGATGATGGATATGATCCAGAACCAGAAATGGCTGAAGATATGTGTCATGGCGAAGAGGATGACCGACGACGAGGCCCGTTCCGTTCCGATTTTCGGACTGAGTGACATGATGCGATAAGGCTCACCGCCCATTAACCCGCCAGGTGTGGCATAATTGAGAGCAAACCCCGACACGGTAATCTTATACAACCACCAGAAATTCACACGTTTTGCTTCCTCTTTCGTCAAACCACTGCGAATGATGATATACCAAGTTGTTGTGTTGAAGATATAGAGGAAGAGCCATAAGGCAATAACGGCAAAGAACCAGTAGCCGGCATGACGGATGCCCTGCCATACCTCCTTGAAGTCCAATTGCGACACCATGATGGCGAGCACCACCAGACCGAAGATCAAGAAACCATTCTGATATTTTTTCTTCATTGAACCTGGTCGTGTTTCTTAGGTATGGTAAAGCGCACTTTCTCGCTTTCGTCACGTTTTTCGTGGTAGAGTTTCTTGAGTGGATTGGCTAATGGCTCATCGTAGTTGACGCGGTTGCGGTAGGTGTCGACAGCTAAGTAAATGGCTTGGCGTAGGTCGTTCTCATCGGCGATGCCTTTACCGGCAATGTCGAAACATGGACCGCTAAAAGGTGCGGTGACAATGATGGGCAGTCCTGTGATGAGACTGACGCTATCTTCCTGTGCGAGGAGTCGGAAGGGTGTTATAGCTTGGTCGTAGTGGATAGCCAGTGTGCCATCAAACTGTCTGTAGAAACCTTGACTGAAATATTCATCGGCGATGTAGGGGCCATAGACTCCGAGGCTGGCCTCATGAAGTTCCTCAATAGCAGGTTTAAGGATGGTTTCCTCCTCTGTGCCTGCTTTTGGGTTGACTTGCAGCAATGCCAGTCGGGGATTGGACAGACGGAAGTCACGACGTAGAGATTCGATGAAAGTTTTTGCCCGGTCGATAATCATTTCTTTTGTAAGTGTCTGCAGAGCATCACCTAAAGGCATGTCACCTGTGGCAGATGCAATGCGAAATCCTTCATTCACATAGATGTGTAGGGCCTTGCCGGCAGAAGAAATCTTGGATTCGATGAATTGTTTCTGGTTTGCAAAAGCATCTGTCTCGCCCATGCTTTCATTGGGATTGACGGGTGCTGTCACCAGCACATCGAATAGTCCACGACCGAAATCGTTTATGGCTCGAAGCAACGCCTTACTGGCTGCTTGTGCCGACAATTTAGAAGGTGTGCCCATATCCACTTTAACTTCTTCATCGAAGGTGGTGAGCATATTCACCTTGTTGTCCTGGGCGTCCTCGGCTTTGCCGATGATGGTGAAATTGGCCTGAATGCCAAGACTTTTGCGATGATAGGCGGCTATTTTTGGTGATCCATAGATAATGGGGATACACAATTCAAGCATTGTTGGGTCGGAGAAGGTTTTAAATATCGTCTCGTATCCTATACCATTGGTATCGCCGTGGGTGATGGCAACTCGTATTTTCTTTTCTTCCATATTTTATATAATGTGAGTTTTTGAGTTTATGAGTTTATGAGTTTGTGAGTTTTTGAGTTTTTGAGTTTATGAGTTCTTAAGTTTATGAGTTTATGAGTTTTTGAATTCTTAAGTTTATGAGTTCTTAAGTTTATGAGTTTTTGAGTTTTTGAGTTCTTAAGATTTTGAGTGTACGTTATCACGTTATAACGGTATTACGTCTATCACCTAAAATCTAATGACTAACTAACGTCTAGCGCCTAAAGTCTATTCTCTCACCTCTTACCCCTTACCTTTAGTAGCCTTCTCACCATTGTTTTTTCTAGATGTGTTGAGGAGGCCACAGGCGGCAAAGATATCCTCGCCCCGGCTGGCACGAATGGTTGTGAAGATACCATGCGAGGTGAGATAGTCGCGGAAGGATTGCATCCGCTCCTCACTACAGC
>JAFZAE010000011.1 GCA_017548385.1 Prevotella sp.
ATGCGTCTTGTAGTCGATGCACGAAGCCTTACAATTCTTTGAACATAGCGAGCAATTCTTACATTTGTCTTCAATGAATCTTACCTTGAAGAACGAGAAGCGGGCAAGGAAGCCGAGCACCGTACCCACAGGGCAGATGGTGTTGCAATAGGTACGTCCGTTTTTGATGGCCAGTCCACCCACAATGACTAAAGTAGCGATGGCAATAATCAACACGGGCATGCTCTTGAGCCATACATCGACGGTGTAGAAGCTGTAGCTGTCAGCCCTCTCGGCAATTCCAGCCAACAGATTGTTCGCCCACATCCAAATAGGTTGCAGGAGCGACTGTGCGATTCTTCCGAAACTGCTGTAGGGTGCCAACAACTGTACGATGGAGGCGATTCCCAGCACAATAGCCAATACCATCACACCCAGCATGGTATATCTTAGCCAGGTAATGGGCTTGGAGTAGGAGTATTTGTTCTTTTTCCATCTTAGCCGTGCCAAGACATCTTGCATCACACCCAAGGGGCAGATGACCGAACAATAAATCCTCCCGAAAATCAAGGTGAGGATGACCAAGGCAAGAATCACCACCACATTGAGTGCGAGGACGGCAGGCAGGAATTGAACCTTTGCCATCCATCCCAGCCAATGGTGTAATGTGCCTGTGAAATCCAAGAATAAAAGTGTGATACCGATAAAGAATATCACTGCGAGTGTAATTCTATTTTTTCTTAACATAGGCTTTATATGAAAATGAAGGGGAGTTGAAGAGTAGTTAAAGAGTAGTTAAAGGGGAGTTGAAGGGACTAATGTAATGTTGAGTATTAGGAGTTTGGGAGTGTGGGAGTTTTGACTAAATCCCGTCCCTACACTTTGGGCATAGTCCCTTGATAATGTAATTAGTGGTTTGTGGCAGATAGCCTTCTGGCAGTTCCACCTCTGGTATGGGAATGTCGTCCAAACAGAATGTCGTATGACATTTCTCACAATGGAAGTGCACGTGCGTATCGTCGTCGTGTGTGTCGTGATGACTACGGCAAAGTTCGTATTTCGTACCCTCTCCATCATCGATGGCATGCACCAACCCACATTCACGGAACAGTGTCAGCGTGCGGAAGATCCCCGACTTGTCGATGGTAAGGATTTTGTATTCCAACTCGCTGAGTGACATTGGACGGTCGATTGCAGCCAATGCCTTGGCAATAACGATACGGTTGGCCGTTGGCTTGATGCCATGTTCCTCAAGCAGCGAGGCATATTGATGGGGAGGCATGTGTTGACGTTAGACTTTAGCTGTTAGACGATATAGGAAATTTGTCTTATACCATGCAAAGATAATCCATTTTTCGTATAATCTTCACAAAAAGAGATAAAAATTTGTCTATGCAAAAGTGATTTCGTAATTTTGCAAACTTTTCAACAATTAAAGCGAGTCTATCAGACATATCATGCATCATTTCGACAAGACAGACATTTGTTGTATTGGTCATATTACCCTCGACAAGATTATCACTCCCCGGAGCGAGGTCTATATGAATGGTGGTACATCGTTCTACTTTTCGTATGGTATCAGTCATCTTCCTTCCAAGGTTTCCTACAAACTGGTAACCTCGATGGCAGAAAAAGATATGGAAGTCGTAAAGGATATGCGCGCCGCCGGCATTGATGTCATTTGTCATAAAAGCCGCGAGACGGTGTTTTTTGAGAACAAATACGGTGAGAACCAGAACAACCGCACGCAGCGGGTGCTCTCGAAGTCAGACCCGTTCACCATTGAGCACCTCAAGCACATTGATGCCCGCATCTATCATTTCGGTTCGCTGCTTGCCGATGATTTCTCTGTCGACCTGATCAAGGATGCCTCCCGTCGAGGAATGGTATCCATCGATGTACAAGGTTTCCTGCGTGAAGTTCGCGACAGGCATGTCTATGCCGTCGACTGGCAAGACAAACTGGAGGTGATGAGGCATACCGACATCCTAAAGTTGAACGAGCATGAGATGGAAGTGGTGACAGGGCTGAAATCCCCACGCGAGGTGGCACTGAAGATTGCCTCTTGGGGTGTGCGTGAAGTGGTCATCACCCTGGGCAGTTATGGATCGTTGATTTATGCCGAAGGGAAATTTTATGAGATTCCCGCCTACCCTCCCCGTGAGACCATCGATGCCACGGGTTGTGGCGACACTTATTCAGCCGGCTACCTCTACTGTCGTGCTCAAGGTCGTCCTTACGACGAATGTGGACGTTTTGCGGCTGCGATGTGTACGCTGAAGCTGGAGCACAACGGTCCGTTCGATGGCACCATCAATGACATATTAAATGTGATTTCCAAATATTAACATACTGAAGTTTCAGGAGTTAAAAGAAGTAGTTATAATTGGGAGTTATGAGGGGAAGTTAAAAAGCCATTACTATATCTTTGGCTAAATTGGTGATAATATCAAGCATTTGGCTCATCTTAACTCCTATGTATAATTCCCACACATAACTTCTCATCATAACTTCCGAAAAATGAGTTAACATATTAAATTTACACTCCATCAACAGAAAGAAAATAAAATTCGATTGTCAAAACTAACAAACAAAAAGATGAAAAAAATGATGATTCCCAAACCTTCTGTTCAACATTTCTTTTCCATATTGATTCTTGGTCTCTTTCTCCCTCTTGCTGCATGGTCACAGTCTGCGCAGAATCAGAAGGAAGCACGACAAATATTTGACATTGTTTACAATAAGGTTTATGGCCCACAAGGCAGCACGCTGCACTACGATGTCAACATCATCGGTATTTTGAAGACCAACGGAACTATCTGGATTAAAGGCAAGAAGAGCCGTTTTCAGGAGGATCGTTACCTGAGTTGGAACAATGGCGTGAAGGATTATTGGGTGGACATGAAGAAGAAGACGGTGACAGAATACGATGCCGATGCCCCTCGTAGCGACAAATACATGAGCAAGTTCACATTCAATCTCGAGGACTACATCTACTCGGTTGACAAGAGTCCCAAATACTACTATGTCATCACACTAAATGCAAAGAAGGACGTAAAAGGCATCAAGCATCTGAAAGCAATCGTTGAAAAGGACACCTACACTCCCAAAAGTCTGAAAATCAAAGTGCTATGGTTCTGGACCACTGTTAAAATCACCAATTTCAAAAGCGGTGGCATCAACGACAACATCTTTGTTTTCCCCAAAGACAAGTACAAGGACTTTAAGTTTGAAAAGGGGAAGTAGTGACTGAAATTCATATAGTATATCAAGAGGGTGTGTCAAAATGTTAAAATTGGCACATCCTCTTTTTGTATATGACCAATATGGGGTATACGGCCTTATGCATCCTTTTTTTGTGTCAAACGAGACAAGAGCGTTACACGGCGTCCAGAAAGCCCATTTTTATGCCCTGGGACACGAGGAAACGGGGCGAGAAAGGGCGATTTGCTCCATTTAGGCATTTTTGCAGCCATTTTCTTGATGTTGAAGGCCATGGCGAAGAAGGCAAAATCCATTGTGACCTTGTCTTTGCCGAAGTGGCGGAATCTCTTGTATTGCATGTTGTACTTTATCTGCCCGAAAACCGCCTCTGGTTCTATCGGGCGTTTCGACCGATGTTCGAGTCCCTTCTCTGAGGTGAGTCTCTCCCGTGCCCTGCGTCTGTATTCCATCAGACGGTGGTTCACCTCCATTTCCCGGTCTCCCTCCTTTCGCCTGTGGCATCCCCATCTCAGCGGACAGCCCTCGCACCTCTGTGCCCTGTAGACAGCGTTCAGTGTCCTGTATCCCCGTTCCGTCCTGTTGTGCCTGGTTCCGACCCTGGTCATGTGCTGGCCCATCGGGCAGACGAAATAGTCTCCGTCCGCGTTGTAGAACAAGTTCTCCACACGGAAGATGTCATTTCTGAAGTCGCGTTTCTGCTCCTTGTGGAAGTAGTTGTACTTGACATAGGCCTCGGTGCCCCATGCCTCCATGAAGGAGTAGTTCTCCTCGCTCCCGTACCCGGAGTCCGCACAGCATTCCCTCGGCATGTGCCCGTACCTCTCGGAGAAGCTTCCGAGGAAATGTGGCATGGTTCCCGTGTCTCCAGGGTTGGGGTAAAGGCCGAAGTCGGTGATGAACTGATTCTCCGTGCCTATCTGCAGGTTGTAGCCGGGCTTGGTCTGCCCGTTGTTCATCGCGTCCTCCTTCATCCGCATGAAGGTGGCATCGGGATCGGTCTTGGAATACGAGTTGCGCTCGCCCAGTCTTTCAAGGTGTTCGTCGTATTCGGCCAGCTTGTCCGCCTTCTGCTGAAGCTCCTTTGACAGCTTCTTCCTCTGCTTATGCTTCTCTTTCTCCTCCTTGGCGACCGGTTCCGGCTCAGCGGCCAAGGCGGCGTTGAGCTCGGAGGCCATTGAGGAAAGCAACTCCGGAGTAAACTCCAACTTCTCCTGTTCCGATGCATTTTCCTGGGCTATCACGTCGTCAATCTGATCAAGCAGCACTTTTATCTTCTCCAGCAGCTTTGCACGGTTCTTCTCCACCGTCTTACGCCAGACGAAGGTGTACTTGTTGGCCTTTGACTCGATCTTCGTGCCGTCGATATATTCTACGTCCAGACTTACAAAGCCGCGCTCAGCCAGAAGTAGCACAACTTGTGTGAACACGGCGTTGATCTCCTTCTTCACACGGTTACGGAAGCGATTGATGGTGATGAAGTCCGGCTTCTCGTAGCCCGACAGCCAGATGAAGTGGACGTCACGCAGCAGACGCTCCTCTATCTTGCGGCAGGAATAGACGTTGCTCATGTAGCCGTAGATGACAGCCTTGAGCATCATCCGAGGATGGTACGGGCTGCGGCCTAACTCCTTGTACAGCTTACGGAAACCTGTCAAGTCAAGCTGGTCTATCAGGCCGTCAACAAGACGTACAGGGTCGTCTTCAGCTATATTTGCCTCGATTCTTTGCGGAAAAAGAATAATTTGCTTGTTTGTGTAAGGACGAAAGTGTATCTTTGCC
>JAFZAE010000099.1 GCA_017548385.1 Prevotella sp.
AATTTACGAGTCCGATGGCCGGCAATTACGGCAGTTATCCCAATCTTCGTAAATTCACCGTGGGTGTGAATCTGAGTTTCTAACATTCATCACTTTAAATTGAACGAAAATGAAAAGTTCCATCAAA
The DNA here is from genome assembly GCA_017548385.1 of Prevotella sp. GTDB lineage: Bacteria > Bacteroidota > Bacteroidia > Bacteroidales > Bacteroidaceae > Prevotella. The sequence continues at coordinate 128 of JAFZAE010000099.1, forward strand.
TATATCAGTCTGGGTTTGCTGAGTTGCCTTTTCTTCGCCTCATGCAGCGAGGATTTTATGGATGAGAAGAAAAACTACGACAATGTAAATGTTGACATCTATAATTATTTCAGCGGTGCCAACGGCCGTTTGAACGACATCTACAGTTGGTGTCTTCCCAATGCCAACGTGGTGGAAGGCCAGTTGTGGAAAAGCCCAAGTGCCGGCAGCGCCGACCTTCAGAGCAAGTGTACCGAAGAATACAGTGGCTTTGGAGCCTTCGTCGACCCTGACATGGAATTGTCGTCGATGGGCAGCACCAACTCCGTTCCCGACTATTTCATGAATTCTGGCAATAACATCCAGGAGTCAGTTTATGGCCGCATTCGCAACATCAACGACTGTATCAAGGGCATCCAAGGTGGCAACCTGCCACAGGACGAGAAGGACATCCTGCTGGGCCAGTGCTATTTCTTCCGTGCTTGGTGTTACTACAACTTGGTGAAATGGTATGGTGGAGTGCCGATTGTTGCAGAGGTTCAAGACCCTGTCGAATCGGCCATCACTCCACGTTCCTCTGCCCATGCCTGTATCAACTTCATCCTCAACGACCTTGACAATGCCGCACGGATGCTTGCCTCGGAAACAATGCATGGCGGTTGGTCTGGCGAAGACTGGGGACGTGTGAGCACTGGCACCGCCCTTGCCCTAAAAGGCCGCGTGCTGCTCCTTTGGTGCTCCCCCATCCTCAACCGTGGCAACGACCAAAACCGTTGGACGGCAGCATATAGTCAGATGCGTGCTGAACTTGACTCTATCAAAGCCTGTGGCTATGGTCTCTTCAGCACGGGCAGAAATATGAACGGCAGTGACTTCGCCCTTCAGTTCTGTCAGACAGGCCGCAACCCCGAGGCTGTGTTTGTGACCCTCTATAACAACATCACTGGTGATGGGCTCGACACCCAGAAAAATAACGACTGGGAGCGCGGCATCCGTCCGAAAAATGCCACTGGCAGCGGAAAGAATGCTTCAGCCATGATTATCGATATGTTCCCGATGGCAGATGGCAAACGTCCTGCCACCTGCGACACTTATACACTTCTGGAAACCTCCGACTCCATCTACGATGCTGAGGTGCCGTTTGTGGGTCGCGACCCACGTTTTTATCGCACGTTTGCCTTCCCCGGCTTCCGCTGGGCCTACTCTGGCGACGCCACCCAGGCTGACGCCCACAATCCGAGCTATAACGGCGGTCATGACTACATTCTTTGGAACTACGTATGGTACACCGACATTAACGACCAAGGCAATGTGGAGAGTGGAAACTCCTATGGTGCAGACAACCTGCTGAACAACAAACAAGGTGTATATGTGCGCAAGAAGTCCGACGATTTCGACATCAATAGCAGTGTGCTTTATTCGTGGGACGCCACATGGAAGAATGGAGGATTTGCCTTCTCTGGTGCTCCCCATATCGAACTACGCTATGCCGAGGTATTACTCAACCTCGCTGAGGTCGCATGTGGTGCAGGACAGATGGGTGATGCCGTAGGCTATCTCCAACAGATTCGTGCCCGTGCGGGATATACTGCCGAGAACGACTATGGTTTGCAAGCCAACCTTGCCAACGACCAGGCTGCCTGTATGAGTGCCATACTCTATGAACGCCAGATTGAGCTGGCATACGAGGGCAAACGTTTCGACGACCTTCGTCGGTGGATGCTTTTCGATGGTGGCACAACTTTGGCAGAAGGAGCTCCCGCTTCATGGAAGCTGACAGGTTGGGGAGGCAACACCTGCGCATGGATGGGCTTCAAACCGATGAACGGCCAGCGTCGCGAGAATATGGAGTTCCGTGTTGCTGACAAATTCGGTGTCGGCGGAACCACCTACGACAGCGATCCACTACTGAAAGCCATTCCTCAGACTGACCGCGATGCAGCAGCTGTGGACCTCCGCAAGGAGCTTGCGCCACAAACAGCTATTCTTGCCGCTTTTTACAAGGAGAATCTTGTGCGTAAGATTCGCAAAGGCGATGCCCGCGATGCTATGCACAACGACGAATACATGAAATTCCTGCCGAAGTACTATTTCCTCGGATTCTCCTCCAGCGGTTCCTCCGGAAACAAATCACTCCCCCAAACCATCGGCTGGCAAGACTACAACAACTCCGGTGCCAATGGCACTTTTGACCCATTGGCAGAATAAGTTCTGACAGGACGGCCAAACAAAACAACAGCAGCTAATCCTATTACTAAAGTCGGATAGCTGCTGTTGTCATTTATGATTGGTAATATGATTTAGGTACTGAAGTTTATCAATAACATGTAATTCTTATCTATTTATGTAAATTTGGAATGAGTTATAATATCTAAATTCTTAATCATCGTCAAGATGAAAGTGTATTTTTAATTCAAATTTACGTAAAAATCCAAAAAAGTTTATAACTTTGCAGCGCAATTGGATTAATGATGGGTTCTGCGAGCGTCCAACCTTTTCAGGAGAAACGTCTTAGAAGTGGCATTCTGTTATTCTATATTCACCTTTTTACTGTCTTTTCATAACTTATGTTATTATTAGCATGAGGAGAAAAAGTGTGTATAAAAGGCAAATGTGGATCTGCATTATACCTATCAGTATCCAACATCCAATCTGCATTTTGTTTATTAACAATTATGTCGTCAATTCGGATATTGACAGAATGGAATGAACAGAGTATCATACAGGGATAAATAATAATCATTTATCAGAGTAGTTATTAGACAATGACAATCATTAAATAATCTCAACATCTCTGTATTGGATATATATTTAGTTAGATGAAAGAAATAGAAATTGAGGAATTACGAGAACTACAAATGCAACTACTAGATTATGT
>JAFZAE010000100.1 GCA_017548385.1 Prevotella sp.
GGGAAGGAACCAAACCGACGACCCGGAGCGAAGTTCTCGGAACCATTGTAACCGAAGTTGAACTCAGCCATGTAACGGTTGTTCCAGTCGTAAGTGACACGACCTACAAATCCCACGTATGTACGTGCAATATCGGGATAGTCACCGCCAATATAGTATTCCTTGCTCTGGTTGTAGAGAGCCAATCCAGTGACAGTATGCAATCCAAACGAGCGGCTGTAGTTGAGAGAACCCTCAATATACCAGTTACGTCCATAGGATGATGCGGTATTGCCGTATGCAGGCTCAGTGTCATCACCACTCTTTCTGAGGTCGAGACGCTCACCAGTAACATAGATAGGCATTTGAACGGAAACGTCATTACCATTTTCATCCTTTTGCATCACCGTCTTATAGCCCGAAATCAGGTAGTTGGGAACCTCATTTCCGTCTTCATCGATGATGGTGGGGTTATTAGGATCCACCTCAGCCCATCTGTGATAGACTGGTGTATAGGTGGAAGCCTGGTGTGTAATTTCCTGACGCACCTGATAGGAGCTATTGTAGGAACCTTTCAACTTGAGTGACAGACCTTTGGTGATGGCATCAAGTTTCTGGTCGAGCACAAGGTCCATCTGTAATTTGTTGTTGTTGTAATGAAATGCACCTGGCTGTGAGATATAGTAGGCCATAGGTGTGGAGGTCGAGATGGGCAAGCGTAATACCGCGTCGTTAGGCACGTCGGTGATGTTGTCCGACTGCTCAGTACTGGTGACGATATACTTTCCATCAACTATACCCGGGCTACTGAATGGTGACGACCAGTAGATTTCACGAATCATCTGGTCGGATCCCTGACCTGTATGAGGTTTTGCAGAGGTATCAACCTTACCCGAGATGTTGAAGCTCACTGTTGTGGTTTTGGTCACGTTGATATCGAGGTTTGAACGGTAGTTGAAACGCTCATACTGATAACCAAAGTCATAGGAACGATCAAACTCTTTGAAGAGACCATCCTGTGTGAACATACCAGCCGAAATGAAGTACCTCACCTTACTATTACCACCGGAGATATTGACGTTGTGTTGCTGCTGGAGAGTCACATCCTTCATCAGATAGTCCGTCCACTTCATACTTGGGAAGAGGATGGGGTCGCTACCATCCTGGAATTTCTGGATGACGGCATCCGAGAAGATGGGTGATTTTCGGTCGTTGGCCAACATCTGATTGTAGAATGTGGCATAGTCATAAGACGAAGCCTGTTCAACCATCTTGGTAGGCATCAATGCTGAGAATGAAGTGTTGAATGAAATGCGTGCCTTTCCATCTTGTCCACGCTTAGTGGTGATGAGGATGACACCATTTGCACCACGTACACCGAATACCGCTGTGGCAGAAGCATCCTTCAGCACCGTGATGCTCTCAATCTCGTTGGGGTCGATGTCCCACATATCACGTTCTACACCATCCACCTGGATGAGAGGTCTGGCATTGGCATCCCCCGTAAAAGTGGCTTTACCACGTACGAAGATGTCAGCGGCATCGCTACCAGGCTCACCAGACATCTGCACGGTGGTCACACCAGAGAGTTGTCCTGCAAGCACGTTGTTGACAGATGACACTGGGGTACGTGTGAGTTCCTCACTCTTGACCGACGAGATGGCACCAGTCACGGTGACTTTCTTTTGTACACCGTATGCCACCACTTCAACGGCATTGAGCATGTTGGACGACTCCGAAAGTGTAACGATCATGCCATTTTTGGCCGCTACCACCTGGGTCTCGAAGCCCACATAGGAAATTTTGAGTTTTGTGCCCGGTTTTACATTGATTGTAAAATTACCATCGAAGTCAGTTACTGTGCCTTGTGCAGAACCATCTTCGACTTGTACCGTAGCACCAATGACGCCCTCGCCCGTGTTGTCTATGACCCTACCGGAGATAGTACCTTGCTGCTTAACATCCTGTTCGGATGCCTGCACAGTACTAACACCAATATGAGGCACGAACAACAAGGCAGATACGAACACTGCCAATGGCAGGGCCTTACCTTTGATAAACCTTAGTCTATTCATGCTATTGTTATTAGTTAGAATTAATTGTATTCCAAAGGAAAATTAGTAGAAGTTTGATTCGTTTGTTTTATAAATATGTGCAAAGGTAATGATTTTTTTTGGTATTATCAACATTTTTTTGTTAAAATTATACTAATCTGTGGAAATAAGTTGACAAGTAACGAGTTGACGAGTTAACACTTTGTTTGATTCTCTTGTGGATGAGTTATCAGAGTTATTATGCTCATGAGTGATGGTATTGATAAAAAGGTATTATTAATTTGCGTGTAAATATAAAATTTCATAATTTTGCGGCCTGTAAAATCAAAACGACATGAATATTTTATTACAATTAGTTGCGGCTTTGCTGCCAGCCTTACTCTTGTTTTTGTATATCTGGAAGAAAGATGCCAAGCCCGAACCGACACGCTTACTATTTAAAGCTGTATTGTGGGGAGCATTGATATGTATTCCCTGTTGCTTTCTAGAGTCGTTCATTGATGAAGTGATACCATCTGAGCCCACGTCACTTATGGGAGCCGCCATGACGTCTTTCTTTGGAGCCGCTCTTCCAGAGGAGTTCTGCAAGTTACTCGTCCTGTGGTGGATACTTCGTAAAAACCCCTATTATGACGAGCATTATGACGGCATTGTTTATGCAGTATGTGTAGGCTTGGGATTTGCAGGTTTTGAAAACATTTTTTATATCATCGGAGATGAGGACTGGGTTGGGACAGCCATCTCACGTGCCTTCCTGTCCGTACCAGGACATTATGCCTTTGCCATTATGATGGGCTATTACTATTCTGTTTATCATTTCACAAAACATTCCATGGGCACATGGTTAAAAATCCTCTGGGTACCAGTTATAGCACATGGAATATATGACACGCTTTGCTTCTCGTCCTCATTAAGTGACACCATAGCGGTCATTTGTATGATCGTCCTCCTTTATTTCTGCTTCAGAATGCACAAGTATGCAAAGAAGAAACTTGTCGCATTGGTGGAGAAAGATAAAAATGAAAATACCACAGGAGTGGTGTAAAGGATTGAAGCCCTTATGACACGGGGGCACAGAGCAAAAAAACTCTGTGCCCCCGTGGTATAAAGGGAGGATGACGCAGGCGAGGATGTCTGCGCCACCACGAATGTTTAAACAAGGATGACTGTAGCGCTTCTGGCTGCCTGAGCACCCATAACGAGCACCTGGGCAATGTCGGCGGTTTTGGAGGGGCCGCTGATGAAGGAGCCATAGCCATAGTCATTGAAGGATATGCGCTTGTAGGCCTCATGCATATTATCGACAATCTCTTTCTTGTCGAGCAGGATGACGAGATTCTCAGAGATGAAACATACGGCTTTTTCGACCATGGTCTGTGGAATCCACACACAAGCATTCTCTGCCACGCCAAAGACGCCTTTCACCACACCAACATCAGTACCATTAAGTGCCTGTGGGGAGCCGATAGTGTCAGGATTTCTGGTAGCGATAGTGATTTCAGGCAGGTTGCTTGCTATCTCCTTAGCATCGGGATAGAGATCGCGTATAACCTCGTTGATATCCTCTCCAGGTTTGAGTTCTCGCACTTTTCCACCCACCGTCTCAGTCATGGATATGAATTGTTTCAAGGTGTCAGGATATTTGATGCCCTTGATATCATCAAGAGTCGGCATCTCGAATTTTTGTTTAATGTTTTTCCTGTATTTAGACAGAATATCTTCTTTTTTGCTCATGATTCTTATATAATTGAAGATTGAAAATTGAAGATTAAAGGAAGATTTAAGCTATAAGTAAAAGGTAGTTAAAGAGTAGTTAAAGGGACAAATGCTTTTTAGATTTGAGATATCAAACTCCTAACTTCTAACTCCTA
>JAFZAE010000101.1 GCA_017548385.1 Prevotella sp.
CCCCTCAGGCAACACGGCCAGCAATGGCAATCGTGGCAGCAATGCACCTCACGGCACCTTCGGTGGACGCAGGTGATTCTCCAACCCTCTATACACAGCATGGGCAACCATGATGCACTGAAAACCCCACATCCTCGACCTGAGGGTGTGGGGTGTTTTTCTTTATCAGGAGTTAAAAGTTGGAGTTATAATTTGGAGTTATGAGGGGGAGTTAAAAAGCCATGTCCATATCTTTGGCAGAATGGATTATTATCTAGTGCATTTGGCTCCTTATAACTCCCATTTATAACTCCTCTTTATAACTCCCATTCATAACTCCCCAAAAATTGAGTTATCTGATTTTCACCGTCTCTGTGCCGACCTTCAACACGTAAATTTGGTTTTTCGATGGCAGTGGGATGCTGATGTCTGCGCCGTTACCCCGTGCTTTACCGATGAGCATACCGCGCACATCGTAGAGCATGACGTTGGTGCCGCGACTCACACCATTGATGACAATTTGGTAGTCGTCGGTGCGCCAGTTCCAATCGCGTGCTGCCAGGTCATTGATACCGTCAGATTCGCCCATGATGGCAGTCAGTGTGAGTTTCTTGCATGCCGGCATGGTAAAAGTGTAAACGGGTTCGTTCACTTCTGTAGTGGTTGTGGAGTTGTTGTTGCTAGTCGTCACCACTTTCCATCCTTTTACCTCCCTGCCTTCAGCACCTTGACCCTCAACCGTCAATTGGCGGTTGGCGAAAAACTTACCATCGAAATCAGCATACTTGAGTGTTATTCCGTTGACGATGGTGGTGACCTGCTCTGTCAAATCCTTGTTGATGACCAGTGGAGTGGGGGTGCCCAGACCATAGTAGTTGGCAACAAACGTATAGAAATAGTTGGTGCGCTGACTGAGCCAGTTACGGGCATTATTGATTTCGTTGTTGATGTCTTGCTCATAATTGGGTTGCCATCCCCATCCCCACCAACCTCCGCCGCCGGAGTTGGCCTCGCGGTGCTTCACGAGTTCGGGCTTCACCAATTCTGCCATGGGGTCCCAGATGGCGCGGGTGCCTCTTTCGTTGAGGAAGTCGCCCATATAGATGGCTGTGTGGTCGATAAACTCACGCTTAAAATCGGTGTCGTCCATTAGGCTGCGAAACAACTGTGTTGCCTCTGAGGTGTTAGCCCAGTTGTTGCTCGGGTCATAGTTGTGGTTGTAAAGCCACTCGATGGTGTTGTAGTTGGCATTACGGCCGTATAGTCCGAGTCCGAAGTCGGTGTCTTTTGCAATCCAGCGCCAGCGTCCGCCATCTGCAATCGGTCTCCATACGACGATGTTGTTGCCGGGGAAATCGAGGTTGCAGTAGTAAAGGTTCATGATCATGAGGTTAATGAACTCTTGACAGTCCATTATCTGCTCATATTCTTCCATGGTGTGTCCAGCCTGGTTGTAGAAAGCCTTGAAATTGTTGTAGTTGTCGAGCGTGCCCGCTTTGAGTTCCTCGAACATCTGGCTGTTTACCTGTGAGATTTCAACCATGTCGATGTCCTCGAGTCCGTTGCCGCTCTCATCTTTGTAGTTGGTATAGATGTTGTCGTCATTGCTGCGCTCGCGAATGTTGAGCATGCCTTTATAAGTGCCATTGAGGAAGATGGCTGCCGGACGCCATGCCTGCCAGTCGAGGTCGGCATTCTGTGCCATAACACGCTGGATGATAGCGTCACGCATGTAGAGACCACCAAAGTCATTACCGGCGTTACGCAACATGATGCTCTTGAAGTCGGTGAGACCAGGCTTCTGGTCAGGGAAGAACTCATAATTGAAACGTTTTGTGCCGAAACGCTTGTTGGCATAGACGGCGAGTGACTTGAGCGGGTGCTCACGCGACTGTCCACCCATGACGCGGGTTTCGCAGAGTTGGTTGATGACGCTCTCGCTGTTTGGGGCATCAAACATCTCGATATTGATGGGGCGTCGCCAGTCTTTCTTGTTCTCTTTGTTGGGGTTGTTTGCGATGATGCCTATGGACCGGTCGTTCATATAACGGTCGTCTGTGACAATGGATATTACTGAGATGGTCATTTCCCTGTCGAGGAAAATGTATGACTGCGCTGTTGAGATGGGCGAAAGAAAACCATCGCAGAACAGTTTGGCCCTGATTACTTTGTTGGAATTGATGTTGATAGGGTTTTGATAGAGGGTGCTGGTGGCGGTGGGCTCACTACCGTCGGTGGTGTAGCGGATGACCGCTCCCTCAGGCGTACCTTCGGGCATCGAGAGTGTCAGTTGGATGGTCTGCGATGAGGTCATCACGCATCCTGTCTGGCTGAACACGGGTTCGCCCAGAATGTCCTCACAGGTCTGGCCGCAGTTGGCCTTTCCTGGTGTGGAAGTGGCCTGGTATCCCCAGTCGTCGGCTCCGTCGGTCTTACGGCCGTAGGCGATATTGGGTGCAGGCATCTTCTTCATCTTCTCTACCTTGTCGATGATTTCATCACCTTGGAAGAGATAGACGCTGCCATCCTTGCCCGTCTCTAAACGGAAATTGGTGTGCAGACCGTTTTCCTCTTTGTCGCAATAAACTACGATATAGGATTTGGCATTAAGTGTCTTGTTTGGCAATTGCCAGGCTTTGCCCACTTTGTCTTTTGTCCCCAGTTTGTAGTCTTGGAGATTGACCGTCTCGTTTCCACTGTTGTATAGTTCGACCCAAGAGTCGGGAAACTCGTTCAAGTCGTCCATGATGCAGTCGATGTTCGATTGCATCAGTTCATTGATTACTACCTGCGCTTGGGCAGAGACACCAAAGGCCATAAGGCCTGCAAGAATTAAATGACGATATTTCATATGTGTTGATAACAAATTGGCTGCAAAATTATACTTTTTAGATTTTATACGTTCATTATCACATTAAAAAAAATATAAAGATGAAACATATTATCAAGAAAATGGTATTTTTTAATATAACTGAAGAAAAAATGTAGTTACAATATGTCGGGTGTCAATATGAAAATGTTTCAGCTAATGAGTACACCTCACGGATTATTCGGTGAACGCAATACTCCAACCCTTTTTGATGGTTACAATATGTCAGATTATAAGTGTATAGTGATGACAAATTGAAAGAACAGGCCATGGTATTGCTTACAATATGTAATTAAACTATCAATAATTTAAGCAAAAGGTTGCATTTTTCTTGAAAAACGTATCTTTTTGCGCTAATTTTGCACCCGAAAGCTTTCAGGATGTAACCCAATGTGGGTTGAGTATTAACAAGATAAAAGGAGAACTATATGAAAAGGATTGAAGCAATTATCCGCAAGACGAAGTTCGAGGATGTGAAGGAGGCACTGCTCCAGTCGGACATAGACTGGTTTGAGTATCACAATGTACACGGTATAGGGCAAAGCCGTGAGGAGCGCATATACCGTGGTGTGCAATATTCCACCGATGTGATAGAGCGGGTGGCACTGACAATCGTGTGTCGTGATCAGTTTGTGGAACCAACAGTGAAAGTGATATTGAATGTGGCTCACACTGGCGAGGTTGGCGACGGCCGCATCTTCGTGAGCGAAATGATTGACACTTGGAGCATCCGCACGGGCGAACACGGTGACACCGTATTGAGAGATAAGAAATAAGTAGGATAACAAAAAAGAGAAAGATTATGAACGAAATAGGATTATCACTTGATACCGTATGGATGCTGTTGGCAGCCATGTTGGTTTTCTGGATGCAGCCAGGATTTGCACTGTGTGAGGCAGGTTTTACTCGTAGTAAGAATACAGCCAACATTCTGATGAAGAACTTCGTGGACTTCATGTTTGGCTCACTCTTGTTTTTCTTCATAGGTTTTGGCTTTATGTTTGGCAGCGATGGAGCAGGTTTCATCGGAGCCCCCAACTGGGGTGACTTGAGTTTCTATAAAGGCGACCTGCCCGTAGAGGGCTTCTTGATTTTCGAGACCGTATTCTGTGCCACAAGTGCCACGATTGTCAGTGGTGCCATGGCCGAAAGGACGAAGTTCTCGATGTATCTCATCTATAGTGCGGTCATCTCACTGTTTATTTATCCCATTGAGGGTCACTGGACATGGGGCGGTGGATGGCTTTGTAACGATGCTGCCGACAGCTTTATGATGACAACCTTTGGCGATGTGTTCCACGATTTTGCCGGTTCGGCCATTGTACATAGTGTGGGTGGAGTGCTGGCTCTGATTGGTGCCATGGCCCTCGGTCCACGTATTGGCAAGTACGCAAAAGACGGTAAGAGTCGTGCCATTCCCGGTCATAATCTGACCATGGCCGCCCTTGGTGTGTTCATTCTCTGGCTCGGATGGTTTGGCTTCAATCCTGGCTCACAGTTGGCTGCCAGTGGAGAAGTGAACCGTGTGGCTATCAGCCATGTATTCCTGACCACCAACCTTGCCGCTGCCGCAGGTGGTATGGCTACGATGTTCATCACATGGTTGAAATACGGTAAACCGTCACTCTCGTTGACCCTCAACGGTGTGTTGGCTGGTCTCGTGGGTATCACTGCCGGCTGTGATCTGGTATCGCCTTTCGGAGCTGTCATCATCGGATTGGTATGTGGCGTAGTATTGGTCTATTCCATCGAGTTTATCGACCATGTGCTTCATATTGACGATCCTGTGGGTGCTTCGTCTGTCCATGGTGTCTGTGGTATCCTCGGCACCCTGATGACAGGACTGCTGTCAACATCAAATGGTGCTTTCTATGGTCATGGATGGGGATTCTTTGGAGCCGAGTGTTTCGGTATCCTGGCCATCGACCTCTGGGCTGCCGCATGTGGATTTGCACTATTCTACGGTATCAAGAAACTTCATGGACTCCGTGTCGGTACACGTGTGGAAGAGGAAGGCCTCGATATCTACGAACATGGTGAGGCTTGTTATAATTAAGGTTGTAAGGTTATGAGGCTTCAGGTGAACTGAAGCAATAACGTTAAGTTTTTAAAAAAGTTTCTGGAGTTAAAAAGAAGTAGTTATAATTTGGAGTTATGAGGGGGAATTAAAAAGCCATTACCAAATCTTTGCCTGAATTGGTGATAATATAAAGCATTTGGCTCATCTTAACTCCTCTGTGTAACTCCCAAACATAACTCCTCATCATAACTTCCGAGAATTGAGTTATAAAAAAATAAAGGTATGAAAAAGATTGTTATGATTGCAATGGGGTTGCTCGGATGTGCCTTCACCCATGCACAGGAGAAAATAGAAACCACAATTAGTGGAGATGTTGTGAGCAGTTATATCTGGCGTGGCCAGGATTTAGGCAATGTTTCGCTGCAGCCGACATTCGGCATAGGCTACAAAGGATTGTCATTGACTGCCTGGGGCAGTGTCGGACTCTCTGAGCCTGCCGATACAAAGGAATTTGACCTGACGATTGGCTACACCGTCGGAGGTCTTAACATCGGCATCACCGATTACTGGTTTAATGCCGGCCTCGACCCCGAGAACCGTTATTTCAAGTATGATGCCCACGGCACGAACCATGTATTCGAGGCAAATATCGGCTATGATTTCGGACTGGCCAGCATACAGTGGTTCACCAACTTCGCCGGCAATGACGGTGTCAACAAGGACGGCGAACGGGCCTATAGTAGTTATGTCGAACTCGCAGTCCCATTCAGACTCGCATCCACAGAATGGACGGCCACGGCTGGTGCTGTCCCCTTTGCCACCGACTTCTACGGTACGACGGGCTTTGCTGTTACCAACCTTGCTTTGAAGGCAACAAAGGACATCAAGGTGAGTGACTCGTTTTCCATCCCGATTTTTGGTCAGGTTGTCGCCAATCCCTGTTCCAGAAAAGCCTATCTGGTTTTTGGTTTCACGCTGCAACCATAAATTATCCTGACGGTTTTGGTAACAACCGTTGAAGCAGACAATCCCCACATTCTCTACCTGAGGGTGTGGGGTTCTGCACTTTTTCTGTTATTTTTTTGTCATTTGAAATGAATGGAGTAATTTTGCAGAGAAAATGACCGAAAAGATGAGAATGACAAAGGAAATAAAAAGAATCACATTGTTGCTGATGCTTTTGATATCGGCAACAATGGTATATGCGCAACCTCAGTTACACTATCTTGACATCCAAGTGGTATTGAGCAAAAATGGTGATGCCCGTATCTCAGAGTTACGGAATATGACCATCGACGGTAAGGGCTCAGAGTGCTATATCGGAATGGACAACATAAGCCCGAGTACCGTCAAAGACCTCATTGTCAGTGACGAGTCAGGACGCTTGTATGAAAATATTGGATCATGGGATAAAAAACGTGCCAAGTTGGATAAGGCAGGCCGTTGCGGCATTGTGAAAAAGGATAATGGTGGCCTCGAAATATGTTGGGGTGTTGACAGCAGTGGAAAACACACGTATGTCACCAGTTACACCATCACAGGACTGGTGCGGGGATACGCTGATGCCGACGCTATTTGTCATAAATTTCTCGACAAAAGCTATAAACCGAAGCCTGAATGGGCGAGAGTGACTATCGTAAGTGCCGACACAACATTATCGTTCACACCTGATACCTGTGGTGTCTGGGGCTTCAATTTCAAGGGCGACACGTATTATGTGAAAGGGGCGTTGGTGGCTATGACTACCGAAGCGATGAAAGATGATGCAGCCTTGTGTGTCATGGCCAAATTCCCCAAAGGGATGCTGGAGCCAACCATCCAGATTACTGACGACACCTTTGAGCACAAGAAGCAGCTGGCTGTTGAGGGGCGTGACGATGCTTTCACAGAAGAAAAAAAGAGTGCCGGTGTTTTGTTAACCATTCTCAAGGTGTTAGGTTTCTTGGCTGTTTTCGCTATCGTCTTGGGCGGATTGTATTACCTCTTCAAGAAATTGAAGAAATAGGTCGCATGCTCGAAATACAAGAAATCAAATTATATATCAAGTGTAGATATTGTTGGCTTTGATCAAGTGACGTTTATTGATCATAGGATTATGATATTCAAATATGGAAAATACTTGTCGTTGATTTGTCTGATACTGCTGATGGTGGCCTGCCAGAAAAAGGAACACCAACAGCAGCGTGACAAAGACGAGGAGCATGGCGTAGTGGTGGGTCAGGAACTGTCGAACAGTCGTGTGCAGTGCATCGCAGAGGATGCCGCTGGACAGTTGTGGATTGGCACGTTCCGCGGACTAAACCGCTACGATGGCCATGAGTATCACCAGTATTTCTGCACTGATGATACACTCGGACTGCCCGACAACCAAGTCAAGGATATCCTTTGCGACAAACGTGGACAACTCTGGGTGGCAACGGTCAATGGTGTTTGCCGATACAACCGCATGGACAACTTCGACCGGGTCAAGGTGATGTCGTCAAACCTCAACACACAGAAACTCTTGGAAGACAGCAAGGGACGAATTTTTGTATATAATGGTACCGAAGTACTTCTCTACGATGATGCGCAGCAAGCGTTCCTACCGATTATCCAACGGCAGGTGGAAGGGCAACTGTGGACATGGGGAGACTGCATTATCGATGCTTCTGACTATATCCTCATCACTGAATCGCAACGAATACTCATCTACGATACATCGACATTTAAACTCAGCAAGGAAATACCCCTTGGCGACCAATATTACTTTTACTCTGAAATGCTGGCCAATGGGCTGATGATACTCTCTGGCTATGGCTCGATGACACTCTATGACACGAAGTCGCAGCGGCTTGTACCACTCAACCCCGATATGGAGAACCGCATCACTGCACACAACAGCATCGTGCAGACAGCATGGCTTTTGGAAGACAATACGATTCTCCTAAGCACCTCAAAAAATGGAATGTTCGAACTGAATCTGTTTGCACAGGCTCTCTTCGGAGAGGGCGATGCAGATTTCACTTTACCAGTGCCAGAGGCAATGGTGACGGAGGTCTTCCAAGACTCACGCAAAAACATCTGGCTCGGCACCTACGACAAAGGTCTCTTTGCCGACTATTTCTATAAGGAGAAGTTTGGCGGTAGCGACAATTACCTCAACCGACAGATTGGAAACTCAAGTGTGCTCGCTGTAGTTATGGACCGAAGCCGTAACCTGTGGATTTCAACGATGCTACGCGGGTTGTTTGTCTATCACACCGAAACACAAAAGGTGGAGGCCATACCACTCGAAGGACTTCCTGCCGGAGAACAGAAAAATGCCGTCACACATATTTTCTGTGACCAAGACGGACAATTATGGCTCTCTACGGGTGGCATGGTGATGAAATGCCGCTACGATGGCAACCGACTCAATATTCTCAGCCAGACTCCTGTTATGGCGGCGATGGACTTCGAACAGACTGATGATGGGACGGTATGGGTGGCCACCAGTTCCAACGACATCGTCGGTTTTCCAAAAGGCAATGACACTCCAATTGTCAAACAGGCTTTCAATGCTGACTTCTGCTTCATCCCTTCATTGTTGAAACTCAATGACGGGCAGATGCTCATCTCGGCATTCTTCCAGAAAATCGTGCGTCTGAATCCACAGACGGGAAAACTCAGTGAACTCGACATCCCTTCAATGGCGCAGTGCATCCGACGAAGCGTCTATATTCCTACCGATATGATACAAGACGCAAATGGGGATGTGTGGATAGGAACCGTCAGCAACGGACTGTTGCGATATGACATAAAAAAGAATGAGATGACGCGCATTGCAGGACTCTCATGCTCCGATGTGGGAAGCATCGAGGAAGACCAACAGGGAAATCTCTGGATTAGCACGATGAAAGGACTCAACCGCCTTGACCGTCGGACAGGACGTATCACCTCGCTCTATAAGGCTGATGGCATCTGCGGCGACGAGTTCTGTGACCGCGCATCATGCCAGTTGCCTAATGGCAGTTTGGTGTTCGGCAGCACAGATGGTATTACAGTGTTCAATCCTGCCGACATAGATACGCTGCGCCAGATACCCATCCGTTTCTGCGACCTGAAGATTCACAACCAACTTGTTCGCCCTTCTGAAAAAGGTCCCATCAAGGCCATGCTCGACAGTTGCCAAGAGGTACGGCTGAGCCAAAGCGAAAACAGTTTCAGCATCTCATTCACTGCTCTCGATTTCGGAGAATACGAGCGTGTGCATTATTATTATAAAATGGATGGTGTCGACAACGACTGGGTTGATGCGGGGAATACCCACACCGCCAGTTATGCCAACCTGCCCTCTGGACACTATACTTTCCGAGTACGTACTACCGACAGTGCCAGTGACGAGCCTAATTCCGAGGAACGTACGCTAAATGTTGTCGTGAAACCGTCAAAGGCTTATTCATGGTGGGCATGGCTCATCTATATCGCCATAGCTGCCGCACTGGCATACTATCTCTATCGCAATGCCAAGCGTGTGGTGGCTGCACGACGTGCAGCCCGACAGGCTCAAATGGAGAAAGAGCAGGAACTTCGCACCAATCAGATGAACATGAGTTTCTTTGCCAATATCGCCCATGAGTTCCGTACACCACTGACAATGATATCCGGTCCTGTGGGGCAACTTGCTAAAAGCGACAACCTCAGCAATGAAGACAAAAGCCTACTCAATATCGCACAACGTAGCATTCAGCGGATGTTCAAACTCGTCAACCAACTAATGGACTTCAACAAACTCGAGAATGACACGCTGCGTCTCTGTGTCGAACAGATAGATGTGGTGAAAGCACTGAACAGTATTTGCGACATATTTGAGTTTAATGCAAAGGAGAAAGGTATCGTCATTTCCCGTTTCGGTATGGAAGACACACTTATGGCATGGACCGATGGTGACAAACTGGAGAAAATCGTCTCCAACCTCCTCTCCAATGCCTTGAAGTTCACTCCCCATGGAGGCAGGATTGACGTGTCGCTCGATGTCGTGGACAACCAAGTGAAAGTATGTGTGGCTGATACAGGGAAGGGTATTCCTGTAGATCAACAGGAAAACATCTTTAAACGCTATTATCAACTTGACAACCAGACAAAAGCGGTGGTCAATTGGGGTACAGGTATCGGACTATATTATTCGCGTCGGTTGGCAGAATTGCATCACGGCAGTCTCACGGCTGCTAATCGCGAGGAAGGTCCGGGTGCCGTATTCACACTCGTCTATCCGATGACAGAAACTGCCTACAGCGAAGAGGAACGACGGCCATTGGAGGGTGAGACACAAATGGCATCAACGGCAGTCTTACCCGTGGATACGTTTGCTGAATCGTCCTCTGACGATAACCAACCTACCATCCTTATCGTAGATGACGACACTGAAATCATCAATTACATGCGGATGTTGTTCTCACGCGACTACCGTCTCATCACTTGCCTCGATGCTGACACAGCTTTGGAGGAAATGAGAGCAGCAGAGCCTAACCTCGTACTCAGCGACGTGGCAATGCCTGGCAAGGACGGCTACCAACTGTGTAAGGAAATCAAGCAGGACATCCAATTGTGTCATATCCCAGTCATTCTCGTCACAGCGAAAATCACAGCAGAGAATCAGGTGGAGGGACTCAGCGTCGGTGCCGACGCATACGTTACCAAACCATTCGAACCTGCCGTGCTCTCCGCCCTTATTCAGTCGCAGTTGAAAAACCGGGAACGTGTACGCAAATTGCTTACCAAATCGACTACCACAGAGGATGAACGCGTGGAGGATGCTCTCTCAGGACAGGATAGGCATTTCATGGAAGAACTTTATAAACTCATGGAAGAAGAACTGGCCAATCCAGAACTCGATGTTGCCCGCATCACTAAACTCCTACTGATTTCACGTACTAAACTCTATTATAAAATCAAGGGTCTGACGGGGGAGACACCCAGCAGTTTCTTCCGTACCTACAAACTCAACCGTGCCGCAGAACTGTTGAAAAGTGGCAAACATACGGTCTCGGAAATTGCCGACAAATGTGGCTTCAGTACCCAAAGCCACTTCTCGGTGGTGTTTAAAAAACAATTTGGTGTCACGCCCAGCGAATATAGGATGAGATTTGAGGAATGAGATTCCCCTCATCCCTAAAAACTCACAAACTCACAAACTCACAAACTCAAAAACTTACAAACTCAATTATAAACTCACAAACTCAAAAACTCACGAACTAAAAAACTTATAAACTAAAAAACTTATAAACTCAATTATAAACTCACAAACTCACAAACATGAAAAAACTATTATTAATGATTTTGGCAGCCATGGTCATCTTACCATGTGCAGCACAGCGTCCCGGATTGATTAAAGATGAGGATGGTTATACCAACATCCGTAAAGGTCCAGGCACGAATTATGCGATTGTAGATAAAGTACCTGATGGTATGTTCATTAACTATGGTCCCGGTCAAGGCAATTGGTATAAGGTTTATACTACCTATACCGACGGCACTCCCCAGGACCTCATTGGTTATATCCACTCCAGCAAGGTGGTTGTGCCGAAACGTCAGGGGCCTTGCAAGATGGTCGGCTATGTGGTGGACGAAGATGGTTATACTAACATCCGCAAGGGTCCTGGAACACGCTATGCTATCGTGGGTAAAGTACGTGATGGCGGCTATATCCTTTGCAGTGGCGACTATAGTGATGGTTGGTTCAAGGTGTACACACAGACAGGTGCTTTCCGTGGCTATATGAGTGCCAAGAAAATTCAGATTACAGAATCACCGTGCTTTTAATTTGTGAAACTACGGATTTTTCTGATTATTCTGATTTTTTTACGAACACTAATTACTCAAATTAACGAATAAGCAGCTGAGGCTGCTTATTTTTTTAATATATTTATAATTTGTTCTTATAAGCAGAATTATATTTGCAAAAGTAATGTACCCGGATTTGGTTCCCTTCCGTCTGTTAATTATCCCATAATATGGAATAAATGAGATCGGCAATGCACGAGATCCCCCAGGGGAATGCCCTATGTCCGAACTGGGCGGTTATAATGGATACCTTTTTGTATTCTTCCTTCTCTTCCTCTTCCCAGATTGTCTTGAATAAATCCAGATGGCTGGTGCCCAATACCTCGTCATTGGTGCAAAGCAAAGCACAGAGGTGTTCTCTTTTGGATTTGATTGCTGAAACCACATCATACTTCTTGAATTTTTCAAGCACCTCCTGTGTCAGCCTGTAGCTTACCTCGCCATCTCTTCGTTTACAGTAAAACTCCAAGTCCTTGTCCAGATATTGCTGCATGTGAACATATGGGTCGACACATGGATTCACCACGAGAACGGGAATGTCGCCGCTGTTGCAGACCAGCGCATAAAAACCACCCAATGAAGAACCTATGATCATGCGGGGTTTCTCCTTGGCAATGAAATCATTGACGATGCTGATACTGTGGTCAATGTCACCATTCAGCTCAGGCACGACAAACTCAAATTTATAGCCATATTTCAAGTCGAGCCGGTCAACAGTCATGCTGTTGGCACCTGACATGAAACCATGCAGATACAATATCTTGTCTCGTTTCCTGTTTTTGTCAATCTTCGGTCTAACTTTCTTTGTCATAAA
>JAFZAE010000102.1 GCA_017548385.1 Prevotella sp.
CTGTATGCTTGGTTACACACTGATTTCCGCCGAAATGGCAGATGACGACCTCCGCGCCTTCATCCAAAAAATTGGCTACATTGAGGCGATGCCTGTAGTCACCGATCCCGGCGTGCTCAACCCCTATGAGTTTATTGGCGCTGTGATTAACCGCCGTCTGCCCAATCCGTTCATGCCTGATGCTCCCCAGCGTATCGCCATGGACACGAGCCAGAAGCTTCCCATCCGTTTTGGCGAGACTATTAAGAAATACCTTGCCCGCGGCCTTGACATGAGCAACCTACAACTCATCCCACTGACATTGGCTGGCTACGCTCGCTATCTGAAAGGTATAAAAGATGATGGCACGCCTTTCGAGCCTTCTCCAGACCCGCTGCTGTCAGACCTTCAAGCCATTGTCGCCACGTTGGAAGTAGGCAAGGCCGACCAAGACTACAGTTGTCTACGCCAGCTTTACAGCCGTGCTGATGTCTTCGGTCTTGATCTCTACGAAGCAGGTCTCGGTGCTCAGATTGAAGGTATGGTCAAGGAACTATACGCAGGACCAGGCGCCGTGCGTGCCACCCTACACAAATATGTGAAGAGTAGATAAGAAGATATTCCAAAAGAAGAAATGGTAATAAAAGAGGGCGTATCAAAAGTTACATTTTTGATACGCCTCTTTTTCAAATAGCCTCGGGGTGAAATACAGACATTAACCTTTAAGTCTGAATGAATTTTCGATAGAGGTGATTTCATCGCAGAAACTGGAGTCGACTTTCATACGTTCTTCCACTTTCTCACAACTATGAATCACGGTGCTATGGTCGCGCCCTGCGATGAGCTTCCCAATGCGTGAAGCCGGCATCTTGGTGTATTTCTGGGCGAGATACATGGAAACTTGTCTTGCCACAACGAGGTTGCGCTTGCGGCTTTTTCCACTTACTTCCTCGGTATTGACATGATAATGCTCACAGACATGCTCCAGAATGTCATCTACTGTCAGCGGTTTGTTATCCACATTGACAGCCCTACGCATGACAGTCTCAGCTAATGAGATATCAATATTCGTGTTATACACAACTGAATATGCCATCAACGAGTTGACCACACCCTCTAGGTCTCTCACACTGCCATTTGCCGTATTTGCGATGAATGTAACGACATCCTCAGGGATGTGAAGTCCATCACGATGAATCTTTGCATGTAGGATATCAATGCACAATTGCACATTGGGTCTTTCAAGCTCAGCGATAAGTCCACAACTGAATCGGGTAAGAAGTCGCTCATTCATTCCTTTCAGGTCGACAGGTGGGCGGTCACACGCCAGAATGATTCTCTTTCCTATTCTATAAAGGTGGTCAAATATATGGAAGAATGTGTCCTGTGTCTTAGGAGCCGTAATCCATTCCTGAATATCATCGACAATCAGCACATCGATGGTCTGGTAGAAATGGATGAAATCGTTGAGAGTGTTGTTTCTAACGGCATTGGTATATTGCACTTGGAAGAGCCTTGCACTGATATAGAGCACGCGCTTATCATAGTACAGTTTCTTCACCCTCACACCAATAGCATTAATAAGGTGAGTCTTTCCACAGCCAGATGGTCCGTAGATGAACATAGGATTAAACTGTGTGGTGGAGGGATGTTCAGCAATAGACAATCCTACGGCACGTGGCAGTTTGTTGCTATCACCCTCAATGAAATTCTCAAAAGTCTGACGCGGATTAAGTTGCGGGTCTATCTGCTGTGGTTTGGCTGCGTCGAGTATTCCGTATGGTTGGTTGGCTGATGTCTGAGGTTGAGGTTTGTCAATTTGCTCCACAGAGCGATCAGACTGAAGCACCATTGCCTTATTATTCGTCTTGTCGGTGATGACTCTGTATGTCAGCCTGACATTTGCTCCGAAACATCTTGTCAAAGCCTTGCTTATTAAGTCCACAAAGTTCTCTTCCAGATACTCATACACGAATGGGCTGGGTACCTGTACCAACAAGGTGAGAGTCGCCGGTGAATACGACTCAAACACGATGGGCTTGAACCATGTTTGATATTGTTGCTCTGTCACATTAGCCTTTATGATTTGCAGACTATGCTCCCAGAGTTGTTGTGGACTACTTTTCATTATTAAGTATCTGCGACTGTATTGAAGCTATTAGGTCTTCTACTATTAAGGCTTATACTTCGATATTAGATAACTTCAGAATTCGAATGCAAATATCGGAATATTTTTTGGGATATACAAATCCCTATTTTACTTCTTCATGAGCGAAACGATGTAAAATGCTTTATTATCGCATTTTAGAAAATGAGGCGCAAAGATAAAATTATTTTACATTTGCATTTTTCCAAGTCTTTGGTTTTGTGGTAGTTGTATAATTTTGTCAATTGATTTCAGACACTTAGAAAAGCATTTTGAAAACAATTGTAACATATTTATTTCGTGCAATTTACAAATATTGAATAAAGTAAAGAATTATCGTTTGCTTATTTAGACAAATTTTAAATTGTGCATCATTTATTCTTTTTCCCAAAAACAGAAAAATGCACATATCTTTTGGGGTTTTCCCTTAGATTGACCATCAATGAATCTGCATGTGCGATGGTTGCATTGAGGTTATCATAAAGAGATCGGTCATTGAGCATAGCAGCTAAAGAGCCTTCATTGTCATTAAGTTTTTCAGTAAATGTTTTCAGATTATTGAGGGTCTTTTCAAGTTCTTCCAGCGAACCCTCAAGGTCTAAATTAGCCAAGTTGTCAACAGCTGTAGAGGCTTTTCCCATGGTATTGTTGGCATTGTCGAGCATTGTGCTGGCTTTTCCCATCAGCCCTGGGACTTGCTTGTCAATTTGAGCAATCATCGCGTTCAGTTCATTCGCCGTAGTGTTCAACTTTTGAGTCAACTGCTCGACATTGTGCAACGAACCATGAATAGCGGGGTCAGCAAGCAGGACATTGACATTTTCCAAGATAGAATTCACCTTAGGGAGCATTTCCTGTATCTGTGGAATCATATTTTTCAATTGTCCCAATGCCCCATCATTAATCATTCCGCTAATAGTACCTTCTGGGGAGACAATCCCTGTGCTCCCCTCTCCCATAATCAAGTCGATTTGAACGTTCCCCAACAAGTCGCTACTGATTTGTGCAGTGGTACCTACAGGAATTTTGATATCTTTATCAATTCCCACCTCCACAAGAATTTTACCACGATTGTCATAGTCGTAATTGATGGATTTTACTGTTCCCACCTTATATCCATTGTCCAAAACGGGACTAGACCCCGACAATCCTTTCACATTGTCGAAAGATATATAATAGGTATTGTCGGAAGCAAACAATCTGACTCCCTTCAAGAAATTCATTCCAAAAAAGAGCAGGACAATTCCAACAATAGCGACAAGCGCAATTCTAATTTCTTTTGTGACTTTCATATTCTTTCTGATAATGGGGATTAGTGATTGGGGGTAATCAAATATAACCAACACTCGTCAACTTATTTCTGTTTGTTCTTTTTGTACTCCCGAATAGCCTCTCCTGTGTTGATTTTTATGCCATCACGAAATGCGATGATGAAAGCCTGTGGAAACTTTACCTGCAGTTCTTTTTTCAACTCGGAAATCTCGTCGAAATCAGGTGAAGCACCCACAGTGTATTTAAACATATCATTTTCAGTATAGCATGAGATGCCTTTCACTTCCAAGAATTGGGGCGCATCAACAGGTATTTGTTGACTTGTGGCAGCAATCTGAACTTTAAAGATGGGTCGGCCACCTACCTCTATTACCTCTTGAGGTTGAGGATCAGACTGGACAGGAGCCTTTGTGGGTTGGGGCGCGGGCTGAGGAGTGGACTGGGAAGTGGATTGGGGGGTAGGCTGGGATGTGGGTGGAGGCGCGGGCTGAGGAGTGGATTGGGATGAAGGTTGGGATGTGGATTGAGGGGTGGGTTGTGATGTGGGGTGGGTTGTGGGTTGGGATGTGGGTTGGGATGTAGGTTGAGGAGCGGGTTGAGGAGCGGGTTGAGGGATAGGTTGGGATACGGGCTGGGAAACTAGGTCCGGTGTCGGCTTAGGGGCGGGTTCAGGAGTTGGTTGGGGTGTTGGTTGGGGATTAGACGATTTGACCGGATTATTTGATTCAGAACGAGCAGTTGGAGCATTGTTGACTACAATATGAGATCTGACCTGTTGCGGTTCTGCATATTCCACGGAGGTCAGCAACGTTGTGTCATCCTCAACTAAAGGAGAATCACTTCCTGCGAGAGGAGAGACATCGTCCTGATTGACTTTTGTCTGATGTGATTCTGCCGTCAATGCGTCCTCCTTGGTTTGCGAGTTTTTATCACTCTTCGACTTAGTAGGTTTAGCCGCAGTATTGTTGTGGGAAGGTGCTGCAGGGGACTCTGAGTTTGTTTGAGAAGGAGAAGTGTTATCCGAGACACCATATCTGTTCTTGTATTTCACGAAAGCGTTGAAGATACCTTTAGCCATTTTGTCTTGTCCCTCTGAGCTATTGAGAAAAGCCTCCTCGTCGGGTGTCGTGATAAAGCCCAATTCCACTAAGCAACTTGGCATGGAGGTCTCTCTAAGCACTAGGAATCCAGCCTGATGAACTCCTTTGTTCACCCTTCCAGCATGAGAACATGTCTCGCTCTGAATCAGTCTTGCCAGTTCTACGCTATTAGCCATGTACTTATCTTGCATCAGTTCGAACAAGATATAGCTTTCTGACGATTTAGGGTCGAAGCCGGCGTAAGTTTGCTTATAGTTTTTCTCAATGAGGATGACAGAGTTTTCACGTTTTGCCACATTTAGATTGTCAGCTGCACGGTGCATACCCAAGGTATAAGTTTCCATACCTCTTGATATTTTTCCACCTTCCAACGCATTAGTATGGATAGAGATAAAGAGGTCAGCCTTGTTGCGGTTGGCAATTTGTGCCCTTTCCTGTAATGGCACGAAAACATCTGTAGTACGTGTATAAACTACTTTGACATCACGACAGTTTTTTTCCACATATTTACCAAAAGCCAATGCCACACTTAGATTGATGTTTTTCTCTTTTGCCACAGAACCGAGTGCACCTGGGTCATGACCACCGTGACCGGCATCTATAACAAGTACGAATTTCCTGTCAGCCGCAAGGGAGCAAACGACTGACAAGGCCATAACTATAATTGTAAAGAGTATTTTCTTATTCATTTTTATAATTTATTGTATAAAATCAGAGGTCAGGACATCTAATTCCTATCTAACTTAATGCAGACCCCTGCACCATCGCATTGTACCCCCATGGGTGGGTTGAGTTTAATCAGTTGCACTTCCACAGCAGAGATTTCATCATACTCATTCATAATAGCCTGCGCAATTCTCCATGCAGCATTCTCAAGGAGTTTTGAAGGTTGTTTCATCTCACGGACAACGATTTGACAGAGTTCTGCATAGTTAACTGTATGTGCCACCATGTCGCTATTTGCGGCTTTTTCCAATGGTGTCCACACCTCGACACTTACTGAGAACTCTCCGCCCACCTTCTGCTCCATCGGTTTCACACCATGATAGGCATAAAGACGTAAATTATGTATTTTGATGCTGGATGTTACGGCCATTTTGAAATTTGAGATTTGAGAGTTATCCACAGCGTGATGTTCCGCAGTTCTTACAGATGAGACATCCTTCTTGATAAACAAGAGTTTCCTGTCCACATTGTGGACATTTCTTCCCCTCTGCCAGCGTGCCATCAACAACATACTTTTTGAGTGCTCTCTCGACACCATTCTTCCATGTGTTGATATTCTCGCTCTTCAGTTGCAACGACCCGACAAGTTTAATGACGTGATCGATAGGCATCCTATATCTAAGCACACCCGAGATGAGTTTTGCATAATTCCAATATTCGGGATTGAATTTCTCACTCAGTCCCTCGACGGTGGTCTTATATCCTCGTTTGTTTTCAAACTGGAAGTCATACCTGCGAGTACCATCCTCATTTGTCTGTTTGATAATTTTACCCTTTGTCACCGTCTTAGGCAGTACGATACCTTCGTCGTCATCTTGAAGACCGGTGAAGATTTCATATGGATAGCCGTTTAGCAATCCTACAAAAGCCACCCATTTCTCTTTATTGTTCTGGAACCTCACCACATCACACTCAAGTGTCTGTGGTCTCACTTCTGTCACCTCAGGATGTTTGCAGACAGGTTTTTCCGTATCTTCTTCATCTTTCTTTTTCTTCTTTTCCACAGAGAGCATGACTCCTGCGCGGCTGCCATCCCTATAGATGGTACATCCTTTACATCCTGAACGCCAAGCCTCGATATACAATTGGTTGACAAGTTCTTCATCGACGCTATTGGGCAGATTGACAGTGACACTGATGGAATGATCAACCCATTTCTGGATGGCGCCCTGCATCTTCACTTTCATGAGCCAATCGACATCATTTGCTGTTGCTTTATTGTAGGGTGAGCGTTCCACCAAACTTTCAATTTCCTCTTGAGAATATTTTTTGTCGGTATCAATACCTTGTACCTTCATCCATTGAAGGAATTTAGGATGATAAACGATATATTCCTCGAAGGAGTCGCCTACCTCGTCGACGAAATCCACATGAGCGTTTGCGTCTCCTGGATTTACTTTGCGACGTCTCTTGTATACAGGCATGAAAACGGGTTCGATTCCACTGGTGGTTTGTGTAAGGATGCTTGTAGTGCCCGTAGGTGCAATGGTAAGACAAGCAATGTTGCGACGGCCATATTTCACCATATCCTCATACAATGCAGGGGCAGCTTCCTTGATACGCATCATGAAAGGATTATTAGCCTCTCTCTGAGCGTCGAATATCTCGAAAGCCCCTCTTTCCTTGGCCATCGACACTGAGGAGCCGTAAGCTGCCAATGCCAATGTCTTATGTACCTTTACGGAGAATTCCAATGCCTCCTGTGTACCATATGTAAGTCCCATAGCGGCAATCATGTCGCCCTCGGCGGTGATACCTAACCCCGTACGTCTACCCTTGGCACTCTTGTTGAGAATTTTCTCCCACAGATGCCTTTCGGCCTCTTTAACCTCTTGATTTTGTGGGTCTTGGTCAATTTTTTCAACAATCTGATGGATTTTCTCCAGTTCCAAGTCCACGATGTCGTCCATCAGTCTTTGTGCAATGGCCACATGCTTTTTGAATTTGTCAAAATTGAATGTGGAATGGTCGGTGAATGGATTTTCCACGTATGAATAGAGGTTAATAGAGAGCAACCGACATGAGTCATAAGGACAGAGAGGTATCTCCCCACATGGGTTCGTGGAAATGGTGCGGAAGCCCAAGTCGGCATAACAGTCAGGAAGGCTTTCACGAATGATGGTATCCCAGAAGAGCACACCTGGTTCTGCGCTTTTCCATGCATTATGTACAATTTTCTGCCACAGGGTCTTTGCCTTGATGGTCTTCTTGAACATAGGTTGCTGGCTATCGACTGGAAATTGCTGCTGATAGTCGGCATCCTGCACCACGGCATTCATAAATTCATCGTCGATGCGCACAGAAACATTTGCCCCCGTGACTTTCCCCTCTGTCATCTTGGCGTCTATAAAACTCTCGCTATCCGGATGTTTAATGCCTACTGACAGCATGAGAGCCCCACGCCGGCCATCCTGTGCCACTTCGCGGGTGGAATTGCTGTATCGTTCCATGAAAGGCACCAGGCCAGTGCTAGTAAGTGCGGAGTTATTTACCGGCGAGCCCTTGGGTCTAATGTGTGTCAGGTCGTGCCCTACTCCACCCCTTCGTTTCATCAACTGCACCTGCTCTTCATCGATTCTGAGGATGGCTCCATAGGAGTCGGCATCGCCCTCGAGTCCGATAACGAAGCAATTGGATAGGGAGGCCACCTGATAATTGTTTCCGATTCCTGTCATGGGGCTACCTGCCGGTATGACATACCGGAAATGGTCGAGCATGTCAAAAATCTCCTCAGCACTGAGTGGATTAGGATAGTTATGTTCGATTCTTGCCAATTCGTTGGCAATGCGCCAATGCATATCTGTGGGCGATGCCTCGTAGATGTTGCCATAGCTATCTTTCATAGCATATTTATTCACCCAAACACGAGCAGCGAGTTCATCACCAGCAAAGTAATTTAGCGAAGCCTGAAAAGCCTCGTCGTAAGAGAAAGTCTTCTGATTGTCCATGACTGTTTTGTAATTCAATGATTTAGGCCTTGGCATTATATACATTTCCAATGATTTGCCGAGGTTCTCCATTTGATTTTGCAAAACTACAAATATTTTATGAGATACCGAAAAGATTAATAAAATTTATGATTCACATCATAAAAACGTGACATTCGTAGTTTCAGGGAAAAACATACTCCATGCCATCATCGGTATGATTATATGATGTTGAGCATAACTGTCATCCGCTTGGGGACGATGAAAGCACTGATTCCCAAAGGATATTTGGAAATCAGTGCTTTCATTGTCGCTGTCGTCTCTCAGCCTGATATGAAAGGTGATTATTTGAACTTAATGCTCTCTACGAGGGGTTTCAAACCATCGGCTGTAACGGGCACATTCTTCGAGAGACTTAATACGAGCACACCACCATTGGCTTCGGTAAACAGGTCGCTGTTATTGTCAGAACTATCGACATAATACAACTGCTTGAACGTCAGGTCTCCAATGGTGACATCTTCTGCCTTTTGTTTATCTGCTCCGTCGCCGAAATACTGATCCAGCAGTTTAGC
The DNA here is from genome assembly GCA_017548385.1 of Prevotella sp. Taxonomy (GTDB): domain Bacteria; phylum Bacteroidota; class Bacteroidia; order Bacteroidales; family Bacteroidaceae; genus Prevotella. The sequence goes on from JAFZAE010000102.1 coordinate 8,726, forward strand.
GGCGCTCGTTTCTTCCTTATTAAGATAAATGGTGACACTTTCAAACTGTCCATAATCTGGAGTGTCCAGTGTGACAGAGGTTGATGAGCTTGAATTCTCATTGTATTTCCAACCTGCAGGTACAGTAAGTGTAAAATTGTCGCACTCGGCTGTTGCGCCTGTAGGAGCAGCCTCTGCCTGCTCAGTCTGTTCTTCACTTGCCTCAGCTGTCTGGGCGTTATCACTCTTGTTGCCACACGATGCCACGAACAGTCCAGCTGCTACGACGGCAATACTAAATAATGCTTTTTTCATAATTGTTTTGTAATAAAATAAATGATGAATATAAATCTTTTATTGGATTTTTTTATTTATTTGTATGCTCACATATTTTTCGGTCGATGGCTTGTTCTATCCGGGGGAGCATCTCCTGCCACTTGCGTTCAACCATACGTTCTATAACCTTCTCGTGTTCGGAGAGGTAATGCAGATGCTCCGAGATGAGTCGGTGTGCAGCTTTTTGTTTATCTAATTTTTCCACCATCGATTTCTCTTCATTACTTCGATGGTGCAAAAGTACAATGATTTAAGGTTTCGACACTTGGCGAAATCTTCCAAAAACAATAACAAACTTGTTGTTTTCTACCAAAATGCAGAAAAATCAGGCATTTTGCCTCTTACGGTATTGGCTTGGTGATATTCCGTAAATGCGTTTAAACGTATGGGTAAAGTTGCTGGCCTCGTCGAAACCGCACTTAAATGCCACATCCACGATAGGCATATCAGGATTGTCTGTAAGTAGTTTTCCTGCTTTTTCCATCTGAATGGCCGATATGAAGGCCTTGGGACTCTCGCCAGCAGCACTCATCAGACGACGACGGAAGGTCTGAACACTCATATTGAGTTTCGAGGCAATCATCTCTACGCTCCATTGCCTTTCGGCAAAGCCCTCGTTCACTGTCTCAATAACCCTTATCAGGAACAGGCGCTCAGGAGATTCTTCCATTGAAGGTGGTGTGTGAAATGTGGAAGGAACGTTTTCTGAGGATTGAGTTTTCTCACAAGTCATTTCACATTCCACATTCCTCGAATCATCTATTAATCGTTCTATCTCCTGCATCAGAGCCTCGATGCGGCGTTTTTCACGCTGACGAATCTGGCGAATTATGAACCACGACGCAATGATGACCAACAATAGAACAATGATGGAGATGATAATAGTGCGTTTATGGGCTGAGCGAACGTCTTTATTCTCCTGTATCAGTTGGTCGTTACCAAACTCAGCATTATAGCGCGACAAAGCTTCAGCGGTGCTATGGGTATAGAGCGAGTCCTTCAACAAGTCAAAATAGTCAAGTTCTATCTTTGCTGAGTCAGGATTTATATTCCAATAACTCTCATAGAGCCCGCGATGGGCATGAATCTCATTATATAGATCACCCATCTTGGAGAACAACATGGCGGCCTCTTTATAAAATGGAATAGCCTCCTGCTGGCGCTCCTGACAGAGTAACGACATGCCCAAGCGGTTTAAGGCAATGGCATAAGAGTGGAGGTCATCAACCTGTTTGAGCACAGGTGCCACTTGGCGATATAAGGCTTCTGCCTCCTGATAACGGTGCAGGCCTAATAGTGCAGATCCTTTCTGTGAAAGGCGGATACTGGCCTGCGGCTGTCTGTCAAGCAAAGAGTCTATGGTATAGGCCCGTTCTGCATATATCAGTGCCTTCTTATCATCACCCAAGGTGTGGTAGATTTCTGATGCCATTCCTAAAATAACGGCCTTGCGAGCAGGGTTGTCGGCTTTTTCAGCATGCTCCAGTGCACCAAGGATATATTGCTCAGCCTCCTTGGCTTGATAGCCTGCCATGTAAATGCCAGCCACAGTATTCATGCTCGACGAGATGAGGTCATCATCGCCACTTTTCAGGTCTATTTCCAAGCATTGTTTAGCATAGTGGGCAGCATTCTTCACATCACCCATGCGGACATAAATCATTCCAAGCAAGTTTAGACAATCTCCCTCACTCTCAGTTCCCTTACACAGCGGAAGCGCCTTCAAGCCAACCTCCAATGCTGGCTTGTATTGCTGCGCAACATAGAGACTGTCTGCCATATTCAACAATTGTTCTGCCTTGTTCTCATCAGCCATTATATTGCCGTTCCACATCATGTAGAAAACCGCCAACAATAGCCATTTTATTCGCTCCTTTACTTTATTTCGTGAGTTTCTTCAGCTCCGCGTCGAAGCGCTTGGACATGGCCTCGACGCAGCGCTCCCGGGCCTTTCTTGC
>JAFZAE010000103.1 GCA_017548385.1 Prevotella sp.
CATCAAAGAGACTTTGGAATTCCGGGTGACTTCGATACACATTGGCCATCTTCAGCTGGTTGCTGCTGGTGACAATGGCCGTGAGTATGCCATATTCTTTTAGGAAAGCGAGAAATTCATGAAACCCCACCACATAGTCGAAGTGCATGGTCTGCTCGAAACGGTTTAACTGCTCGGTGATGATAGGCTGTTGTGTCTTCAATTCTCCGCTAAAGAGCATGGAGAAAGTCTGTTCGAGCGTGGTTCCCTTGATGGTTTTCTCCAAATGGCCCTGTCCGGGATAATAGTGCTCGCACACGTCGTGCCAGAAACAAGTGTACTGGGGTTCGGTGTTGAACACCACCCCATCCAAGTCGAACAATACAGCCCTGATTTGCTTGTCCATACAGAAGATAATCTTTTTACCGGCTGCAAAATTACATAAAATATCTAATAAATGCGAATATTTTTGCCATTTTCGGTTGTTTCAATTATCTTTGCAGCAAATTTCATGTTTAAGCGAATGAAAAATCACTTGTTTTTGTTGCTTTCGGTCCTGTTGCTCTGCTCGTGCGGAGGGAAGAAAGAAGGAGGTGATATGGAGAAAACCGATCTCAATTGGGCTAAGGTGGAACGCGACACCACCTTGCTGCTCTCCTCTACACCTGGTTCGCCTAAGGCCGAACTACACCTTATTATATATTATATAAAGGACAAAGGATTCGAGGCAGTGAATGACTCATTGCTGCTCGATGGTGTATTCACGCCCGACTATCTTTGGCAGAACGACTCCGGCTCCACAGCATCGAAAGCCGCCGACACCTACATCAGACTATTTGCAGAGGATTACCGAAACGACTATGGTGCCATGTATCGTAGCGACATGACCCACGCTGCATCGAATAACGTGCAGTTAACAAGCAAGACCAGTGCCCATCCAAGCCGTGACCACATCGTGAACTATATGGCTGAGACCTTCTATTTCGGTGGTGGGCAGCATGGCGTGGAGCAGCTGTGGGTCAAGAACATCGACACCAAGCAACACAGAATCATTCAATTGATCGATCTCTTCGTGCCTGGATATGAAGACCGTTTGGCCGAAATGATCGTGGACCAACTCTGTCGTGACCGAAATGCCAAAAGCCTGGAAGTGCTTCAGGGCATGGGCTTCTTTGTCAATATGGAACCTTACGCCACGCATAACTTCATCGTTGGGCGCAACAGCATCACATTTATCTACGGTGATTCGGAGATTGCCCCGCATGAAGAGGGTATTATTCGTGTGGAACTCAAGAATAGTGCACTTAAGGGTATTCTTCGCCGTTAAGTCTGATAGACCCTGATAAACAAAATCACCCAACATAATTATATTCAAATTATCATGGAACTGATTCTAAAATACTTTCCGAACCTTACAGAAGAACAACGCCATCAGTTTGAAATGCTGAAGGCATTATACGAAGATTGGAACCAAAAAATCAATGTCATTTCACGGAAAGACATTGAGAACCTATACGAGCACCACGTACTGCACTCATTGGCCATCGCCAAAGCCCTGCACTTCAAGGCAGGAACGAGCATCCTGGATTTTGGCACAGGCGGTGGTTTCCCCGGCATACCATTGGCCATCATGTTCCCGGAGTGCCAATTCAAACTCATTGATGGCACTGGAAAGAAAATCCGAGTGGCCAACGAAGTGGCACAAGCCATCGGATTGGAGAACTGCCATCCAGAACATTTGCGAGGCGAGTACGAACGGGGACATTATGATTATGTGGTAAGCCGAGCTGTGATGCCGTTGCCCGACCTGATGAAAATCGTACGAAAGAACATCTCAAAGAAGCAACAGAATGCGATGCCCAATGGTGTGATGGTCCTGAAAGGCGGCGAGGTGCAGCACGAAATCCTGCCTTTCCGCCATTTGGCCCAGGTGAACGACATTCATACATGGTTTGGCGAGGAGTGGTTCAAGAAGAAATATGTCATCTACGTGCCAGTTTAGGCGCATCAGGGTGTGTCAAAACATCACGTCAAATAGTTTGTGACGCAAAAACTGGCAGTTTATAACGCAAAAACTGACAGTTTATGACGCAAAAACTGAAGGCCGTGAGTAAGATCATTCGATAAAGTAATTACAAGCGATTATCATACAAATGCTGAACATCAAGAAATTCATAGTCAATCCCATACAGGAAAACTGTTATGTGGTAAGCGACGAGACGCGCGAGTGTGTCATCATCGACTGCGGTGCCATATATCCCGATGAATATGATACCATATCCAGGTATATTCGCGAAAAACAGCTCCGACCTGTTCATCTGCTTTGTACGCATGGCCATTTCGACCATTGCATCGGGAACGCATGGGTTCACGACACATACGGGCTAAGTCCGGAAATCGGAAAGGCCGATGTGCTTCTGCTCAACAAGATGGACGACCAGGTGATGATGTTCTTCGGTGTGGAGAACGACTTCGAAGTACCCCAACCTACAAGATTGCTGAAGGATGGTGACACCATTAGTTTTGGAAGCCACCGGTTCCAAGTGAAAGCCACTCCAGGACATACTCCGGGCGGTGTCGTCTTCTATTGCGAAGAGGAAAAGGTACTTTTCACAGGCGACACACTCTTCTACATGAGCGTTGGTCGCACCGACCTTGAGGGGGGCGACTGGCAAACTATCATGTTCTCGCTCAGCCAAGTAATCAAGC
>JAFZAE010000104.1 GCA_017548385.1 Prevotella sp.
ACGTGGGGTCTTCTGTCACATCTTGCGACTGCGCCATCATCAACAATGGCATTGCCATTAGGACAAGCATGGCCCGGAAAAATCTGTATATATTCATTCTTTGTATGATTTTTATTAGAGGTGAGGGGGCGGGGGTGAGGCTTTTTCAATCTTCAATCTCCCTTTTTCTTCTCCAACAAATCTGGTCTGAGTCTTCTCGTGCGCTCTAAACTTTGCTCTATCTCCCAGTTTTTAATATTTGCCTCATGTCCACTGAGGAGGATTTCAGGCACTTTCCATCCTTTATAGTCGGCAGGGCGTGTATAGATAGGAGCCGAGAGCAGGTCATCCTGGAAGCAATCCGACAAAGCGCTCTGCTCATCACTAATCACACCTGGTACAATTCTTACAATGGCATCTGCCATCACAGCGGCAGCAAGTTCGCCACCTGTGAGTACATAGTCGCCAATAGAAATCTCACGGGTAATGAGGTGGTCGCGCACGCGCTGGTCAACACCTTTATAATGCCCACAGAGAATGATGATATTGTTCAACAGCGAAAGGTCATTGGCAATATGCTGATTGAACTGCTCACCATCGGGAGAAGTAAAAATCACCTCGTCGTAGTCACGTTCTGCTTTCAAAGCACTGATAGCCAGGTCGATAGGCTCACACTGCATCACCATGCCGGCAAAACCACCATAAGGATAGTCGTCCACACGCCGCCATTTGTCCAATGTATAGTCACGCAAATTATGTAGATGTATCTCTGCCAGTCCTTTCTTCTGTGCCCTCGCCAAAATGGATTCATGTACAAATCCTTCAATCATCTCGGGCAACACGGTGATAATATCTATTCTCATAACATTTACAGATGATTTTATAAAAGATGTGGTTTTCACTGCCACTATAATGTGAGTAGCAAAGGTATAAAAAAATACACATATTTATGTCAAATTTCATTTTTTTCAAGTGAAGATGGTCAAAAATACAAATAAAAAGCATATCTTTGCATAATTTATAGAAATACGCACCTAAATAACACACTTAATCAACGCTGATATGTTTAGCAAAAAGACCTATATCAACCGCAGAACCACACTCAAAAAGCTCGTAGGTAGCGGTATCATTGTGCTGTTCGGCAACAATGAGTCACCATGTAACTATCCTGCAAACTCTTATTATCCCTTCCGACAGGACTCTACTTTCCTGTATTACTTCGGACAAAAGCGCGACGGACTGATAGGAGTCATCGACGTTGACAATGATATAGATTTGCTCATCGGAGATGATATTGACATCGAGGACATCGTGTGGTATGGCAGCGTAGATAGCGTGAGCGACCTTGCCGCACAAGTGGGAGTCAAGAAATCTGCCCCTATGGCTGCGCTGAAAGACCTTTGCGACCAAGCACGTGACAGTAAGCGTACAATACATTTTCTGCCCCCCTACCGCCACGACATCAAGATACAAATAATGGACCTGCTAGGCATCCATCCAGGCAAACAGAAACAAGCGGCATCCATGCCTCTCATACAGGCCGTAGTAAAAATGCGCTCCACAAAAGAGCCGCAAGAAATTGAAGCAATGGAGCGCGCCGCTGAAATCGGCTACAAGATGCATACTACCGCTATGAAGTTGATTCGCCCCGGTGTGACAGAAAAATACATTGGTGGACAGGTTGACGGCATCGCTCTTTCTTATGGTGCCATGCCCAGTTTCGCCACCATTTTCTCACAGCACGGAGAGATTATGCATGGCAACCCTTCACCAGCACCATTAGAGGCAGGACGATTGGCACTGTGCGACTGTGGAGCGGAATCCATCGAGCATTACTGTAGCGACAATACCCGCACGATGCCCGTCAACGGAAAATACAGCCAGAGGCAACTTGAAATTTATTCCATTGTGGAAGCATGTCATGACTATGTGCTCGAGGTGGCACGTCCTGGGGTGAAATATATGGACGTACATTTTGTCGTCTGCCGACTGATGACTGACCGTCTGAAGGAATTGGGTCTCATGCGCGGTGACACCGAGGAGGCCGTCAGAGCTGGTGCACATGCTATGTTCCTTCCCCACGGCTTAGGCCATATGATGGGCATGGATGTACATGATATGGAAAACCTCGACCAGATTAACGTAGGCTTCGACACTGAGACACGCCCCAACCTGGAGCAATTTGGCACCAACTGCCTGCGTATGGGACGCCGTCTTGAGGAAGGTTTCGTGGTTACCGACGAACCAGGAATCTATTTCATCCCCGCACTCATTGACGACTGGAAAGCCTCGGGACATTGTGCTGAATTCCTCAACTTCGACCTGCTCGAGACCTACAAGGACTTTGGTGGCATACGCATTGAGGACGATGTGCTCATCACCTCGGATGGATGCCGCTTCCTTGGCAAAGATATCATCCCCTACCACCCCAAAGATGTAGAAGATTTCATGAGCCAAGGTTAGTCATAGAGGAAAATCCATAGACACTATAGTTACTATCCTTCCCCCAAAAAACGAACAACCATTTAAAAACAATATAATATGAAGAAAATCTTATTGATGACACTCATGGCATTCATCGCCATCGGTGCAAGCGCTCAGAGCAAGAGCAACAAACCTATTTTCACCACGGTGAAAGAAAACAAAATCACGAGCATAAAAGATCAGAACCGGTCGGGCACATGCTGGGCATACTCAACCCTCAGCTATTTCGAGTCTGAAATTCTGAAAGCTACGGGTAAGACATACGACCTCTGCGAGAGCTTCGTAGCCAACAAGACTTATATGGACCGCGCCGTACAGAAAGTTCGCCTCCATGGAGACTGTCAGTTCTCACAAGGCGGCAGTGCCTATGATGTGCTCTATTGTCTGAAGAACTACGGCATATGCCCAGAAGATGCCATGCCATTCCCCGGCAGTCTCTACGGAGACTCGCTGAACAACTTCAATGAGTTCTTCAGCATCATGGAACCGTATGTGGACGCCATCGCCAAGAACAAGGCCGCCAAAATCTCCAACCAGTGGAAACCTGGCCTCCAGGGTATCCTTGATGCTTACCTTGGTGAGTGCCCCGAAAGTTTCACCTACAATGGTAAGACCTACGACCCGAAGTCGTTCATGGCCAGCCTCGGCATCAACCTCGATGACTATGTGACCATCACCAGTTACACCCACCATCCCTTCTACACCAAATTTGCTGTTGAAGTACAGGACAACTGGCGCAACCCGCTGTCATGGAATCTACCTATGGACGATATGATGCGCATCATCGACAACGCCGTCAACAATGGCTACACTGTGGCATGGGGTGGTGATGTGTCTGAGGATGGTTTTACCCGTCAAGGACTGGCCTACGCTATCGACACCAAGAAAGCAGAGAGCCTTGCCGGCAGCGACATGGCACGTTGGTTGAAACTATCTCGCGTTGAGAGAACCAACATTCTCGATTCCTTAGGCTGCAATGTGCCAGAGTTCACTCCTACACAGGAGCAGCGTCAGGAGCGTTATGACAACTGGGAACTGGGTGATGACCATGGTATGCTCATCTTTGGTATCGCTAAAGACCAGAATGGCAAGGAATACTACATGGTGAAGAACTCTTGGGGTGAAACTGGCGCTTACAAAGGAGTATGGTACATGACCAAGGCCTTTATCGCAGCCAACACTATGGACTTTATGGTCAATGTCAACGCCATCCCCAAGGACATCCGTAAGAAAATGGAGGAAGCCCACAAGAAACAGGGCCTCGGCGACTAAAGTGAAAACACACCTACTAAGGGTTTAATAAGCATCCCCATCAGCTTTTCGGCAGATGGGGATGCTTATGTTTTTAAAGAAATCAAAAGATTTTAGGGGTAATGTCCCCTTAACTCTATTTCAATTCCTTTCCATTCCTTACTTGCGAAAGTAGAGGCGATTAATATAAAAATAAGTTAAAATTGCATTAGGTTGCGAAAATATTTGTATCTTTACACGCATTTTGCCGTATTGTATATAAACGATAATGGGAGAAATGCCACCGCGTGTCTAAGAAACAGGAATAAAAACAAATATAAATGCAATTTAAATGGAAATACGAACCACCTACACCAGACCAGAAGAAAGCGGCTGAGGAGCTTGGGCAAAAGATAGGCATGAGTCCTATCCTCGCCTCCCTGCTGATTAAGCGTGGCATTACGACCGAGTCGGCAGCCAAACGCTTTTTCCGCCCACAACTGGCCGACCTGATCAATCCCTTCCTGATGAAGGATATGGACGTGGCCGTCGATAGACTTAACGACGCCATGGGGCGTAAGGAACGCATACTTGTTTACGGCGACTACGACGTAGATGGATGTACAGCGGTGGCATTGGTGTACAAGTTTCTACAGCAGTTCTACTCTAATATCGACTATTATATCCCCGACCGCTACGACGAAGGATATGGTATCAGCAAGAAAGGGTTGGACTATGCGAAGGAAACAGGTGTGAAATTAATCATTATCCTCGACTGCGGCATTAAGGCAATCGAGGAGATAGCCTATGCAAAGTCCATTGGCATAGACTTTATCATCTGCGATCATCATGTGCCTGATGATGAGATGCCCGATGCGGTGGCAGTGCTCAACCCCAAGCGAGAGGATGACACTTATCCGTTTAAGCATCTTTGTGGCTGTGGTGTGGGATTCAAATTCATGCAGGCATTCGCAAAGAATAACGGCATACCCTTCTCAAGACTTATTCCGCTACTCGACTTTTGTGCTGTGAGTATCGCCGCCGACATCGTACCGGTGACGGAGGAAAACCGTATTCTCGCTTTCCACGGACTGAAACAACTCAACCAGAACCCGAGCATCGGTCTGAAAGCCATCATCGATATCTGCGGACTGAGTGGTCGCGACATCTCGATGAGCGACATTGTGTTCAAGATAGGTCCACGTATCAACGCCTCCGGACGTATGGAGAACGGCAAGGAGAGTGTGGACTTACTCATTGAGCGTGACTTTGCCACAGCACTCCGCAAGGCGCGCCATATCAACCAATACAATGAAGCCCGCAAGGACATCGACAAACAGATGACCGAGGAGGCCAATCAGATTGTGGCCAAGTTGGAGAGTCAGAAGCACCATTCAAGCATTGTGCTCTACGACCCCAACTGGAAGAAAGGCGTTATTGGCATTGTGGCATCCCGTCTCACTGAAATTTACTTCAGACCCACCGTCGTACTTACCCGTGATGAAGACCTTGCCACTGGTTCCGCTCGTTCTGTGGCTGGATTCGATGTTTATTCTGCCATCAAGCATTGCCGAGACCTGCTGTTGAATTTCGGAGGACATTCCTATGCCGCCGGTCTCACTCTGCGTTGGGATGACATCAAGGAATTCCGCAGTCGTTTCCAAAAATACGTTGAGGAACATATCCAACCCGAACAGACAGAGGCCATTTTGGACATTGACGCTCAGATTGACTTCAAGGATATCTCTGGTAAACGGCTGTATAACGACCTGAAGCGTTTCGCTCCTTTTGGGCCAGGCAACGAAAAGCCTCTGTTTTGCACAATTGGCGTCTATGACTTCGGCACCAGCAAAGTTGTGGGCCGTGATCAAGAGCATATCAAGTTGGAATTAGTGGATTCGAAGTCGAACAATGTAATGAATGGCATCGCATTTGGCCAGAGTGCCTCAGCACGCTACATCAAGTCGAAACGCAGTTTTGACATCGCTTACACTATCGAGGAAAACATCTACAAACATGGTAGCGTGCAGTTGCAGATAGAAGACATCCGACCAGCAGAGGAAGACAACTAAAGCGCATAAACATACGCACCATCCACTCGCACCAACTCCTCACCGACCAAATATTCAAGGGCGGTGGTGAGTTGGTGTTTGGGTAGGTGTAGTGCAAGTAATTCGGAGAGATGATGCCGCTGATGATCAGCAAGGACTCCAAGAATTTGTTCGGCAACAGATGGTTCGTGACGCTTTTTTCGCTTTTCAGCCACACAAACATCACATTGTCCACACTCATACGATGTAAATTCCCCAAAGTATGCCAATAACTGCCTGCTACGACACAATGTGTCGTTGGTGGCATAGTCAATCATTGCATCAATACGGTTTTCAAAAGCCTCCTTACGCATCTCATAGACCTCAGGTGTGAGATAAAGTCTCGCCCCTATTTCCCTTCGCTGCGTATAACGGATAGCCGGCACATCTCTCCGTGGAATGAAATGGAGGATATTGCGATGGCTCAGTTCCTTTAATGTCTGATAGACTGTATTTACATCCAATCCCGCATGATGTGCCACCAAACTTTCACTGATAAAACAATAATCCGTGAATAGACCGCCATAAAGCCTAAGCAATGAAGTAATTACTTTCTCCTGTGTCGGTGACGTTTGTTGGAGCATATACAATTGGTCTCTTTCCAACATGAACATCAGTCGTGGGCTGTTATCTGGATCGGTGTCATATTCTATATATCCCGCACGTTGTAGGATAGTCAGTGCCGCATCCACCTGCACGGGGAAATGCTTAAAAGCATGGCAAAACTTGTCAATGTCAAACTCAAAGACAGCGCCCTCACCACATCCTTCCGCCAATTGGAAATAGTCAGCCACATGGTCGTTTACCAACCTGATATATTCTTTTGTCGGGAAATTGTCGGCAATGCGCTTATTGAGTTTTCGCTTGTCACTGTCATTGTATAATAATACCGCATATGACCGCTCACCATCACGTCCTGCACGTCCCGCCTCTTGAAAATACGCTTCAATGGAGTCGGGGCAGTCGATGTGCGCCACTAGTCGCACATCAGGTTTGTCGATACCCATACCAAAGGCATTGGTCGCCACCATCACTCTCACCTTATCGTTCTGCCAGTCGCGCTGCCGACGGTCTTTCTCGACATGTTCCAACCCAGCATGATAAAATGTCGCTGGTATATTATTATTATTGAGCAATGTAGCAATTTCCCTTGACCTTCTCCGGCTTCTGACATAAACGATGGCACAGCCTCTAACGGAAGTAAGGAGGTGAATTAATTCAGCTTGTTTGTCGGGTGCTCTTCTTACAACATACGAGAGATTCTTCCGTTCAAAACTCATGCGGAAGACATTTTTCTCTCGAAAACCCAACCGTTCCTGAATATCGTCCACTACCTGTGGTGTAGCGGTTGCGGTAAGTGCCAGGATAGGCACGTTAGGTTTCAAGTTCCTTATTTCGTTGATTTTCAGGTATGCTGGTCGGAAGTCATATCCCCACTGACTGATGCAATGCGCTTCATCCACCGTCACAAAACTCACATTGACATGGTTGAGTTTTTTGATGAAGAACTCCGAAGCCAAACGCTCAGGTGACACATAAAGTATTTTCACCCCTCCATAGATAGCATTATCGAGCGTTGTGAGAATCTCCTGATGCGACATCCCTGAATGGATGGCAGAGGCAAGGATGCCTTTTTTTCGTAAATGTGCCACTTGGTCCTTCATCAAAGCGATGAGGGGGGTTACCACGACACAGACGCCCTCCTTCAGCAATGCCGGCACCTGAAAAGTAATCGACTTTCCTCCACCTGTAGGCATCAGTCCAAGGGTATCACGTCCGCTGTCGATACTCTCGATGATTTGCTGTTGGATACCACGAAAGTCGTTGTATCCCCAGTATTGGCGTAGAATCTTATGGTATGGAGTCATGGGGTGACAGATGGTTGAGGTGTTCAGACAAATGCAGGAAGTAAATGTAGAGACGCCACATTGGAGTGTCTCATCATTTCTTTAGTAAACTTAAAGCGAAGAACATTACCACCGCATAGCCGATAAGAGGAATAATGAAAGGAATGGTCATACTGCCCGTGGCATCCGCCATCAATCCCATGAGCAGAAATCCACAGCCACCCACGGGGGTCATCATCAGCAGCGAAGATGCGCTCTTAGTGAGTGCTCCCAGTCCACGTAATGACAAGGAGAAAATCGTTGGGAACATCATCGCCTCAAAGAGATAGTTGAGCACTAGCACCCATACCGAGATACGTCCTGGACTCAATATCACTACCGCCATACAAACGACGGTACCGATGGCACACCACAGCAACATACGCTCAGCCTTCACATAACGCATCAGCCAACTGCAGAGGAAGCGTCCCACCATGAAGATGACCAATGCCAAACTGATGATTTTCGAGGCCATATTCTTGTCCATCCACCCTTCGCCTGTGACGAAATTCACGAAAAAGCTGTTGATAGAGATCTCTGCCACCTCGTATGCCAGCAATGCCAACAGTCCAAAGACAAACATACGATGACCGAAGAGTGCCTTCATCCTCACATTCCATGGAGTTTCCGACATCTCCTGATTGTCACTCTGTATCTCAGGTAGTTTTACGAAGGAGAAGACCACAGCCACTGCCAACACGATAATGCCCATCACTAAATAAGGCACGGTCACATCACCACTCGATCCATCAGAGCGGAATAAATACTGTCCCACGATAAAAGTCGCCATAAAACACCCCATGCCGTTGAACGTTTGCGAGAGGTTGAGACGGCTTGATGCCGTGGCCTCCGGTCCCAACTGTGTGGAATATGGATTAGCAGCCGTTTCCAAGAATACCAGTCCACACCCTATCACAAAGAGTGACACGAGGAAAGCATTGAAAGTGCCCACACTCATTCCCGGCACGAACGATAACGCACCGATGCCGAACAGCACTAGTCCGAACACCACTCCTCGTCGATAGCCAAAGCGATTGATAAAAATACCCGCAGGTATAGCCATTAGGAAATACCCTAAATAAGTAGTCACCTGAATGAGCGACGACTGTGTGATGGATATATGGAGCTCATCCTGAAAATGCTTATTTAGCACGTCCAATATGGCACGCGCGAATCCCCACAAGAAAAACAAGGTGGTGATTAACACGAATGGTAACACATATTGGCGGTCAAGGAGTCTTGGCTTTGACATATTATTAGGAATAAAGGTATTTCGTATTGCGATAGCAAGCCATCGCCTACTAAGTAAGTGTAGGCGATGGACTATGGGGCAAGAGGCCCTAGGGATACTAGGATTACTAGGAACACTAGGGCTTCTAGAGATTCTAAGAATTAATTATTCTCCGGGCGGAGTTTACGGACGGTTTCACCGGCGCGCCACATTTCCATATTGCGCATAGCTTCCAATTCCTTGTTCAAGCCATCACGATAGTCGGGTTTAGAGTTGGAGTCGATGGAAATCTGTGCTTCATGTCCGGTCTTGACAGAAAGATAGAGCCACTCCATGACCGGTTTGATGGCGTCACGGAATCTTGGTGCCCAGTCAAGAGCGCCACGCTGTGCTGTTGTGGAGCAGTTGGCATACATCCAGTCCATACCTTTTTCACCAAAAAGCGGGCCAAGGCTCTGTGTGAGTTCCTCCACGGTCTCATTGAAAGCCTCCGAGGGTGAATGACCATTCTCGCGAAGCACCTCATACTGAGCTTCAAGCAATCCCTCGATGGCACCCATTAATGAACCACGCTCACCGGTAAGGTCTGAAGTTGCCTCACGCTCAAATGTAGTTTTGAAAAGATATCCAGCACCTATACCGATACCGAAAGCGATGGTGCGCTCCTCTGCCTTTCCTGTAGCATCCTGGTAGACAGCGTAAGAGCAGTTGAGTCCCCTACCCTCCAAGAACATCGTACGCAATGAAGTACCAGAACCTTTAGGTGCCACCATGATTACGTCGACATCCTCTGGTGGGACAACGCCAGTACGGTCACTCCAGTTGATGGCAAAGCCATGGGAGTAATATAGTGCTTTTCCTGCTGTCAGATAAGGTTTAATTTTAGGCCATGCCTGAATCTGACCGGCATCGGAGAGCAACATACACACGATGGTACCTTTCTGTGCAGCCTCCTCAATGGAGAACAGGGTCTTTCCCGGCACCCATCCGTCAGCGACGGCTTTCTCGTATGTCTTTCCCTCACGCTGTCCTACGATGACATTGAAACCATTGTCGCGCAGGTTGCATGCCTGTCCAGGTCCCTGAATTCCATAGCCAATGACGGCGATGGTTTCGTTTTTCAGCACTTCGCGTGCTTTTTCCAATGAAAACTCTTTGCTGGTGACCACAGTCTCTATCACGCCACCAAAATTCATTTCTGCCATAATTGTTTTTTATTATTTAGTGAATTAATATCCTTATCTCAGAACCTCACAAAAAAGCTGCCAGTCCACGGCAAACTTCCTGTTCGCAACCATCGGCGTTGACCTTGGACAGTCTGATCATGTGCGAGAGTCCATCTTCCGTATGCCGATAGACACGGATGCGATCACCGCTGTGTGCCTCAGCCACATACGCCACCTCAAAACGGTGGATGGTATGTTCTCGGTACCATTCCAACGGGAAGACGTCCATCATATGGTCGATGTATTTTACGCTGTTGACATGTCCGTTCACATCGATATCAGAATAATTAGCCGTGAATTCCGTAATGTATTCAGCTTCCTCTGGCATTCGCACTCTCGACCCCTTATCAATGGGACAGGCGACATCCTTCTCGACATAGTTCAGCAACATACCGTCTTTGATTTCGAAGAGGTTGGCCGGTTGCCGTGTCACAGTGTCAATCATCGCCCAGATAGACCTTCCATATCCATAAATCTTTCCACTCTCAGGGTCATAAACCTTAAAGCTACGATTGGTGAAGAATCTCAGTGCGCTCTCCACCCAAGTATCAACTTTGAATTTAGCGTATGCCGGTGGCATTTCCTCCATTTCAATAGCCAACCGTGAGAGAACCCATGTTCGCTGAATGGTATTGAGATATGTCATACCGAAGCCTCTGTCGTGGGAATGGAAATCAGCGGCATTGAGCATATGATTTCCCAGATGCCCCATAAACAGACGATTCTTGAAGTCGCAGTGAAAGGGTTCAGCGAGAAACTCGTAACAACCTATCTTGGGAAGTTCAACTATTTCCATTCAGATAATCTTTTTCTTGTTGTTCGAGGAAGGCGCTCACCTCCTCCTCCGTGCTTCGTGTGATGGCAATTCTGCCACTCCTTGTATATTGCAGCACACATCCAAATTCATTTAATGCGAAATACAAGGCCACAATATCCTCTGTTATTCCACTTTTCATCACCGCCACGTATGTGGGGTTTACCTCGGTAATCTGCGCATCGTAGCGTCGGATGATGCGCGACACCTCAGGATTCTCCAAAACAGTCTGGGTTGAGAGTTTATAGAGTCCTGTCTCGCGAATAAAGAGTTGGTCGTCAGTATAGAATTTCGCCTTTACCACGTCGATTTTTTTCTCTATCTGACGGGTGATTTTCTCAATCTGGTCGGGGTCGCTCCATGCTGTGATGGTGTATTTATGCACCCCCTCGATACTGGATGCCGACACATTAAGGCTTTCGATATTCACCTGCCTCCGTGTGAAGACAGCCGTAATCTGATTGAGGATACCTGCGATATTCTCCGAATAGACCAGCAGAGTGTATAGCGTTTTACTATCGTTGTTCATAATCATTGTCAAATTTCGAGCATCATTTCATCGACATTCTTTCCCGGCGGTGTCATGGGCAGCACATCGTCATCCTCTTTGATCGCACATTCCAGCAAGAAGGGGCCCTTCGCACTAAGCATCTCATTGATAGCCTCGTCCAAGGTGTCTCTTTCGATGACCACACGATAAGGAATACCATATCCGGCCAGTATTTTCGAATAGTCAGGATTCATCATTCTTGTGAAAGACTTTCTGCGGTTGAAGAACATATCCTGCCACTGTCTCACATTGCCGAGGTAATTATTGTTGAGCAGAATCATTTTCACGGGCAGTTGGTGTTCCATAATAGTACCCAACTCCTGGATAGTCATCTGCAATCCACCGTCGCCCATGAAAGCACACACCTGACGGCCATTGTTACCATAGACTGCCCCTATTGCCGATGGAAGTGAAAAGCCCATGGTTCCCAGTCCTCCACTAGTGACAATACTTCTGGGATAGCGGTATTTGAAATATCGACATGCAAAGAGTTGGTTCTGTCCCACATCAGTAACGAGGATAGCCTCTCCTTTTGTCGCCTCCGCCACGGCATTGACCACCTCTCCCATAAGCAGCGGTCCTTCGGTGGGATGAATGGCAGGGTTAATAACCCGCTCTTTTTCTGCTTGTGCCAATGATGCGAAACTCTCTCTCCACTCATGGTGGTCGCCTTTATTCAACAGAGCCGTGATAGCTGGCAATGACTCTTTACAGTCGGCAACGACTGCCACGTCAGCATGTACATTCTTGTTGATTTCCGACCTATCGATGTCAAGGTGTATTACCTTTGCTTGTTTGGCATATGTCGCGGTGTTTCCTGTGACGCGGTCGCTGAACCTCATACCGATAGCGATGAGCACATCACACTCCTGCTCTTTGATATTAGGTGCCAGATTACCATGCATTCCCAACATTCCCACATTGAGCGGATGGTTGGTTGGCAGAGCAGAAAGTCCCAACATAGTACGACCGGCAGGTATATCGGAACGTTCGAGGAAGTCTACTAGTTCCTGATTGGCCCCTGCTAATTCCACGCCTTGACCTACAAGAGCCAACGGTCGTTTGGCATTATTGATGAGTTCCGCTGCCTGCCGTATAGCCACCTCGTCGAGTTTCGGGGAAGGCACATAACTACGGATGAAATCCACCTTTTGTGGTTCCCATTCTGTAGTGTGAACCTGTGCATTTTTGGGGAAATCGAGCACTACGGGGCCAGGTCTTCCGCTACGTGCAATAAAGAACGCCCTGCTGACGGCCCATGCGATATCCTCTGGTCGGCGTATCTGATAGCTCCATTTGGATATAGGCTGTGCCACACCCACAAGGTCCACCTCCTGAAAAGCATCGGTTCCTAATGCTGCCACGCTCACCTGTCCGGCAATCACCACGATTGGTGTGGAGTCCATCATGGCATCTGCCACACCCGTGAGCGTGTTGGTGGCGCCTGGTCCGCTTGTCACCAAGCATACACCTACCTGTCCGCTCACCCGTGCAAATCCCTGTGCAGCATGTACAGCCGACTGCTCATGTCGTACGAGGATATGCTCAAAAGCCTTTTTCTTGCCTCGGGTATAGTCATACAGTGCATCATATACTGGCATGATGGCTCCACCGGGATAGCCGAATATGGTCTTCACCCCCTCAGCTTCCAGCGATTTCATCAATGCCTCAGAACCTGTTATTATCTCTTTCATCATTTTGTCTGCCAGTTATTCAATGATACGCACGCCTCCCTTATCGGCCGAACTAACACTCTGTGCGTATGCTCTCAGTGCTTTTGTCACCACACGGTTCCTTCTAAGCGGCTGCTGCGGACGTGCATCCAATTCCTCATCGGTAAGTTTTACATTGATTGTCCTACTTGGAATGTCAATAACAATAATGTCGCCATCAACGATTTTGCCAATATTCCCGCCAGAGGCAGCCTCAGGTGAAATATGCCCGATACTCAACCCCGAAGTGCCGCCAGAGAAACGTCCATCGGTAATGAGAGCACATTCTTTGCCCATATGCATCGACTTGATATACGACGTGGGATAGAGCATTTCCTGCATACCAGGACCACCTTTCGGTCCTTCATGGGTAATAACCACGCAGTCGCCCTTTTTTACCTTTCCACCGAGAATACCATCACAGGCATCCTCTTGTGAGTCAAATACCACTGCAGGACCCTCGAAATGCCATAGGCTCTCATCGACACCTGCTGTTTTTACCACACAACCATCCTGGGCGATATTTCCGAAAAGCACAGCCAATCCGCCATCACGTGTATAGGCATGTTGGATGTCTCGAATGCATCCATTAGCACGGTCGGTGTCGAGAGCAGGCCATTCAGCGTTCTGCGAACCCATTTTCGTAGAGAATCGTCCTCCAGGTGCACTCTTATAGATACGCAGTGCTTCATCATCTATGGCACTGTCATCAGTGATGTCATATTTGCTCATAGCTTCGCCAATGGTCAGACCATCCACACGCATGGCATCGTTGCGGATCAAGCCCTCCTTGTCCAATTCACGCATAATACCAAGGATACCTCCAGCACGATTGCATTCTTGCACACTGTATTTCTGCGTATTGGGCGAAAGCATGCACAGACATGGTACCTGACGACTCAAAGCATCGATGTCACTCATTTTGAAATTAACGCCAGCTTCCTGTGCCACGGCCAAAAGATGCAAAACGGTATTTGTTGAGCCGCCCATTGCAATGTCAAGTGTCATGGCATTGAGGAAAGCATCACGTGTGGCGATGGAACGTGGCAGTACACTTTCGTCGCCTTCCTCATAATATTTCATCGCGTTCTCCACAACCAGTCGGGCTGCATCGCGGAACAAGCGCACACGATTTTCATGGGTGGCCAAGATGGTACCATTACCAGGAAGCGAGAGTCCAATAGCCTCGGTAAGCGAGTTCATGGAATTGGCTGTGAACATACCCGAACAGCTGCCACATCCAGGACAAGCACATTGTTCGATTTCCTTAATATCGTCATCGTTCACCGTAGGGTCGGCACCCTTAACCATAGCCGTTATCAAATCAGCATTTTCGCCACGCCAACGTCCAGCCTCCATAGGACCTCCACTACAGAATACCGCAGGGATATTCAGTCGCATGGCAGCCATGAGCATACCAGGTGTCACTTTATCGCAGTTAGAGATGCAAATCATGGCGTCTGCCTTATGGGCATTGACCATATACTCCACAGAATCAGCAATAATGTCACGTGATGGCAGCGAGTAAAGCATGCCATCGTGCCCCATGGCAATACCGTCGTCAATAGCAATGGTATTGAATTCGGCTGCATAGCAACCTAAACGCTCAATCTCTTGTTTTACGATTTGTCCTATCTCATGCAGATGGGTATGTCCCGGCACAAACTGTGTGAATGAGTTGACAACGGCAATGATGGGTTTCCCAAACTGCTCATGTTTCATACCTGCTGCTACCCATAGAGCTCTTGCGCCAGCCATTTTGCGGCCTTCAGTACATACTGCGCTTCTTAACTGATGTTTCATTGGTAAATAATAATTAAATTGGAGTTTAGGAGTTTGGACAATACTCTTCTGCTCTCGAATGGACTGAACGTAGCAATCAACTTTTTAACTCATTTACTTGTCAACTCGTCAAGTCCATTCCATTAGTCTGCAAAGGTACTTAGTTTTTAAGGAATAGCCAACAAATTAACGTGGATTTTTGCATAGATATGACAAGTTGTAAGCAAAAAGGGTGTAATTTGTACATTTTTATCCAAAAATGTCAGAATGAAGGCCTTAAGACACAAGAAAGTCAGTCCGAAATTTGACGGACTGACTTTCATATCAAAAATATCATTAGAAGTTGTAGCGGAAGGCTCCTAACTAACAACAAAAACTAACACAAAAGAACAACAACTCGTCTATTAACGAGGCTATTTCACATACACAATAGCGAGACGGTTTGAGGTAGTGCCTTGTACACCCTTGCCAAGGGCTTCGTCAATAATGACGCCACGATCACGCAGATAGTCAGCTACAGCATCCGCGCGCGCCTGCGAGAGTTTTTGGTTGGCTTCAGGATTGCCCTCTGGTGATGCTGTACCCACGATTTGTACATGGGCACCAGCCTTCACGTCGTTGAGTGCCTTCTTGGCCTCAGGAGTAAGTTCAGACTTTCCTTGTGCGAAGGTGACAAAGACAAGATTCTCTACTTTCACTTCCTTGCCAGGAACCTCAACTTCCTTCACCACTTCTTTCACTACTTCTTTGACCACTTCTTTAGGCTTCTGAGCCAGTTCGGCGCGCAGTTCATTGATGATGCCATTGAGTCTGCTGATTTCGTTATTGTCAACAGCTCCAGCAAGTTTGAAATTGTGTGTACCGTTTGAATTACCGAATTTATAGACGAAACCTGCATTCAACTGCACAATACCATTGTTCACATGATAGCGTGGTTGCTCAGAGCTCCATGATAGTCCGTGTGGATCTTGGATACCGGGTTGCTGTTTCTGTCCGAGGAATGCCCAGGTAAATGAAGGTTCTACGACAAACTGCCATTGCTTTTTCGAACCGAAATTGAAAGTAAGGTCAACGCCAGCCTTCGAAGTCATTCTATTGGTAGGTTCATAGAGGTCATGCTTGGAAGTGAACAGATGTCCCCATCCCAGTCCATAAAATGCTGCCACCTCAAAACATCTGGGTTCACCTTTGTATCCGCCAAACCAGTTGGTGAGATTGAGTGTACCGAGCAAGGAGACGTTAGAGGCACAGACGGCGGTTCCTGTTGAGAGATAAGGCTTATTGTTGAAATATGCCGTTCCATCGACAGCAAGACCGAAGACCGGTGTGAACCATCTTCCGATTCTTACGCTCGCATTGGGATTCAGGTTATCGAGCCACTTCACCCCAGTAGCTTTTGTTGCTACACCACCATAGATGCCGATATACACATTATCGAAAGAGCTGCTTTCCTCGACAGTTTGTGCAGATGCCGAGAGTGTCATTGTGACAGCGGCAAGAAATAAGAATAATTTTTTCATATCGATATGTTTTTAGAGTTTTCCATACTGAACAGAGATACGTTTTCATGTCCTCGCCTATCTCTTAAAGATACTATCGACCGCAAAGTAATAAAAAATTTTTCACACTGCCAAGAAATAACAGTGTGAAAATCATATAATAATGCAATTTCGAGCGGAATTATAATGATATATGGGAAGAACAAACGATTTGAGCCATATCGTTCAATGAGAGGCATTGATCACGACGGATAGACTGTTTTTTGTTATGATGTTCCCAAAAAGATTTTCTTCTATTTCTTTTCTATTTTCAGAATATATTTTTATCTTTGTCCTTTGAAGATGTTCATTCCTTTGTACAGCCTGGATGTCATTTGACGTTTGCAGCAGCGTGGAATGAGCATCTTTTTTTTGACGGCTTAGCAGTGGGAGGTTACAATTTGATGTAGATTTTTCGTTTGAAGAGAATGTAGCCGAGGAGAAAGTTGAGGAGGACGAAATAGATGGCGTAGGCGAGTGATGCCCACTGGAGGGATGGGATGAGGGCATGGATACGGTCGTAAACCCAGTCACTGACACCAATATGATGTAAAAATATCGACAAGAGTTCGCTAGAGGCATAGAGGAAAAGTGGATTAACACCAAAAACATGGAAAAAGGTGCACCATTTTTTCTTTCCCCGCACATCGATAACATACATGAGAATTCCCTGTAACAATGCTGCCAGTCCGCAAGTCATCAGCACGTAACTCGGACTCCAGATTCGTTTGTTAAGCGGCAAGAGGAATGAGAGCAAATAACCACCAATCACCAAGATGGCACCCGCGAGCAAGAATGCCGACACCTTTCCATCCACATTTTTTGCCTTTTTCAGCATCATGCCACAATAAAAACCAATCAGTGTGTGTGCTACAGAAGAGATAGTGCCCACCAATCCTTCGGGGTCAATAGGACTCTTTTGATAGAGGTGTTCCCGTCCGAAGAGCCAATTGTCCACTCGAGCGAGAATGTTTGAAGAATCTTGCGCATAACCATTACCAAACCACAAAAGGATGCCATAACCTATCAAGAGGAAAACCACCAGATGGAGTATATAACGGTGGTTGACTGTGAGAGCCAGAACCGACACGATACCATAGCATAGTGCTATACGCTGTAATACCGCCCATATCCTGAGATGATCGAAGCACATCAGCTCTCCTTTGACAGCGAAATGGAACCAGTTGATAAACAAACCAATGAGAAACAGCAACACCGTGCGCTTGATGATTTTCCTAACCACCTCACCCGTCATACGGAAATTATATTTCGACAACGAGAGATAGGTGGATACACCCATGATAAAAAGGAAGAAGGGGAACACCAAGTCGCATGGTGTCATTCCATTCCATTTAGAGTGTTGTAGGGGATAGAACGATTCCCCAAAACCGTTGTTTACGAGAATCATCCCCGCTACGGTCAAACCGCGAAGGATATCGAGCGATAATAGTCTTTGGGATTTGGACATTGTATATTTTTTTAGAGGTGAGGGGTGAGAGTATTTTTGGAGGTGAGGGGTGAGGGGTAAGAGGTGAGAGAAATGATTTGCTACTTTCGAAAGGTGTGGTTATTGCGACGGCAAAGCCGTCGCCTACGGAGAAAATAGATGAGTGTCAATGGTAATGTCCCTTTAACTACTTTTTAACTACTTTTTAACTACCCTTTAACTACTCTTTAACTACCTTCCGGTTTCAATAACCAGAAGTGCTTTTTTTGCCATATCAATGGGATTGCCTTGAGGATTTGAGTCATAGTTTCTACCTGTGTCGAGGGTCCATTGTTCCTCCATGGGATAATAGTCAAGATGAATGTCCTGAGGTAGAGCCATTTGGAAAAGTTCATCGGCAGTCTTGTTGCTATTGGCACCACCACCAAGCATATCGGGTTTTGGCTTACCCATTGTCTCTAAATCGTTGCGCAGATAGTCGAAAAACATCTCCCAACGAGGCTTATAGAAGTCTGACAGGAGTCCCTGCCATTCCTTGTGGGCATAGTCACGCAGTCCTCCTGTGTCGGCACAGTAGCGATTGCCCCAAGTGGTAATCTGCACCCTTGCATTCCATTCATAAAGTTTTCTCTCTTCGGGAGTGCTTCCACAGTTGCGTGCCATCTGCAGCCATCGTCCCACTCGGAATTCACTTCGTGTGCCCAACAGCTGGTCTTGTGCATCGAGTAACTGTTCGAACTGCTTTATATTTGTATTCAAGTCATCTAAAGCCGCTGCTTTATAGGCCGCCACAATCCTCTGGTATTGGATGCGGGCCTGATCGGCAATGGCCTGGCGGGTGATATCCACCAAGTCGTATTCGAAATTATTGTTTCCACGGTAAAGGTCCGCCACCTCACACATCAATCGTGCAGCCCTAAGTGTGGAATAGGGGTCGTAGTAATTGCGCATTTTTGACCAGCTGGAGGCCTGGAAATTGTTGAGTGTTGGTCGTCCGCAGAATATGCTCTCATGCGGTCCCTGCTGGTTGTTGCCTACCGGACAATTGTAGATGCCCTGAATGAGGACGCTCCATGCCTGCTGGATGTTGGGGTCATCGGCGCCATAGCGCGCCTTTACATAGTTTCTCACCCATTGTTCCTTAGTGAATTTCTCTGGTCTCCATGGTAGTTCACTCATCAGTTCAAACATCACGGGATTGTTTTCAGACCCCTCCATGGTAAAGCCGATGCCACGGATTTCAGTGGCAAGTGGATGCGTCTTGGTGAGGTAGAAATTGTCGAGCAACTGATCCAGGCGACCATGCAGACCGATATTTGCACCGAAGTTTTCGAGCAAACAAAAGAGCCATGGGTGTTTGCCGTATCCCTGCTCCCGTTTCCATACCGAGGGAGCACCCCACCTGGGGCGGCACTCACTAAAAAGATCGAGTATGAGGATGTCATCGGTACTTAATACATCCAACATCTGCTGCCGTGGGTTCTCCGTCCAACCCTGCACCACCCATGTCGCCTTGGGATTGGCCTTCTTCATGGCTTTCAACAAAGCTTTTGCCGCTGCTCCATAGTCGATGCTACTATCATCGTTTGTCTCATGAAAGGGGTCGATGGAGTAATAGTCGGCTTTTCCAAAAAGGCGGGTCAATTCGGCATAATAGAGGTCGGCGATTTCCCCAAAGCGACTGTCAGTGGGCAAAAGGTTGGCAGGCCGCTGAAAACCATTCCACAGACCAGCGTCCGCCACATTGAGTCCAAGTCGTTCTTTTGCATCATGGGGCACCATACCACAATAGCCAGGCAGGACTGGATGCATGCCATATTCTTTCATACGTTTGAGGATTTGCTTTTGCAGTCCCTCTTGACGTTTATACCATGAGAGTGGCAAGGGACCACCCCATCCTTCGAGGTTGTTCATCTCCCACCATGCGAGAAATGCGGGACCAGCGATGAAACGCCCTATTTCCTCTTCCGAATAGCCCAATTTAAGCAAGACATTGCGCCAGACACACTCCTCGCCGACGATAGCGAGTGGCATATTGACACCATGGAGTGCCATCCAGTCGATTTCCTGTTGCCAACGCTCCCAATCCCAGAAAGCCATGGTGTAGGAAAATGTGCAGTAGTTGAAATCGTAGCGCAACGACAAGTCCGTCTCATGCCTTTCTGGTTTTGTGACTTTCGGCAAGGTGTCGGGCAATTTTGCCTTCATGCCGTTCCATGTCAGTTGTACGCCAGCATAGTATTTCAGATACCAGTTGATACCAGAGGCGATGTTTACCCATGTATTGCCACGCACCACGACACGTGTACCAACCTGGTCAAGCTCAAAGAAATCGATGTCGGACTTGACGAGTTGGATTTTAAACTTAGCCGATGCGCCTTTATCGATGCGCTCTAATAGATTGTCAATCGGGGTGGCGGTGGCGGTGACTGTCATCAGGGTGAAAAGGAGGATAAGGAGGTGTTTCATGTTTTTTAGGGGGTTAATTAGAGGTGAGAGGTGAGGGATATGATTTACTACTTTCGAGATGTGTGATTATTGCGACGGCGAAGCCGCCGCGTACGGAGAAAAAAGATGAGGGAAAAGAATCTTCATTTTTCAATTTCCACACGTAGTGTGGAGCCATTGACGATGTCTTGATGGGTGATGGAGGGGGATGTGAGGGGGATGCCGTTGAGAGAGGCCGCCTTCACATAGATATGATCAGGACTGGCATTGGGAGCCTCAATGGTAAAAGTCTTACCATTCGACTGGTTGATGCTCACACGTTTGAAGGTGGGCGAGGCAAGGTAATATTGCGTGGTGGCAGGACAGACGGGATAAAATCCCATGGCCGAGAAAACATACCACGCCGACATTTGTCCAGCATCGTCGTTGCCAGAGAGTCCTCCTGGTGTGTCATTGTACTCCGTATTGAGGACATGTCGCACCCACTTCTGTGTCTTACAGGGTTGTCCAGCGACATCGAAGAGATAAGCCACCTGATGACAGGGTTCGTTTCCGTGCCAATACCTACCCTCGGTGAACATTGAATCGAGGCGACTGACAAAGACATCCTTACCACCCATAACTTCCATCAGTCCCAAGGGATCGTGGGGCACGTACCATGTGTAATGACAGGTAGCGCCCTCGGTAATATAACTCTTACGGTGGATGATATCTTGATTATTCTCAAAGCGCCCGTCGGCATGCCTTCCGTCAGCATATCCCGTGCGGGGATTGATGACATTACGCCAATTCTCCGATCGTTTTATCAAAGCCTCATAATCGCTCTGTTGATGCAGTTCACGAGCCATCATAGCCACAGCGAAATCATCAAAGGCATATTCCAATGTCCGAGAGGTTTGTTCATTAGTATGAAATGCCTCGGGCACACTATCCTCCATTGGAATATAGCCATATTTGAGATACGACTTCAGCGCCCTTCTGCCCTTGCCGTTTTTATAGTCTTCATACGATGCTGGAGTCTGCATGGCATTTTGCCTCATCCCCTCGTATGCTTTCTGAGCATCAAAGTTTCTGATGCCTTTGACGTAGGCATCGGCAAGCACCACCGAGCAATGGTCGCCAATCATCGCCGCAGTATAGGAATTCCAACAAGGGAAGATGGGCAACCAGCCACCCTCACTATACATATTGACCAACGACTGCATCATATCAGCGGACATATCCGGAGCAATGATATTGTAGAGTGGGTGAACAGCCCGATAAGTGTCCCACATCGAAAAGTCGGTATAGACATCACGATTGCCTTTTCCGTATTTATATTCTGGAAACAGAGTACTTTTTATTTTATATTCGCTATTGGCGAAGCGAGGGTATGTGCCATCGACATCGCTAAGCAAGCGAGGCAGGAAGGAAGCGCGATAGAGTGCACCATAGAATTGCCGGACAGCTGCGGGGTCATCGTTCTCTACGTCGATGGTATGGAGTCGGTCGATCCAAACCTGTGCCGTCTCCGCCATCACCTGTTCGAATGTTTTCCCATCAAGTTCAGCAGCCATATTACGTTCACATCCCACCAGGCCTGTGAACGAAGAGGCAGTGCGCAACACAATAGGCTGTCCTGCCTTCCCTTGGAAAGTAAGGCTGGCACTTCCATGAAAAGTAGAAACACTTGGAATATTTGAATTACTTGAATAATCTACCATTAAATGTCCCCAGAATCCTGCTTCCTTTCCCCAGCCCTGATAGATGCGGTGCACGGGATTCGATACCAAAGCCATCCCAGGGCCAGTAATCACCAGTCCCTCATCCTCGTCGCTGTTGTTAAAGAGCACCACATGCACCAACTGGTCACGGTTGGGGGTAATACGGATGATAGAACAATGACGTGTAGCGGTGAGTTCTATACGCAGATGCTCGTCGGGCAAATCCACAGCATAGTAATGTGGATGCGACACCTCACGGTCATGGCTGAAAGGGGTAGCCCATTCTGTAGGCGTGGTACGCAACTGTCCGCCCATAGCGGCAACAGTAAAAGAGCCATAATCCTGAGTACATCCGCCAACAATCCAGTGTGAACAACGCATTCCCTGAAAGAGCGAGTCGGCATAATAATAGGGAGCCACACATTTTTTCTCGGTGTCACGAGTTTGTGGCGTCCAGAAATTCTGTCCGTTGGGGGTGAGCACTGCGGGCAATGTCTGTCCGTGTTCCTCACTGCCTTTGCCAAAAAGTCCCGCAGTTTGTGTATTCGCCTGTGCGGTGCCCACCATCGTGTTAAGGGTACATAGGTGACGTATATGCTGCAAGTTGTGAATGCGTGTCTGCATATAGTCACAAAATGCGTTCCATTCGTAAAAGAGGGGAGGTGGAGGCGGGAGGTCGCCGTTATCCGCATCAACTCTATTCTGGTCGAGCACCTGTGCTCCCGTAAGAATGTTGATGTCACGTTCATTGTGGAGAAAACGCACAAATATCTTCCCCTGCTGGTCGCGGTAGAAAACCATTTGTAGGTTGGCTGCCATGGGCAGAATTTCATCCATGCGCCCACTCTTGATGCATGAGGCATTCATCAAGGTGAGTAATCTATATAGGTTGGTGTCATGGCCAAAGCGTAATGACGCGCCTGGTTTTCCATCGCTGATAGCCTCATCAGCGCACTGTTTCATCTCTTCCCACAATGAAAGAGCCGAGAGTGGTGGTATGCCCTCATTGAGTAGATTGTCGCCATTGAAGAATACCATACGCTCGTTATTGCAATTATAGACGTCGCTGAATTCCTCGTCGGTGAAAAAATCATAGAGGTTGATGCTCAGAGGAATATCCTGCATATCCGAGGCAATGGTATGCAGTTCGGACAGAAGTTTTTCTGGTTCAGCGACAGCAGTAGGATCACGAAACAGAGACTGGATGAATCTCTGCGGCGAGCCCTTCATTTTGGGGAAGACACGCTTTTCCAACTGGCGGAGTTCTGGGGTTGTATAGGCGATATAGGCCATGTCGGCGGAGTCGGTAGCGACATCGAGGCGCAGCGCTGGTTTCAGCCGTTGCAGTTCATCGGTAAAATTCAGCATACTTGCTCTACAGCGGTTTACGACACTCGACCGTGCCCTCACCTGTGCGTTATCAGCAAACACTTCCGGAAAACGTTCAACCATCCGTCGAGCAATTTCCCTATGCTGCCGTGCTCCCAACGGTGTCAACTGTCCTCCGTTTCCACGGGCATTACGCCATACTTTTCCCAACAAGCGTCGCAGTTGTTTCCCCTCCTTGGTGAGATTTGACTTATCGGCGAATTGTTCCAGCACCCACTCATAGCGGCTGTCAGAGGGGAGCCATCGCGACCCATGTCTGCCATAGTGGATGATGTAAAAGGGTTGAAAACCTCTTGGATTATCGTCATACGTCAAAACAATCATAGGTTGAGGATAGGCATAATAGACGCCGCCCATCTGCTCGCGAGTGACCTGTGCCTGCAAGGGTAGAACTATAAGCCAAAGCAAGATTACATAAAAGCCTTTGTATTTCATTGCAATATCCAGTCGATGTTGAGTTTGTTTTTTGCCATCTTTACCACGAGGGGCAGTGAGGTAGTGGTAGAAATCCACATTTCAGCATTGTCGATGTCGGCACGTACATGCGACAAGCCATCCTCCTCACCGACAAGTCGCCAAGTGAGTTGGTCGTAGATGAAAGCGCCATCGGCCTTGAGTTGGCGTAGAGCATCCATGGAAATAAAACAGAACGTTCCATCAGGATGATAGAGGGCGCCATCCACCTGCGGTGAGTCCCAGGAAAATCCAGTGGCGTGCTCGACTACTTCTCGCGGGATGCGATAGGTGGCACTTTTCACTGTCAGATGCAAGGTATCTTCATCCCATGCCATCACGATGGGCCAGGTACGGAACTGACGGTTGAGGGTGTAGGACACTTCTCCTTGAAATACTGGGAGCGTAGACGTTCCGTTTGGACTATTTAATGGCGGAGTAGGCATTGATGTAGGTAAAACGCTCTTTGGGATTGCCACTGGCGACCAGCTTCCTTTCTTTGCCTTTGAGGCAAGGAATACCAATTCGCCACCACTCATCAGTTGGTCGTGAGTGATACGAGCATTGGGCAGCGGTTCACCATTGAGTTGGGCTTCATCAAAATGTGAACCCTTTCCTTTTATCACGGCATGAAGTATATTACCATTGGAAAGATGGAAGGTGTATTCTTTCACCATGGGCAGATGGAGCAGGTAGTAGTCATGACCAGCATTGGGATAGAGGCCCAATTGGTGGAAAGCTAACCATGAAGACATCGCCCCAGAGTCGTCATTGCC
>JAFZAE010000105.1 GCA_017548385.1 Prevotella sp.
ACTGGATCTTCTGCAAAAGTTGGTGGACTTATCGGTTATACTCAAGGCGGTAGTCTTCAAAAGAGTTATACTAATACTACACTTACTGCCACAGGCAGTTCTGTTTATGCGGGAGGACTTGTTGGTCAAAGTGCAACAACAATCTCCCAATGTTATGCATCAGGCTCAGTCAAGGCTTCAGGTGACAACAGTTACACTGGAGGTTTAATAGGCTATGCCACATATTCCGTGAACAACAGTTATGCAACAACCAATGTCACAGGCACACTATATACTGCAGGATTGGTGGGCTATACAAAAGGTGGAATCAATAGATGTTATGCAATGGGTGATATTAATGGTGTAATGTATGGTGCTGGTGTTGTGGGAGAACTTGACGGGTCTTCAGCCAAAATTACCAATTGTGTGGCAGCGAACAACTTACTAACACTTACTGCACAGTCATCATGGGGATGTCGTGTAATTGGAGGTTTCAAGAATGGAGCCTCGGAACCAGACAACAGCAATTATGCCCTGAGTACGATGCAGGTATCCCTCAATGGTGTGCCACAGAATAAAACTGACGATAACATCGAGGGTATTGCCAAAACACAAGTAGAACTAATGACATCTGCCACATACGAAGGACTCGGATGGAATATGAATTCTGTGTGGAGTATCGACGAAGGTGAATCCTATCCCTATTTACAATGGGAAGCAAATCTCAATCCCGTCGTTAGCATTTCACTTGACAACACGTCACTCATTATTTCCGAGGGAAAGACCACTACGATTACAGCCACTATCCTACCACAGGATGCTACGAACAAACGCCTTACATGGACTTCAAGCAACAACGCTGTCGCTACAGTAGCCGACGGAGTTGTAACGGCCGTTGGACAAGGCACCGCTACTATCACCGCTAAATCGACTGACGGCAGTAACATCACTGCTACATGTCAGGTGACCGTGGTAGCCAATCTTGACGAGGCTATCGCAGAACTACAAGCATTGGTCGATGAAGCTCAGGATTTGTATGACAACAGCACTGAAGGTGATGATATCGGGCAGTATGCTCCAGGTTCCCGTGATGCCCTATTGGCTGTCATCAACAGCGTAAGAGATCAAATATCAAGCACGATGGACGAAGAGACGATCAGTGATTGTATGGAACAATTGAACAATGCCATCGCGCTGTTTGAGAGCCAACGTGTAACCCCAGGTGAGGATACTGACTACAGCGTAATAGACAACACGCTCTACATCGAGCGCGTTGAGGCATCAGCTGGTGGACAGGTGACTATCTCGATCAAGATGAAGAACACCGTGGAAATCCAGGGCTACCAATTCGACCTCTACCTGCCCGACGGCGTAACTGTTGCTAAAAACGCGAATGGCAAAGCAATGGTAAGTCTAAGCACTGAACGTACCACAACTGATGATATGGATTACTTCAAGTTTAATCTTAAACCTGATGGACACCTAACAGTGATGTGCGCCTCTACTGAGGGATATACCTTCGAAGGTAGCGACGGTGAGGTGGCACGGGTAACACTGGACGTGTCTGACAACATGGAGGAAGGTGAGTATGCCATCGTCTTGAAAGACGTAGCCCTGACAGACGCCAACGCCATAGCACATGAGACCGAATACCTGAAATCGACGTTAGAAGTCTTCACGTATAAACTCGGTGACGTCAACGCCGACACCAAGATCAACGTGGCAGACTTCGTCGCTGTTGCTAACCACATCCTCGGTAACACGCCATCGGTCTTTATCTATAAGGCTGCAGACGTGAATAAAGATACCAAAATCAACGTGGCAGACTTCGTCGGCATAGCCAACATGATTTTGAATGGGGTTACCAGTGCGAACCTGGGGCGTATGATGCTGGCACTAAAAAGGGCTGACAGCGTCATACCAACTGACATCGACGAATTGGACAACGCCATCTACATCGACCCTGCCATCGCCGCACAAGGCTCACAACAGGTGCTTTCCGTCAGGATGAAAAACGCCGGTGAGGTGGTGGGATTCCAATTCCAGGTACAACTACCTGAAGGCTTAACCTTCGAAAATGCCGTACTAAGCACAGAGCGCACCACAACCGACAAAACGGACTATTTCAAATATAAGATTCAGCAAGATGGATCAATGATAGTATTTGGATCCTCAACTGGCGATACTGATACAGGGGAAATGAATGCTATTGACGGCAACGACGGTGAGATAGTTCGCATCACTATCAATATTCCCGCTGACTTCGAGGCAGGTGAATATGCTATTCATGTATTGAACGGTGTTTTGACCGACAGTGAGTCTGCATCAATTGAGTTAGAAGCAGATATCACCTCACTGTTAACCGTCGAAGAAAGTGACGGCAAGATATATTTCAGCGAGACGGACACCTCTTTGCCCTCCTTCACCGTCGGCGAGCAGGCCAACGTGAGCGTGACACGCACCATCAACGCCAACGAGTGGAGCACCATCTGTCTGCCGTTTGGCATGACCGCAACACAAATAGAAGATGCCTTCCCTGAGACCAGCGTCCAGCTGGCCGACTTCATCGGATGTGGCGACCCAGAGCTTGACGACGAGGAAGAGGTGATGAGTTTCTCGTTCATCTTCTCAACAAACGTGACTGAGATTGAGCCCAATCATCCTTACCTCATCAAGGTTGACAAGAAGGTGGAGTCGTTCGATGTGGAGGGCGTCACAATCACACCTTCGGATGATCTTGGTTTGTATAAGGATGAAATCAAGTATAGAGTAGGAGGAAGATGGGTTTACGACTACAATTCATTCATCGGCACCTACGAGGCACAGACAGTGGTGCCAGAGGACTGCCTGTTCCTCAATGGCAATAAGTTCTGGTACAGCACAGGAGCAACAAAGATGAAGGCTTTCCGCGGCTACTTCTACTCCTACAATATGCTTGGAGATGCTTACAAGAATGCTGCCAACAGCAATGTCTCGCTGACATTCAACGATGCCGAGGGCATTGTGAGTGTTAAAGTCGGAGGCCAACCAACTGAAGGCACCTACGATCTGCAGGGACGTAAGGTGACAGGTTCACTGAAGAAGGGCATCTACATCGTCGATGGCAAGAAAATGGTTATCAAATAATATGGAGGACAAAAAGATGAAAAAAACATATTTTCCCCCAAAAATTGAGACAGAGGTAATAACTGGACTGACATTACTGGAAAAAGTCAGTGGTAGTGGTGTGACAGGTCTGATGGATGATTCCATGGAGATTGGCTATGGAGGCGTGGACGAGGAAGGAAACCTCGATCCATCATCCAACGGCTTCGGTAGTTGGGATGATAACACCTGGGATAGACTGTGAGGGATATTAAAGATTGAAAAATAACGAATATAATCGTAATTTGTTTCTTAGGTATCTATTAATTCTGGTTGGGGGTGTGCCTTTGATGGTGCACCCCCAATGGTTTTGCGTATATGAACATTTGAACGGCCAAGGCGTTTTCCTAAATCTGGCTGTCTTATAACAAATCCAGAGCGAGAAGTGTCCATCCAAAGAAATTCATCGTGACCCACCCTTGTTTTAATCTAACTAAATAGACAAAATAGGCCGTTCCAAAATTAGCTGACACATCACTGAGCATCAGATGACGTTCAAAGAGTGTGAAACCATGCTCTGTAGCACAGGGAAATACTCTTGAAAGGACATATTGATACGCAGCCGTCACTGGCTCAAGAGGGAGGACTGAATGAATTTTGCGACAATGTTGAGTCGCTTTTGGATTTTTTCAGAATAATAAAAGTCGGGAATTTGAATGACCACTATGCTAGTTTGATTTGTCATAGTAATATATATCCGAATTCTCGTCATCTTTTTAGCAAAACCTCCAATAGAGACTTCACCACATTCATCCTTCAAGGCTTCCATTTCAGACAACGGCATGAGATTGTTGCCATTATCTTTCTCCCAAATAACGTTACCAGGCATCCCAGCAAGTTCAGATTTTACTATTCTTTCAACGTCGATGTCATATTCCTTCACAAATGCATCTAGCATCTTGAGCATCGTCTCATATCCATAATGATACTGGATGTCATAACCAATGACACGCCACGTTCCATTTTGTCTTGTTCCCAAGAATATTACATCTTCCATATGAGTGGACGATTGTTCTTCGTCTGTAAGATCTTTGGGGGCATCATTTATATGCATAGACCGCTTGCCTTTGAATAAGTTTTTTAGTTTATTGATGATGTTCATGATGATTATTTTTTACCGAACTGACGTTCAAATTCATTGATGATTATTTTGAATCTGTCCTCATCAAAGGTAATTCAAAAACCGATGCGACCCATATTTATTGCGAAAAGATACACATTGAAGCAAGATTTTAACATTTGTTTGTAGTGAAATCATACATTGTTACTATTCAGCACCTCATTAAAACCTAATTATATATAGGTGCTAAGTTACCTTTCCCGCATTTTTTTTGAGAAATCTGTGTTTTTTTCAATACTACGCAAAAAGATTTCGTTGGTATTGTGTAACTTTGCAGCCGTTTATAAGTCAAAATCAATAAAGAATCCTATACGAAATGAGACAGTTTATGCATATACGACCATCGTTCGTTCAAAGCTATCGACCCTTTGGACCGAGTTGTTATGTGCATAAAAATAGCACATTCTCATATACAGCCGGTATAGGATTACCACGTCATTACGAGCATAGTTATTTCTTCTATATATCATAGGATGTATTAGATTTGCAAGAGATAAAGTAATAGTTGGAATATCCTAACCGGGAAATTCCAACTTTTTTGTTAAGCCAAATGAGCATCGTCTCTGCCATGGCGAGAAAAAGTCGAATTTAATCCAACTATTTTTAATTTATCAATTTTTCAAATGAACCATTTGATTAAGCGAGAGCAGAGAGAATTTACTCGTTATGCCGAGCGTGAAAATGGTCGATAACAGTCAATGAAAGAACCATGCCAGCGAATAAGAATGCCTTAATTAGGTACAAGACGATAGACAGATGTCTGAGAAACAGATACAGAAGGTGGACTCTCGACGACCTCGTGGATGCGTGCTGCGATGCACTCTACGATATGGAGGGTATCACCAAGGGCGTATGCGCCAGGACTGTACAAATGGACATTCAAATCATGAGGTCAGACAAACTGGGCTACAATGCCCCAATTGTGGTATACGACAAGATATACTACACATACGCCGATCCCGACTACTCCATTACGGAAATGCCATTGTCGATGGATGACTGCAAACTCATCAAGGAAGCCATCACGCTGCTTAGCAATATGGATAATCTTGATGCTGCGAGCGCGAGGAATGTCCTTGACAAAGTAAAAAACAGGCTGACATCCATCCTCAATTTCGTATAATAAAACTCCGATTCCAGACATTAAGAATCGGAGTTTTTTCTTTGAGTGAGGAATCGGATTCGAACCGATGAATGATGATTTTGCAGACCACCCCCTTCGACCACTCGGGCCTTTTTTCGTTTCACAAATAAAATATTCAAATCTCGCATTTACTCAACTTGTGAGGTGATATGAATGTTTCCATATTTTTATAAATTCTTTCAAAATTGAACGAATTGAACAAGTTTTGAACAAATTGAAAAAACCATAAACACTTTTGAACACGCAGGAAAATCAAAAGAACATATAAAAATGATACATTTGGAGAATATAAATACTTTTGTTGCCGAAAGGTTAGACTCGTCAACTTGTCAACTCGTTTACTAGACTTTAGACCTTAGACAATTCAACAACTATCTATTATCAATAATCACTAACTAAAAACTCTATGAAAAAGAGAAGATTTCTATTCATGATGCTGACGGCACTATTGATGTCCGTCGCATCCTACGCCCAAGGCATCAAGGGCACTGTGGTCGATGAGACAGGAGAGCCTGTCATCGGCGCTACCGTTGCCGACAAATCGGATGTCAGAAATGCGACTGTTACAGACATTGGCGGCAACTTCACCCTCAATGTCAGGGAAGGACAACCTATTATTATCAACTACGTCGGTTATGAGTCGCGGGAACAAGCAGCCAGAAACGGCATGACTATCACCCTCCAGTCTGACAACAAGACTTTGGACGAAGTGGTAGTCGTTGGTTATGGTGTGCAGAAGAAAAGTTCGGTCACAGGAGCCATATCGCAGGTCAAACCCGAAGACATGGAGAACCGTACCATCTCCAATGCCCAACAAGCACTTCAAGGTAAGACCTCTGGTGTACAAATCATCACCTCATCAGCAGCCCCTGGTAGCTCTCCCACCGTACGTATCCGTGGTTATTCCTCCAATGTCTCGTCAGAGCCACTCTACGTGGTAGATGGTGTACGTCTGAGCGATATCAGTGGTATCGACCCCAGCACTATCGCCTCGATGGAAATCCTGAAGGACGCCGCCTCTGCCGCCATCTACGGTGCCGAGGCTGGTAATGGTGTGGTGCTCATCACCACTAAGAAAGGTAAGCCCGGAGAGGGAAAAATCGCCTATGACTTTATGTTTACCGACGAGAGTCTCGCCCGCATCCCCAAGATGCTGAATGCAGAGCAGTATATCCAGTATATGGACGAGGGTAATATCTTCACGAAAGACTATCTGCTGAAAAACTGGGACGGACGGACAAACACCGCCTGGACCGATGTAGCCTTCAATCATGGTCACATGCAGAAACACGCTCTCTCTTTCACCGGTGGTAACGACCGCGGTAACTACTACTTGTCGCTCGCCCACCTTAATAATAATGGTATTGTAAGAGGCGGCGCCGACACCTATAAGCGTCTGACTGCTACCATTAATGGTGAATATAAGATTAAAGACTGGCTGAAGGTGGGAACCACCAATCAGGTGGAGAAATATGACGTGCGGGCCGTATCGTCGAATAGTGAGTATGGTTCGTTGCTGACCTCCATTCTGATGCTCGACCCACTGACCCCCAACACCTATTCCTATGACGAGCTGCCCTATCAGATGTTCAATGCTATGAACAGTGGCAAGCACTTCCTGCAAGATGCCGACGGCAACTACTACGCCGTTTCGAAGTTCTATGCCGGCGAGCAGTATCATCCAATGATTATGCGCGACAACAACCAGTCGAAGACCCAGGGTTTCAATGTCAACGGTTCTATATACGGCGAGTTCACTCCCATTGCCGGTCTGACCTTCACCTCACGCTTCGGCTACCGCCTGTCAGGTACACGTAACAGCAATGCCAGCCTGCCGTTCTATGGTAATGCTGTGCAAAGCCGCGACTATCTCGACTACAGCAGCAGTTCCTCCACTTCCATCTATTATCAGTGGGAGAATTTTGCCAACTATATGCGTCAGTTTGGTGGACACACCGTGACAGCCATGGTTGGTATGTCATTCCAGGAATCATCCAGTGACAATGTATCAGGTTCGCTGACAGCCAATGGCGAAGACGCCTTAAAGAAAAACGATCCGCTGTTCTACTACCTCAACTATGCCAACGCCTCAGCAACGAAAGGTGTCTCGGGTGAGACCAACAGTGCCACAAAACTCTCCTACTTTGGTCGTCTGAGTTATGACTATTTAGGTCGCTATCTGCTGCAAGCCTCACTCCGTGCTGATGCAGCCGACCTTTCGAAACTCTCACCCAAGAGCCGCTGGGGTTACTTCCCCGCCGTGTCGGTGGGATGGACCATCAGCGAGGAAAAATTCTTTGCTCCTCTTAAGGATACTTTCAACAGTCTGAAATTCCGTGCCAGTTGGGGACAGAATGGTAGTCTTTCCGCCCTCGGCGGCTATAGCTACAGTACCGATATGGCTCTGGGTGGACTCTATCCCTTCTCATCAGGCATCAACTATACACAAGCAGCTGCCCCCTCGACAATGGGTAACGAAAAGCTGAAGTGGGAAACCTCTGAGCAGTTGAACTTCGGTTTCGACGGTATGCTCTTCCGCGGACGGATGACCTTTGGCATCGACTACTTCACCAAGAAGACCAAGGACCTCTTGGTATGGGGAACCACCCCGTCGCTCATCATCGGCGGCGCCACCTCGCCCATCAATGCCGGTAATGTGGAAAACAAAGGATTTGAGTTTGAACTTGGCTGGCGCGACCAGATAAAAGACTTCAGATACGGCATCCGTGCCAACCTCTCGACACTGACCAACGAGGTGACCTATATCGATCCCTCCATCACCCGTCTAGGTGGTAGCACTTTCCACACCTATACTGTGACCTATTTCGAACAAGGCTATCCCGTGTATTATTTCCGCGGTTATGAGTTCGCGGGTGTCGATCCAAACACAGGTAACCCCACCTTCAAAGACCTCGACGGTGATGGTAAAGTATCGGACGGCGACCTAACTTATATCGGCGATGCCATCCCAGATTTCACCTATGGTATCACACTGAATGCCGCCTGGAAAGGCTTCGACCTGACCGTCTTTGGCACAGGTTCCCAAGGTAACAAGATTTTCAACTGTATCAACCGTCCCGACTATGCCGCCTCAAACCGTTTGAAGGAAGTCTTCTACGACAATCGTTGGACGCCAGAGAACAAATCGGGAACCGTGCCACGTGCCGGAGCCGCCGACATGGACAAATACGCCTGCTCCAGCGCTATGATCTACGATGGCAGCTACTTCAAAATCAAACAGATTCAGTTTGGCTACACCCTGCCGACAAGCCTCATCAGGAAAGCCTATATCAGCCATGCCCGCGTGTATGCATCGCTTGACGACTTCTTCACCTTCTCAAACTATCCCGGTTTCGACCCCGAGGCATCTGCCAACTCCACCACAGGTATGGGTGTTGACAAGGGAGGCTATCCTACCTCAAAGAAGATAGTTTTGGGACTGAACATTGAATTCTAATTAGGAATTTGAAATGGAATTAGTAATTAGAAATTAGTAATTAGAAATTAAATATTATGATTACCAAAATATATAACATCATCCGCACTGGTTTTTTATTCTGCGCTATCGGCGCATTCACTCTCACCAGTTGCGAGGACGAACTGGACATTGCCAAGCATGGTAACTTAGGAAGCATGGACGATTTCTACACCACCGACGATAACGTCATGCAGGCCACGGCCTCTCTCTATACTGAGACAAGAGGACTCTACTTCAACTGGTTCTTCACCAAGAACCTACTTTCAGATGACATCTGGTGCGGCGGTGGCTCACGCGGCGACAACGCCGGCATGGAAATGCTCAACGAATATACCTTTGGCACCGACCACAGCATGATCGAAGGACTATACTCCGGACTATACGGCGTCATCTACAAAGCCAACCTCATCATTGATAAAACCCAGGGTGACTCACCCGTGATGAAACGTGCCATCAACGAGGCCAAGGTGTTCCGTGCATGGGCCTCCTTCGAGCTTGTCACATTATGGGGCACAGCACCTGTCGTCGACCACCTGCTCCAGCCGAACGAGTACCGCCAAGCGAACGGTGACCCCGCCGCCATGTGGGCACTCATCGAGAGCGACCTCACCGAGGCCATCAACAGCGGCACACTGCCCAGCAAGAGCGATGCCAACGACGCTGAGACTGGCATACGCATCACCAAGGAGACCGCCCAGGCATTCCTTGGCAAAGCCTATCTATTCCAAGGTAAGAACAGCGAGGCAGCCGCTATGCTTGACAATGTGATCAAATCTGGCAAATACGCTCTCTTCAATGGCGACTACGACCTACAATTCCACGCCCCCTACAACAACAACTGCGAGTCGCTGTTTGAACTTCAGAAACGCTACGACACCGAACAGATGTGGTCTCAGATGGATATGGTGTTCATCATGCAGGGATGGCGTACTAGCGTTCTCAACTATGGTGGTCAAGCCGCTTCCGTTCTTGCTCAAGGTACCTACGGATTCTGCAACCCCCGCAAGTCGCTCTACGACGCTTTCGTGGCATGGGAAGGTGCAAATGGCTACCGTCTGAACAAAACCGTCCTCACCTACGACCAGGTGGCTGACTTTGGCGTCTCACTTCAGACAGGTCAATTCCTCTATGGCAGTGAAGGCTATTTCTTCTGGAAAAACCAGGCATTTAAGGAAGACTGCGTCTCCGACATGTCGTTCTTCCAGGCTGCCCAATATACCGACCTGAAGGTGATGCGCTATGCTGAGGTACTGCTCTTAGCCGCCGAAGCCCATCTGCAGGCAGGCAACAACAGCAAAGCCCTCGAATACATCAACATGATTCGCACCCGTGCACAGGAAACACCACTGAGCAATGTGACCCTCAACGACATCAAAACAGAGAAGCGCTTAGAGCTTTGCAACGAGGCCGTGCGCTATCAGGACCTCGTGCGCTGGGGTGACGCCCAGACGGCCATGGCCGACCAGGGCAAGGAAATACCCGTCTTAACAACTACCGGCGTACAGTGGAACTTCAGGAACGACAACTACGGCTTCAAGGAGAAAAACAAACTCCTGCCTATTCCTCTGAAGGAGATTGAACTCAATCCGAACATGACACAGAACCCCAATTGGTAAATAATCGAAGTTATGAAACAGTTTAAATATATCATCCTATTATTGGCAGTCTTTGGCTTTACTGCCTGCGACGACGACTCCATAGAAGACCTCAGCGGTGAATTCAACGACATCACCTTCTGCAACTTCAACAATGCCACCGTACAACCCACCGACAAGTTGGGCAAGGGTGTCAAGGCCCTGAACACCACCTATACCGACAATGCCGGCAATACGCTGACTCTCCGTATCGGCACCAAGGAATGGATTCTTGGCGAGGGGACTTACACCCCCGTTAATAATGTCACCTCAGCAGGCACCTACTCGGGCACCATCAACGGAGCAGCCATCATCGAAGGAAATGTTGATGTAAGTATTGTGGGTGACACCTATTTCGTGAACGGACTGTTGAAAGACAGTAACGGAAAATCATACAAAACTTATTACAAAGGACCCTTGTCGTTCGTCATAGGAGAAGATGACCCCGAGCCCAGCGGCTACACAATGAGCATCCAAACCAGTGCGGTGAGTGTTTTCGACTGGAGCACTTTCACTTCCACCGACTATCCCGATGTGACGAAGTATACCATCACCGTCAACGATCCTGCAGGAAAGCAAGTGGCACAGTTTGATGCCATCAACAGCAACAATCTGACCACCGAGAAACTCGCAGGTACCTATCAGGTGCAAAGTTACTCACATGACCCATTCCAGGTCGATGCCGGTTATTCCGTGCCCGAATATGGCATGGCAGGCGGTAGCTGTTACATGGACGACAGCGGCAAGATGCAGTACATCGTGGGTGGTACCATAGAAATCTCCACCGTCATGGGTATCGACGGCAACACCCTCTACTCATTCAAGGGAACAGGCATGAGCACTGTCGACATTACAGGTGCCACCACAGAGGGCGGTAGTTTCAACATCATGTTCGTTTCCTTCCTCGAAGTGAAGGGCTCGGTCTATAAAGACCTTACTATCGACAGCCAGGTTCTGGGACGGCAGATGAAATACTCACTCTTCCTGCCCGAAGGCTATGATATGAACAGTGGTGTCACCCTCCCTGTGCTCTATATGCTTCACGGTATGGGTGATGACCAGAATGCCTGGCTCGAGAAGGGTAACCTGGCCGCTCTTCACTCCGCCTCCACCATCAATGGCGACGTAGGTAAGATGGTCGTTGTCATGCCCGATGCCATACAGACATTCTATTGCAACGGTTTCCAAGATGGTATGCTCTATGAGGACTACTTCTTCAACGAGTTAGTACCGACCGTGGAAGGAATGCTCAACGTTGGCAAGGACCGTTCAAAGCGCGCCATCGGTGGTCTGTCTATGGGTGGCTACGGCACACTCTATTATGCCGTGCAACACCGCGATATGTTCTGCTGTGCCTATGCGATGAGTCCCGCATGCTACATAGATGGTTTGCCCAACCTATTCGAACTCTATCCCGCCGCTCCCGCCAGCGAACTCCCTGACCTCACCATCGAGGTGGGCACGGAAGATACCTCAGTCTATCAGATGTGTCCCTGGCTGGCTGGCACCATTCAGCCCCTCGGCCTCGCCAACTTTGAATACATCGAGCGCCCAGGTGTGCATGACTGGAAATTCTGGAAGGAGTGCTATCCAAAATTCATGGTCAAACTCGGAAAATATTTTAAATAATACAAGGTTGTATGGTTGTAAGAAAACCTTATAACTTCAAAACCTCAAAACCTAATCACGTTATGAAGAGATTATTCATCGTGGCTGCCCTCTGCCTGACAGGCATGGCAGCCTACAGCCAGCAGAACCTCAACTTCGGGCAGGGCGTACAAGTGGTTTCACCCGATATACATGCCGACAACACCGTGACATTCAACATGGTGGCTCCCCAAGCCCAGAAAGTACAAATCACCGGTGATTTCCTGCCGACGCAGAAAATGGACACCCCCTACGGCAGTTATGATGCCCCAGGTGTGGTGGACCTTGTGAAGGACGAAAAGGGTGTGTGGAGTTTTACCTCCGACGTGCTGAAGCCCGAACTCTATATGTATAACCTCATCGTGGATGGTGTGAAAGTGACCGACCCGTTGAACGTCTATAGTATCCGCGACATCAACAACCTCTTCAACATCTTCATCAT
>JAFZAE010000106.1 GCA_017548385.1 Prevotella sp.
CTTTGGCTCTTCAGCAAATAGTTGCCTATATCAACAAGGTGCCATTCCTCGAACTCGCCGCCCAGTGCCAAAGTGCCCTGGAGGCTCGTGCATTTCTGGAAAACGACACTGTGGATGCCATTTTTTGCGATATCAACATGCCCGACCTCAATGGTATGGACTTTGTGAAATCGCTCGCCGCCCCTCCACTCGTCGTCTTCACTACCGCCTACTCGGAGTACGCCGTTGAAGGGTTCCGCGTCAATGCCGTCGACTACCTACTGAAACCCTTTGGGCTACAAGACTTCCAAAGAGCAGCGAACAGGTTGAAGGAGCGGCTTGAAGGCACATCCCCCCACTCCATTGTTCCCAACAGTTCCGACATTCTCTTCCTGAAGACAGACTATCGCATCGTCAAGGTCAGCATCTCAGACATTCGCTATATCGAGGCCATGAGTGAATATCTGAAAGTCTGGCTTGAAAATGAGCACAAGCCCATCATCACCCTGTTGTCGATGAAAAAGATGGAGGAAAGATTGCCAGACTACTTCATGCGCATCCACCGTTCCTACATCATCAACCTCAACAAAATCCAGGAAGTGAGTAAGAACCGCGTCGTCATGGACGCCGAGACCTACCTCCCCATCGGCGACATCTACAAGGAAGCCTTCCAGACCTATTTAAATACAAAATTCTTAGGAAAGTAATTCAAGTCTCATAGTCACACAACATTAAGTAGTTATAATCGGAGTTATAACTACTCATCATAACTTCTATAATATGTAAATATACACAATAAAGCAACAGTTTTTGGCGTTAATATAATACACAACACGAAAACAGCTTTTTGATGTTCACCCGATTTTTGAAGATACTCAAGCAACCAACATATAGTTTATATTTTTCTTTTCTTTTGTTGCTTAACTTGTTGTCCAATGGTGCTGCAGCTTATGTCTATAATCACATACTGGCACTATTGGCCATCATTTTATTGTCTTTTGTTTCCGCCTATATCGAATCGTGGATATGCATGGTGGTGAAGCCACGTTGGCTCTCCCGCGCCTGTTTTGTCGCGATAACCGTATTGCATGAATTGCTGTTGCTGGTTGATGCATTTCTCATCTTCCAGTTTCAGACCATTATCAACGCAGATGTCATCGATATCCTGGCAGCCACCAATCTTGACGAAGCATGTGGCTTTGCTGCCACCTATCTTCGTCCCGAGGTGCTCATCTCGTTCGCCGCATTGATGGTGGCGCTGAATGTTTTGCTATGGAAAATAGCGAGGTGGTTGTCAAGGAAGAAACACCAGACATTTTCCGTCATCGGTGCCCTTGGGGGAATGATGGTGTGGATTGTGTTGTTGGGTAGCTATATGGTTTTTCAAAAGGGAATGGACATCCCACAGTGCCATGCGGTGACCCGTGTGGCCTGTTCGCTCAACGAACTCAGCAAAAACATGAAAAAGACAGCACAACTCTGTCGGGTTTGTTCTGAGATGGCACCCATCGCCACAGAGGACAACCTGCCTAATGTGGTCGTAGTGATAGGTGAGTCGCACAGTGTGTATCATACCTCCCTGTATGGTTACGAACTCCCCACCTCTGTTAATATGGAGAGAA
This sequence comes from Prevotella sp., assembly GCA_017548385.1. GTDB lineage: Bacteria > Bacteroidota > Bacteroidia > Bacteroidales > Bacteroidaceae > Prevotella. The sequence continues at coordinate 1,602 of JAFZAE010000106.1, forward strand.
GAGCCGCCATGGGTGAGCTGGCGGTCTTCGACAATGTGGTGTCGCCAGCCGACTTCACAAACAGAGCCATGATGTCGGTCTTTTCACTCGATTCCCTGACCACGGACTTTGGTGCGGAGCCACTCTTCCCGATGTGCTTCAAACGTGCGGGATATACCACGGCACTTTATGACAACCAGTATTTCGCTGGGAATGGTTTCTTTTTCATGTCCGACAAGGCATTATCCGACACCATGTACGATGTGCGCAATGAAACAAAATATCCCTATGACATGGACCTGGTGAATGCTATCGTGAAAATGCCGTCGCCGTCACTTTATATCATCCACCTCAACGGGCAGCACTTTGACTACAGCGATCGTTTTCCAAAATCTTCAGAACGTTTCAGTGCAGACAACAAAGCATATGCAAAATATGGTTCGGAGGAAAAACGTCTCACTGTCGCCCAATACGACAATGCCACGCTCTACAACGATCATGTGATTGATGAGATTATCCGCAAATTCGGTGACGGCGACTGTTGTATCGTTTATTTCTCAGACCACGGAGAGGAGGCCTATGACTGCCGTGATTTTGTTGGTCATGGCAATTCGATGCTGGCCAAAGAAAGAAACTATCAGTTGCGAGTCCCACTGCTGGTGTGGATGTCACCGACCTACCGAGAGCGTCGCCCCGAGTTGGCAGCACGTGTGATGAAGGCTGTTCACCAGCCAGTTTCCACCGACGACCTGCCACATCTCTTTCTCGACCTGGCAGGCATCGATGGTGGCTATCTCAATCCTCGGAGGAGTGTTGCCAATTCACTTTATGACAAGACTCGTCACCGCATCGTGCTCGGATGTGTGGACTATGACCGTCGTTGCAACGCCAAATAACGATTCTCAAGTTTCACATTCGCTCAACTCTCAGTAGTTAAAGAGTTGTTATAGAAAAGTTCCACCTTCATTCAAAGATTTCAGCCAGTTTTTGGTCGATGTTCTCTCCGCGGAGCCCCCGGGCGAGGATAGTTCCATCAGGGGCAAAGAGGATGATGTGGGGTATGCCCCGAATATGATAGGCATTGGTGGCAATTTCCTGTGAGTTGATGATTTGGGGATAGGGAGCGCCATCATCCTTGATGGCATCCAGTGAGGCTTCGGGCTTGTCCCATGCGGCAATGCCGACAACCTGAAGTCCACGTTCTTTGTATTTGTTGTAGGCAGCAATAAGATTCGGGAGTTCCATCCGACATGGACCACACCATGAGGCCCAGAAGTCAACGAGCACGTATTGTCCGCGACCCACATAGTCGCTGAGACGAGTGGTCTTGCCGTTGTACTCTACAGCGAAATCCACAAATTTCTCACCGATGGCAGGATTGAAGTATGGTTCTTCTGATTCCATATTGAGTCCCATCGCACTGAGTCCCATTTTCATTTCGCTCCACACGTCACCAGCTTTTATTCGTGGACTCAGCAGATTGCCCCACAGAGCAACTTGCTGCGGCGGAGTCTTGGCAAAAGCCAATGCCAGTTCGACTAGTCCTAACACATCATCGTTATGTCGAGAGAGTTCGCTCCGCATCAAGCTGTCGAGACGCATTTGCCTAATAGAATCGCCATATAGCAAAGTGCAGAATTTGTTTTGAAACTGTCCATACTCTTCGTTCAGTGGCGTGCCTGTTGGTTGGCTGAAAAATCGGAGCGAATCATCTTTGGCTAAGCTTTGCAAATCCATATTCAAATTGGTAGTCCCCTGTTCCAGGAAGAAATATGGCGACATGATTTCCGGTATGCCGTCGCGCTGGGTAATTGAGTGCAGATTGAAAGCTCCCGGCTCGTCGATCACCCCTTCCTTGGCTATCAGTTTTCCATTGACAACCTCCATGGTATCGATGGGCGCATTGACCATACGCATGGTGTTCATCCATTGTATAAGCAGCAACTTGGTGTTCATTGTAGAGTCGCCCACCGTACCCTCCAATCGGTAATGAATCTGCGCCTGGCCCGTTGTGACAATGAAAGCGAGGACGGGGA
>JAFZAE010000107.1 GCA_017548385.1 Prevotella sp.
AATGCAAACAACTATTTTATCAGTGGCTGGAAAGCCAGGGCTCTTTAAACTGGTTACAAGAGGAAAAGCAAATCTCATTATCGAAGCACTCGATGAAACACATAAACGAATGCCGGTATTTGCCACCGACAAAGTGACAAGTCTGGCAGACATCGCCATGTATACTGAGGCTGACGATGTACCGCTTATGACCATCTTGGCCAGTATCCTTAAAAAAGAAGATGGCAAAGAGTGCACGCTTAACTATAAAAAGGCATCAGGCAAAGAGTTAAGAGAATATTTCGCTGAGATACTTCCTGATTTCGACCGTGAGAGAGTTCACGACAGTGATATCCGTAAATTGCTTCAATGGTACAACATTCTTGTCAAAAATGGTATCACTGACTTTGAAGAGGAAATGAAACCCACTGAGGGCGACAACATCGACGACAGAAATAAATAGTAGAATCCAGCATCTTTTATTTCTATAATATCTATCGCTTCTTTTTAAACCCCACTTACAATGAACCTCACTGAAAGATTTATCAAATACACACAGTTTGACACACAGTCGAGCGAAGAATCACAGACAGTTCCCAGTACCTCCAAGCAATTGGTCTTTGCGCAATATCTGAAGACAGAATTAGAGAGTGAGGGGCTCGCTGACGTTGAGATGGATGCCAATGGATACATCTATGCCACTCTAAAGGCTAACATTGACAATGCAACTCCTACAATCGGATTTATATCGCATTACGATACAAGTCCAGATTGTAGTGGCGCAAATATAAAGCCACGAATTATTAAAGAGTATGATGGCAAGGATATCCTACTTTCAGAAGGTATTGTCTCGTCGCCAGTTAAATTTCCCGAACTGCTACATCATATTGGCGAGGATATTATTGTGACTGACGGCACCACACTACTTGGAGCTGACGACAAGGCTGGAATAGCTGAAATTGTGCAGGCTATGTGCTATCTCAGAGATCATCCGGAAATCAAACATGGGGAGATTAGGGTGGCATTCAATCCCGATGAGGAAATCGGTATGGGAGCACACCATTTCGACGTTGAGAAATTTGGATGTCAATGGGCATATACCATAGACGGAGGTGACCTTGGTGAACTGGAGTATGAGAACTTTAATGCTGCATCTGCAAAAGTCACACTACATGGAGTAAGTGTTCATCCAGGGTATGCCAAGGGGAAAATGCTCAATGCCAATAGATTGGCTGCGGAATTTGCTTCCATGCTGCCACAAAAAGAAACCCCTGAGTCAACTGAAGGATATGAGGGCTTCTATCATTTGTTGGGTATTAACTCAAATATTGAGAAAGCGCAGATGGCCTATATCATTCGTGACCACGACAGGGAAATATTCGAAGCACGAAAGGCTTTTATGGGACAGTGTGTCGATAGAATTAACGAAAAATACGGTGAGGGAACTTGTGAACTCGTTCTCAACGACCAGTATTATAATATGAAGGAGCAGATAGATCCTTGCAAACATGTTGTCGACCTTGTACTCCAAGCCATGGAGCAGTGTGATGTCAAGCCACGTGTGCAGCCTATTCGTGGGGGAACTGACGGAGCTCAACTCTCGTTCAAGGGCCTTCCATGTCCCAATATCTTTGCTGGTGGTGTTAATTTCCATGGCCCCTATGAATTTGTCTCCATACAAGTTATGGAAAAAGCCATGCAGGTTATTGTCAAAATCTGTGAGCTAACAGCAATTTAGAGGTGAGGGGTGAGAGATAAGAAGTGAGAAGTGAGGAATGAATGAAATTCCCGTATTGGTAAAAGACCTTGCTCTGATACTAATTGTGGCAGGTGTTGTGACTTTGGTTTTCAAAAAACTAAAGCAACCAATTGTCTTGGGGTATTTGGTCGCTGGTTTTTTAGTCAGCCCCAAAATGCCGTATATCATGTCTGTGGTCGACAATACGGATATACATATATGGGCTGAGATAGGTGTGATGTTTACACTGTTCTCACTTGGATTAGACTTCTCGTTTAAAAAGATCATCAAAATGGGGGCGGCACCAATCATCGCCTCCATGACCATCATTTTCTGTATGATGACCCTTGGAATACTAATGGGGCATGTATTTGGATGGTCAAGGATGAACTGTATTTTCCTTGGTGGTATGTTGGCAATGAGTTCTACCACCATCATTTACAAGGCCTTCGAGGATATGGGACTGCGCCACCAACAGTTTGCTGGAATGGTCATGTCTGTTCTTATCCTTGAGGATGTCCTTGCCATTGTTATGATGGTAATGCTGACTGCAATCGCAAGTGGTGGCGCCGGCGGCGGTGAGATGCTTAAGAGCGTGATGAAAATTGGGTTCTTCCTTATACTGTGGTTTGTGGTTGGTATTTTCGTGATACCATTTTTCCTCAGATCGGTGAGGAAACTTATCAATAGTGAGACATTACTTATCGTAGCACTGGCATTATGCTGTCTTATGGCGGTTGTCTCCACAACAGTTGGATTCAGTAGCGCTTTTGGCGCTTTTGTCATGGGATCAATATTGGCAGAGACCATCGAGGCAGAGAAAATCATCCGCCTTGTCGAACCCGTAAAGAATCTTTTCGGGGCTATTTTCTTTGTTTCAGTGGGTATGATGGTAGATCCGGCAATTCTTGTCAAATATGCCTTGCCCATACTCATTCTCGTGCTCACCATTATCATTGGGCAGAGCGTATTTGGCAGTTTGGGATTCCTGCTGAGTGGACAAACCTTGAAGTCTGCTATGAGATGTGGGTTCTCCATGGCACAAATTGGAGAATTCTCATTTATCATCGCAACCATGGGAATGGGCTTGGGGGTCATAGACGTCTTTCTCTATCCTGTCGTCGTAGCGGTGTCGGTCATCACAACATTCCTTACACCTTATATGATAAAGGCGGCAGATCCTGCTTATGCGATGATAGAGCGCAAGATGCCACAAAAATGGGTGCGAAGCCTTAATCATCTTGCCATGAGTCATTCTTCCACACCCTCAGACGACAATAAATGGAAATCGTTGCTGCGGCAGATGATTGTCAACACATTAATTTATAGCATATTATCGGCGGCTGTGGTTGCGGTGATGCTTTCATTAGTCTTACCATTCTTTCAGAAAATGATGCCGGTATGGTGGGCCAATTGTGCTTGTGGACTGTTGACTATTTTATTTATTTCCCCATTCCTTAGGGCTATCGTTATGAAAAAGAATCATAGCGAAGAGTTCAAGGCTCTATGGACCTACAACAGGCTCAATCGATTCCCTTTGGTTTTTACTATTCTTGTCAGAATTGTCATTGCGGTGGCTTTTGTCTTCTATGTGTGCCACCAACTGACAGATTTCTCTATAGCCATCCTGACTACTTTGGGAGTAGGATTCGTTGTGCTGATGATTTTGTCTAGACGTCTCAAACATAGCAGTATACGTTTGGAAAGGCTATTCGTGCAAAATCTTCGCTCGCGGGATATAGAGGCACAAGTGCATGGACATCGAAAGCCACTATATGAGGGACGCCTTCTTGACAGAAACATCCATATAGCTGATATTGAGGTGCCTTTCGATTCTGCATGGTCTGGACGCACGTTGATGCAACTGGCTTTGAGAAGTAAATATGGTGTACATGTGAGTAGCATTCTCCGGGCTAACCGACGGTTGAATATTCCTGAAGGAGATAGCGTGATATTTCCAGGCGACCGTCTGCAGGTAATTGGTAGTGACGAGCAACTCAAGATGTTTGAGAGGGCTTTAAAGGAAGACTGTTATGCCGAGGATTATGAATTAGAAAAACGTGAAATGAAATTGCGTAGTATGGTCATTTCGGGCAACAGTAAGTTTTTTGGAAAAACACTTGAAGAGAGTGGCATCCGACACTTATTTAATTGTATGGTTGTAGGCTTGGAGGAGGGAAAGGAAAATCTTTCCCAAGTGAGTCCAAGTTATAAATTCCAAAAAGGTGATGTTATTTGGGTCGTAGGAGAGATAGAAGACCTTGATAGACTTATTGAAAATTGAAGGTTAATACCATCTTACGGCGTTGCTGTATCCACTCTTCTTGTCATATTTCAGCGCATCGGTCAGTGTCGATGCATTACAGCGGAAGGTAAAATTATAACTAGTATAGGGCGCCAGCACTACTGAGCATGACATATTGAAACAATGAAGGTCGCGCTGTAGTGAGGCTGTGGTCATCGACATCTTGCGGTTTTCGAAATCGTAACCCGACGAGAAACTGATATTCCAACCATCACTTAGGCGGATATTACCGCTCACGTTGAGAGTTTGGGTGAACTTGTAGGGATAGCGCATGGTCTTCGTATTGAACTTCCCGCCCGTATTCTCGCGCATCGTAATACCATAGCCGAAAGTAAGAGACCAAGGTAGGTTGAATGCCATATAGCCATCTTCATCCGTCGCGGCTTTTGTTGTGCCTTTGTTTTTTGCACCACGCTGTCCACGTATCATGTCGTCATCTACATTGCTTTCAATGTCTGTATCTATTTCCTCATCGTTATTATCCTTGTCATCATCGTCTGATTTCTCTTCCCGGTTGAACCATTTTTTGATTTTCTCAGGGCTGAGGGTGTATGATATGTTTTGTGACATACCTTGAAAACGTCCCCACCGGCCATACCCCCATTCTGTATGGTTGCCCACATAGGGACGACCGTTATCATCAAGTTCATAGGCATATGAGGCGAAGACGGCATTCAGGTTGAATGTGTACTTCTTCCACCATTTCAATCGGATACGCATACTTAAGTCGCTCCATGGGCGTTCCTTAGCTGCCATATTATACGACATCGAAGCACCAAGTTCGTCGATGAGACTGATTTTTTTGAATCCCGTGGAGTCTTTTTCTGACCTGATTTTCATCTCAAGGTTGTTAGACACATCGAATGAGATATTGCCAGTCTTACCACGACCAGGAACACCATACATACCGTTAGAGAAGGGTGAATAGTCTACCAATGTTACATTTCCTTGTGCATCAGTTTTCTGATATGTGTCATAGTAGCCGTAGTGGTTGTCGTGGAAGTCAGGAGAAAAACTAAATCCTATTGTGGGGGTGAACACATGACGGATGCGGTCGATTTTGTCACCGAAGAGTTTGCGGCTTGGTATCCATGAACCATATAATTTGGTAGAGAGCCCAAGATTCATCGACCAATTATAAATGTTATAAAAGCCATATGTCGTGTCCTGTAGCTCTACTTGGTTTACTTCATCCCATGAACGATTTATCTTGCTCATGTACATACGGTCGGTGAAGTTGAACGAAGGGTTGATGTTGACATAGTCGAAAAGCGTAAAGTTGCCACTGATGGGAATGCTGTGTTGGAAACCATTGCGCCAGTCCTTGACAAGGTTGCAATGCATCAACTCACTTTCTTTAGCTGTGATGGAGTTACTCATATGACCTGTGTAACTCATGGCTATTTTTTCGTACCATTTCTCCTTACCGGCGGCTTTTTTGCGCTTGAAGGGATAGAAACGGCTGATGGCGATGTTGAGATCGGGCAGTGTCATGGCGATAGTGGTGTCGCGCATATTCTGGGCTACGTTCGCAGTAGTGCTGATGGTCATGCCTATGCTCGAGAACTGGGTTCCGAAACTTACCGAAGAGGTACGGGTGCTCTGAGTCATTGTCTGTGGATTGTACATGCTCGTCAGGTTGTTGCGCTCAAAACTTGAAGTGGCGAAGTTGACACTGGCAGAAAGTGAACGATAGGGGTTGGCCTTTGGGTCTTGACGGTGGTTCCACTGAATCTTGAAACTTTCACTCTCTGAGAAGTCGGGCATACCTTTGTCGCCTGTCTTGGTGTCTTGGTAATTGAATAGGAAACTGCCGCTGTATCGGTAGCGTTTGCGGTAGTTAGTGGCTGCGGAGATACCCCACGACCCCTTTGTGTAGATCTCGCCAAGTAATTTCAGATCCCATTTGTCGCTTAGTGCAAAATAATAGCCTCCATCACGTAAGTAAAAACCACGGGAACTCTCGTCGCCATATGAAGGCATGATGAATCCGCTGGAATATTTCTGGGTAAAGGGAAAGAATCCGTAGGGGATGGCAAGGGGCAAAGGTACGTCGGCAACAACGAGGTAAGCTGGACCGAAGACAACATCCTTGCCAGGACGCACTTTGGCTCGTGAAAGAGCGATGTAGAAGTCGGGGTGTTCCTTGTCACAAGTCGTGTAGGTACCTTTCTCCAAATAAAGGTTACCCTCGGCATCGCGTTTAGAGTGTAGACTGCGTAGGAAGCCATCTTCTTGCTCAGTATAAACATTGTCGATAAAGCCTTTCTTTGTCTTGAAATTGAAACGGATGGAGTCACTCTCGTATTCATCTTTGCCCATTTTGAATATTGGTGCGCCGCGGACACCCTTTTCTGCCGTACTATCAGTAGTGCCGTTGGCATCAACAAGACTTTGATCAAGATTGATGTGCACACGGTCGCTTGTAAGGTTCATCTCCTCATACTCCACATTTGAATTGCCAAATAGATAGGCATTCTTAGATACTGCGTCATAGACCAACGAGTCTTCTGCAGTGAAAACCACTGGTGCATCGATACCGTTGGCCTTTGCGCGGTTGAGGGAGTCAAGGCGGATGGAGTCGTCTACAGCTCTGTTGTGCTCGATGATGGCAAGATGCAGGGAGTCGAGTTCTAGTGTATCGGGGCTTGTTATATTTGTTGTCCTCAGACTGTCATCAATAGTCGGGTCGATAATGGTGTCGGATGTGAGTGTGTCGGAAAGGATAATGCTGTCGGGGACAACAATTGTGTCACCGATGGCTGTATGGACACGCCAAGGTTGGTCGGTGGGCATCACCGACTGGGCCATCATCAAGATGATGGCGGCAAAAAACAATAGTATGAGCAGCCTTGTTCTCATTTTCCATGGCAAAGGTATATATAAAAAATAGAATAGGGACTTGATTTTCTTATTTTAACAGTTACAGACCTGTCTTGTTGAAGTTGACGAGTTGTTCGTTGATGGGTAAACAAATCATAAACTCAACTTATTAAAGATAATTCTCAAATACTTTAATACGTGATTAAAGAATTATAGTAAAAGAAGAATTTGAAAAACTAATAATTCATGATAAAATATGAAATTCTCATTCAAAAATCTCCACCCAATGGCGGAATCTTTCTACACCTGAGGTTCCAAATTTTGCGAGGCTGCGCTCTGCCTGCTCAATGGTTTTCTCGCGTTCAAGATGTGACTTCGAGTAAAATTTGTCGGCATAGCATATAAGCTGCTCTTCGATGGTCTCCGGCAGAAAACTTTGATGGGGTAGGGGAAGGTCTTGACTTACAATGTCGTCTAGGGAGAGGCCTGCTCCCGTGTGTCGCTCGCAGATACGGGCAATGTCTTCGTATCCTTCCTCCCGCATCATAGTTGCACCAATCATCCCATGACGGATATAAGGTTCTGTTCCAAAGCATTCGATACCAGGCGCATAAGTTCGCACAATGCCGATGTCGTGAAGCATGGCGGCAGAGAGGATGAAATCGTGGTCGATTTTTAATTCTGGGTGTGAAACGACAATCTGTAGCGCTTTTTGCGCTACAGATTGGCTGTGGATGAGGAGTATACGACGTAGGTCGTTGTCCTCTGGATAGTATTTATCTATGATTTGTTGATAGTTCATGCCGATGGTTATTCCTCGTGGGGGCGCTCAATGTATGCGATGACATCGCCTTTCATTACTTTGCTACCGCGTTTGGCATTGATTTCTACAAGTTTACCACCAATGGCAGCAGGTACTTCCACAATCTCACCCCATGGCGCCTGGATGTAGCAAAGGTTGTCACCTTCTTTGTATTCCTTGCCAATATAGGGTTCAACTGTGGGTGCGCACTCGCCGTCGCCATTAAATTCCCAGTAAATCTCTCCCTTTACGGGGGCAACGATGGCATCTGCCTTAGCATGCTTGTAGGCTGAGAGTTCTGTGGGAGAAAGCTTGGCGCCCAGGCGTGAATCCTTTATCTTTTGGAGGTCGGCCAGGAAATTCTTCTTGGCCTGTCCGGTCTTGAAGATGCGGTATTGTTCTGGATGCATACCCAACTCATAGAGCTCCTCGTCGTCTGGTCCATATTCCCAACCATTCTCATCCATCTCCTTACGGAAGTCGTCGAGGGCATTTGGAATCAATGTGTGAGGATCGGCATCGGTAAACTCGCGACCTTGTTTAGCTGCAAGTTCCTTGAGTTCTGGGGCAATCTCACCAGGAATACGGCCACTCTTGCCAAGTACCATACCCCACATGGCATCGTCCATCATCACATAGCGTCCCTTTCCTTGTTCCATTGTCAGAAGGTTAGTCAGGGCAATGTTCTTCACATACTGTGAGAAAGGTGTCACCAGTGGAGGATAACCCACCTTTGGCCATACATAGGCTACCTCGTCGAACAAGCGGACAAGCAACTCATCGATAGTATACTCTGGCTCGCCTTTCTTGGCACGGGTCTTGTTGATAATCTGATGGATACCACCTAAGTCAGCCATCATACTACCCATCATACCGCCGGGTAGACCACAGCCTAAGAGCAGTGAACTCATGTGTTTATTGCCCGGATTGATGAAATATCCAAGCCAGTCATCGATAAACTCTTGGGTCAGTGAACGGGCTTTCATGTAGGCATTCATATTGATGTCTGCCACTTCGAAGCCTTCGTTCTTCAGCATGCTCTGCACAGAGATAATGTCAGGATGTACCTTACCCCACGACAGAGGTTCGATGGCGGTATCAATAATGTCGGCACCATTGTTGCAGACTTCCAGAATAGAGGCCATGGACAGACCAGGACCAGAGTGGCCATGGTATTGGATGATGACATCGGGATGCTTATCCTTAATGGCTTTGGTTAATTTGCCAAGCATGGCTGGTTGACCAATGCCGGCCATATCTTTCAGACATATCTCGGGGGCACCGGCGGCAATTACCTCGTCAGCAATTTTGCTATAGTATTCTACTGTATGCACTGGCGAAGTGGTGATACATAAGGTGGCTTGTGGGGTCATACCAGCTTCAAGGGCCCACTTTATACTCGGAATGATGTTGCGCGTGTCGTTAAGACCGCAGAAAATACGGGGGATGTCCACACCCTGAGCATGCTTCACCTTGTATTGGAGTTGGCGAACGTCATCAGGAACAGGATACATACGAAGGGCGTTAAGACCACGGTCGAGCATATGGGTCTTGATGCCAACCTCGTTGAAGGGCTTACAGAAAGCACGTACGGCGGCATTGGGATTCTCACCTGCTAAAAGGTTCACCTGCTCAAAGGCTCCACCATTGGTTTCTACTCTCGAGAAGCAACCCATGTCAATTATTGCTGGGGCGATGCGTTCTAGCTGGTCTTTACGGGGCTGAAATTTGCCCGACGACTGCCACATATCCCTATAGACAAGGCTAAACTGGATTTTCTTTTTCATCGTTATAAATTAAAGTTAATAGTAAGGTCTTCGTTTTTTTGTCGAGTTTTCATCTATCGACATATATAGAATGCAAAGATATACAAAAAACAATCATTCACAAAAAATGGTGCACTTTTTTTTCTCATTTTTCTTTCAATCGAAAGATTTTTCTTATTTTTGCCCAACTAAAAACGTTTTTCAATGAAAAATAGTCCAATACTATTCATACTGACTATGCTACTGACCTTTTTCGCATGTAGCAAAGGAAAACAAGAAATCGAACAGGAGCAGGTGGAAATACAGACGTATTCTTATGAAACCAAGGGTGACTCCACTATTTATGGCCTTGTGTGCAGTGGATGTACAGACTCGGTGCTGGTGTTTCTACCTGATAAGGGGGGCGACCCTATCTATTTGAATATTATCAATGCCAATAAGTCACACCATATCTTCGGCTATCCTGAAGTAGGTGACAAGATGGCTGTCCTGCTCAACCCGCAGGATTCTACAGAGGTGATGGTTGCTATAGATATCGACCAACTCCGTGGTACTTGGGTATATCAGGAGTTGCCCACTTTCAAATGGGGGGAAAATTCAGCAGAAATAGATTCTATTCGCAAAACTGTGAGTGAAGAGGCTTTGCAGAGGATGGATTCTATCCTACAGGCAATGATGATTCCCCGTGAGTATGGTTATACATTCAAGCGTGATTTTACCATGATACCAGTGGGAGGACCTCCAAGGACAACCTCTTTTAATGATAACTCACCTGTGGAATATCCTCCATTGAAAAGATACCATGAGTGGCATCTTCACAATGGCAAAATCATTTTTTCTTCTGGGGGAATAAAAATGAATGATAAGAATGCTAATGCCCCAACAAGTCATTTAGTCAATGACACTGCCGAATTTGTCGTCTTACTCCGCGATACCATGGCCATCCGTTTTGGGGATACCATAAGAGGATTCCGTCTCAAACCAGATTCTATCAATAATCCCTCTTCATCATTCTCTCCTCAGCCCACCGCTCATATTTAGTGCCGGGGCGGCCATAATTGGCATATGGATGAATGCTGATACCACCACGGGGCGTGAAGATTCCTGTTACTTCTATATATTTAGGATTCATCAGCCGTATCAAGTCTTTCATAATGATGTTCACGCAGTCTTCGTGGAAGTCACCGTGGTTGCGAAAACTGAAAAGATAGAGTTTCAGACTCTTGCTCTCAACCATTCGTTCGCCAGGGATGTATGAGATGCGTATCTCGGCGAAGTCGGGTTGGCCAGTGATTGGGCATAGAGATGTAAATTCTGGGCAGTTGAATCTTACCCAGTAGTCATTCTCCTGATGCTTGTTTTCAAATGTCTCGAGTACATCGGGAGCATAGTCCATTGAATAATGGGTCTTCTTACCTAAGGCATGCAAACCCTCGTCTTTTCTATTGTCGTTCATAATGTGTTGAGACTTTTGTTTTGCAAATAACTCGTGAACTCGTCAACTAATCTAACCTATATATTGAAAATCTTTAGAATATTGTAACTGATACTATCGTCATAGACATCTTCGTTTTCATAATTCTTGACAAATCTTACCACGCGAATGGTAATGGGAAGGGCTATGATTTCGTAGGTGGTTTTCAGCACTACCTGCCAGAACATCAGTACGGGGATTTCTGAGTCGGGGATTACGCCATAGAGCGCCAGGGGAAAGAAAATAATGGAGTCGGTGCTCTCGCCGAAGACGGTGCTTAGTATGGCACGGAGGGAGAAATGCTTACCTTTCGATGAAATTTTCATCCGACTCATTACGTAGGCATTAACAAAACTGCCGGCAATAAAAGCAATAAACGAGGCAGCGGCAATACGAGGCGCCAGTCCGAAAATGGAATGAAAACCGGCATCATTGTCCCAGTAAGGCGCACCGGGGATAATGTCGCAGAGGGCACATACCGACACAAAGAAGAAATTCATTAGGAATCCCATCCATATCAGCAGGCGGGCTTTGCCATAGCCCCACACTTCGCATACGCAGTCATTAATAATGTAAGAGATTGGGAAAATCAATAGTCCTCCTGTCAGGTTGATAGGACCAACGGCAATTTGTTTGGTCTCAAGGAGATTGGCGCCTATAAGGCAGACGGTAAATAGTATGCTGAAAAACATGAACAGCACACTCACTTTTGCTCGTATTTTTTTCATTTTTCTTGTTTTTAAAGAGGTTACCAAGCACTCTATCATAAAAATCGGCTGCAAAGTTAGTGCAAAACTGAGAGCAATACAAAAATTTTAGGTATATTTTTGTCATAGTGCTATCTTTCTAATGAAAAATATCATAATTTTCTCCTGAATTGATGGTTCATTGCCCTTTTTTCCCTATTTTTGTGCACGATAATGGTGGAGAGACCAACTGAATATCAATATCAATGATGATTTTTATCGTATCCACCTTAAACTATTTTATTTTTAAACATCAATTCAAATAGAGATAATAATTCTGTAGACAAAATGAAAAAAATCATCACTAGTCTTGTTGCTCTAATGTTGGCACTAATAGCAGGGGCACAGGTGAAACAGAAGGTTACTATCCTTTGTCCAGAGGACATGGATACAGTTGTGGTATACGATTTGAATCCATATAAGCCGGGCGCGATGACCACCATCATCCCTGTCAACGGGAAGGCAGTCTATAATGCCGATACTAAATTTAACCGAGTCTTGGCAGTGGGCGGTTCAAACTATTACATGCCATTTTTCATCGATGGAGAGGACATCGAGGCCGATTTAGTCAATCACACCGTAAAGGGGTCGGATTTGAATAAGTTGTTGGTGGAATGTGACAACAAATTCGATGTTATCGACAGGGCTGTTAAGGAAAAATTGACCCAGTTGCAAGAGATTGCCACACCCGAAAATTTGAAAGAACTACAACAACAGGCCATGGCTTTATTCCAAAAACGCAACAAGCAAAGGTTGGAGGTTTTGCAAGACTATGTCAATTGCCTTGTTCCAGCTGTGTATCTCTCGGAGATGGCATCAGAACTCTCATACGACCAACTGGCTCCGTTTATGAACGAAGAGGCATCTTATTTCAATCATCCTTATATGGATCTTGTGAAACAGCAGTTTGCAAACTTGGAAAAAAAACGCCCAGGAAGGATGTTCGTTGACTTGACAATGAACGACCTTGACGGCAACCAACACAGCTTAAGTGAGTGGTGCGGAAAGGGCAATTATGTGCTTGTGGATTTCTGGGCAAGTTGGTGCGGCCCCTGCAGGCAAGAAATGCCAAATGTGGTGGAGGGATATGTCAAATACCATAAGAAAGGTTACGAGGTGATAGGCGTTTCCTTCGACAACAAGGAGACCGCATGGAAGTCTGCAGTCAAACAGTTGGGAATGGACTGGATACAGCTATCCGACCTCAAAGGGTGGAAATGCGCTGCAGCTGAGCCATATGGTGTTCAGGCGATTCCTTCTAATATTCTACTTGACCCGGAGGGACGAATTATTGCCTCGGATCTCCGTGGTGCCGACCTTCAGGCAAAACTTGCAGAAATATACGGTTTCTAAAGTTAACAAGTTCAAAAGTGACGAGTTGACAAGTTAATAGTCTGTGAAAGACAAACAACTTGTCAACTCGTCAACTTGTTTACTCGTTAGCTAACTCAAACAGCACTGGCTATCAGCCACCACATATATCCTATAAGAATGATAAAAAGGAATGCGCCCTCCCAACGCTCAACCTTATATTTCGTGTAGGTGAAAAACCAAAGCAAGATGATGCTGAGAACCATTAGCGATAAATCGATGATGGTGATATTGGGCATTTTCAATGGACAAATAAGTCCTGTGATACCCACTATCATTAAGATATTAAAGACATTGCTACCAATGACATTGCCTATGGCTATGGCACTCTGACCTTTTCGGGCGGCAACCACACTTGTAGCAAGTTCTGGCAGGGAGGTGCCGCCGGCGACAATCGTCAGACCGATGACAGCTTCCGATACACCTAAGGAAGCCGCCACTTTCGTGGCTGCATCAACAAATATGTTGCTACCCAATATCAGACATACTAGTCCTAATAAAACAAGGCCGATAGCCATTAGTGGCGTGTGTTTTTTCTTTACTTCCTCATTCTCGGTGACCTTACCTTTTTTCGCACTCCAGAGCGTATAGCAGATGAAGGCTAGAAAAAGAACAAACAGCACCAATGCCTCAAATCGGGATAATAAGTTGTCAAAACAAAAATAACCCAACAGAAGAGCAGCCACAACGGCCCAGGGGATATCCTTCTTCACTGTCGATTTGCTGATGACCATTGGCGACACCATAGCTGTGATACCAACAATGAGCAACACGTTCATAATATTGCTACCTACCACGTTGCCAATAGCAAGGTCTGCCGTACCTTTCAATGCTGACACAAGACTGACACAAAATTCAGGCATCGATGTGCCCATCGCCACAATTGTTAAACCTATCACGATTGGGGGGATGTTTAGACGCTGGGCAATGGCCACAGCACCATCGGTCATACGGTCGGCACCCCATAGCACCAAAGCCACTCCTACTATTATCAATACAATATTCAGTACCATTCTAAAATTTATTGAGAAAAATGAAGAAGATTGATTTTACGTCACAAATTCTATCTCTGGTTTTGTCCTTATTCTGTTTGCTGCTATCGTTGCAGTTCAAATCTCCCTGCATATAGCTTCCAGTCCTTGTTTGTCGTCCTCGTCAAAAGCATTCAACTCTTTTGAGTCAATATCTAGTACGCCAGTCACGTTGCCGTTGGCGTCATGTAGCGGCACGACAATCTCCGAGCGTGACAATTGAGAACAGGCGATATGCCCTGGAAATTGTTCCACATCTGGCACCAAGATAGTCTTGTCTTGTTCCCATGCCGTACCACAGACACCACGCCCACGTTTGATATGCATACAAGCGATGTCACCCTGGAAAGGTCCCAGTGCCAGTTCGTCATCATGCACCAAATAGAATCCCACCCAAAAGAACCTCTCTCCAAAGGTTGTTCGCAACAGAGCCGTCACATTGGCTAAGAGGCCAATTCGATTGCTCTCACCTTCCGCAAGGCTTCTTACTTGTCGGCATAGCAGTTCATATTGGGATTTTTTACTTTCTGTCATGTATTTGTTTTTTATAAAACCCAGATAATATAAATTTCCTGTTTCTTCATAAATGCCCCCCAAAGCATTGAGAAGCAAGAGTAATCTCTTACCTCTTACCACTAAGGTTTATTAGCCTATAAGCCACCACGTCATGGCTTGGGATAGTGATTTTGCGGGATTTTTTGCTCTTCTGTAAGGTTTTACCTTCCACCTTATGCGTCCATAAGTTGCGCACTTGATAGACTGTCGTATCAAAATGGGTACTCAGACCACTTACCTCGCTATCAGTAAAGTTGAATTTCTGCCAGTCGAGAGTATAGGTCTTGTCTTCTTTTGTTGCGTTAAGGATGGTAAAGGCCCAGTCGCCACCTTCTAATGGCTTGAACCAAAACGAGAGTCCATCTTCATCCATCAAATGGAGGCCTTGCACGCCAAGGGCATCTTGGTCCACGGCAATCATTTCACGATTGGTGAGGATGTCGCGCACCTCGTTACTCATGTTGCGAATGTCATTACCTAAAATCAGTGGACTGGCCATCATGCACCACATGGTGAAGTGGGCGCGGTCTTCGTTCACAGTCATACCGTTGCCTACCTCCAGCATGTCGGGGTCGTTCCAATGCCCGGGACCAGCATATCGGCGTAGCGTGTCGTTGAGTTGTATGCACTGCATCACACCAAACTGGCTGTATCCTTGA
>JAFZAE010000108.1 GCA_017548385.1 Prevotella sp.
AAGTGCTGTGGCAGCGAAGAACAATAGGAAACCACCTCCAATTGCCTTGAACGAGTTTCCCACACGTGAGCCATAGCCCACAGTTCTTGTCTCTTGATAAGCCATAGTTTTTTAAAAATTTATTATCCTATACACAATTTCCAATTTTGGATGCAAAAGTAGTCAATTTTAATGGATTTTGACTTTTTTCGTAAAAATTTTTATTTCAACTATCGGAAGTTATGATGAGGAGTTATGTAATACATATGATATTATTAAAGAAATAAAGAAAAAGTTTGTATAAAATAAAAAAAAAGCGTACTTTTGTAGATTATTGATGATGAAATTATAAATAAAGTTAAAAATCTGATTATTTAAGGTGTGTTTTATCATAGAATCCACCTGTCATATCCTAATCAAAAGATTCGATCCGCCCATCTTATTTAGACTTAATCTACTTAATTTAATTATAAAAAAACAACTTAACAATAACTATAAACTATATAATAATGATGCAAACACTACATTCTACATCATCGCCCCGGCCATGGTTGTGGCTGTGGGTGACCCTGCTGACGTGCGTGGCTCAGGTGGCCTACGCCGACCGCTTGAAAGATGACCAATACTACAAGGTGACGGAGCACACCGACCACGTCACCCTGGAGATATTGATTGCCGACGGAAAATCCACCGACACCTGGTGTGAGTGGGGCTCCGTGCGTGCCTACAGTGAGAATGACCGTAAAGGCACAGTCTATCACATCATGGACGTGGAAACCGACCATCATGCCGACGACAGTGAGAACTGGGAGTTTTACGCCCAGACCAAGATGCCCGGCTCACGTGCCTGGCTGACCAACACGGCCTCTGGTGTGGAACAAGAGATTGGCCCCTCTCAGGGCACAGAATGGAGAGACCGTGCTGGCAATGTGCGCTACATCATGTACAAAGGCAAGGACAACCTCTACCCCACTGTGAAAATCGACTTCTACTACGGTCCGGAGATGGCCGGCAAGAAGTGGTACTTCTACTATGAATACAAACACAACAAGGGTTCATCGCACAACATGAGCATGGGCGGTGCCTATTGCTCCGACAGGATGGGACTTGGCAGCATCAACACAAGAGACTTCTCCTACACGCGTGAGGGTATCGACAAGATCAAGTTCACCGTGCCCGGAATGCCCGACGATGTGCCATCGAAACTGAAGTCCAACCGCTGGCACGAGGGTTTCTACCACCTCTTCTTCACCTATACCTTGCAGGATGGAAGCATCAAGAAGTCGGAGGAAACCCTAGAATGCCAGACAGGCAATTCGAAGACCTACGAGATTGCAATACCCGAGGATGTGGGCAATTTCAAGAAACTTGACTTAAGCATAGAAGTCTTAGACCAATTGAAATGCGAGAATGACAAGAATTTCTACTCATCCTACTGCACATACTTACGAAAGAGCATCTTCCCGACGGTTCCAGTGCCATTGGGACTTTCTGCAGAGTATCTGCAGTTTGACAACAAGGCCGACCTCTCGTGGAATGCCTTCCCCACTGGTGAAAGCAACTATATCGAAGCGTCTATACCTTATATATATAGAGTGGAGACCGACAAAAACGGCGACCCGCTCTCTGGCCAGACTTGGAACCGCCGTACCTCGCTCAATGCTATCGGCACCACTCAGGCACAGGGCTACACCGATGCCAACGTGAGTGCCAACAAATACTACAAATATATGGTGGTGAACGTGCCCAAGGAATGGATTGACAACCATAGCATCCAGAACAGCGACCTAAACAGCCCCTCAGAGAAACTGCTCTTCAAATTGGGCTACACCGTGAGCGATGTGCTGGGCTCAGCCCCTGATATGAGTATCTACAACCTGCGCCAAGATACGACAGTGACCGACAAGGTGCGAATAGTATGGGAATACTCTCGAGTGCCAGTGAGCACAAAAAACATCACTTTCCAGATTATGAGTCGTGAGAAAGGCAAGTCAGAATGGATCAACTATGGCACTGTGACAGGCCCTGCCAACCCCACCTCCGACGATGTCATCTCATTTACCGACAACACCCTGCCCAACGCCCGCTCCACTTACCAATACAAGATAGTGCTTTCCATCAACAACGGCACCAACACCTTCGAGAGCGATGTGCTGACAGCAGGTCTGCTCAGCGGCACTATTATACGAACCGTCAGTGCTACCAAGGGAACCCATGAGAACGTGGTGCGCGTGTCGTGGACTGTGAAGCACGTGGGCACCGACAACACCAACTATGAAGTCTATCGCCGCTATGCCGGCACCACTGGTGAATATCTGAAAGTACACTCCGTGAGTGGTCACTCCGACAGTTACACCTACGAGGACAACACCGTGCAGCCTGGCTACTACTATGAGTATAAGGTTGATGCCTACAGCGGCGACAAACAGTCGTCGGCCGACAACACCTACCAGAACACTCTCTCCGACGTGGGTTTCTGCCAGGCACGCGGTGTCATCAGTGGCAAAGTATCCTTCGGTTCGGGCAATGCCGTGGACAATGTGCGCCTGAGCATTCGGTCCAATGCCTCTGACGATGGTAATGTGGTGCGCGGCTACTCACAGCGCGTCGATGGTGTGTCGGCAGGTATCAAATGGGATGCCGACAGCGCAGAGACAGCAGCCATCTTAGGTGCCAACAAGGACTACACCCTGCAGTTGTTTATCCGCCCCGACGACAATCTTGCCAACGGTACAGTGATTGGCGAGATTCCCCATTTTGGTCGTCTGCTCTTAGGCAACAAGAAAGAAGGCGGCTATCAACTACTCGCCGAAAAATACACAGAAGCGACAAACTCGGAGAATCAATTCACAGAGTACTGGGATATTCAATGTGTCTTCCAAGATGACACCTCGAAAGACAACAATGAACCTTCTTACTACAATGAGGAATTGGGTACATGGATGTATAACACTGACGCTGAATTTTACGGTAAGTGCGATGACCTTTCAGATAATGAAGGCTATAAGAAAATCTATAATGGATGGTTTCAGTTATCCCCCCGCTACATCTGGTTTGCCGTTTATGGAAAGGTCGTTCCTATCTCCGGGCAAGTCCACCGCTCACATTACACATGGCAGGGGAAGGTATATGATACCGGGCTGACACTCCCCGCCAACAGTTATTCGCTGATTTCCCTTCAAAACGATGGGCAGAAATACACCGTAAGCGTCAACGACCAGTCGAAGGCACTCCCAGAGGCCGTCTCCTCGTCGAAAAGTCATTCGCTCACCGATAGCAATATGGAATTACTCTCTGACGACTTCTATTTTTACGGCGAGAACTGCCTTTACAAGGTAACGGGATGCACAAACGAGACCATGCTGCAAGGTCATGAGAGCGTTTACACTACTGTTTTCGGAGAATGGTTCCCCGACATGTCAATAGCTGTCACCAAAACGGTGGAAGCACCCTGTTCGTTCGCCATGGGTGGAGGCATCCAGATAACCGAGGAGGAAGCCTTTAAGGGCAACCTAACCGAGGTGCGCGTCTGGGACCATATCCTTACGCAAAAGGAGCGCGACAGTTACACCGACCGTGTGCTCAACGGGCATGAGGCCGGTCTGAAACTCTACTGGCCGATGGACGAGGGTATCGACCACCTGGTATTCGATGCCTCCTACACCAACGACCTGCCCAACGGCCGTCATGCCACTGTGGGCAACAACATCACCTCATCGACCACCATCCCCACTGATGCCCAACTCTCCCGTTATGGCGTGACCAACGAGCAAGGCGAGTTCACCATCCGCGGCATACCGTTTGTGGGCAGCGGCACCACCTACACCATCGTCCCCTCGAAGGGCATCCACGTGTTCTCGCCCGTCTCGCGCAACGGCTTTATCGGCAACGGCAGCCTGGCGCTCAACAATTACGACTTCACCGACCAGTCGGCCTTCCCCGTGCGCGGCAAGGTGACCTATCTCAACACCAACATCCCCGCCGACTCCATACAGTTTAAAATCGACGGTGCCTTGGTTCAGGCAAAAGATAGTTACGTCATGACTGATGCCAATGGTGAGTATGAGATTTCGGTGCCCATTGGCAAGCACTTGATAGAGGCCTGGAAAGACGGCCATCGCCTCACATCGTTCCCCCTTGACGGCACCACCTACGACTTCAAGCAGGATGAGATTGTCAATTTCTTCGACTCGACGCTGGTCAACGTGACCGGCCGCATCAACGGCGGCTTCACCGACCAGGACGAGCCTGTAGGCTTCGGCCGGAGTGTCAACCGCATTGGCAAGGCCGTCGTCAAACTCAGTTTGGGCAAGGAGTCTCAGTGT
The DNA here is from genome assembly GCA_017548385.1 of Prevotella sp. Classification (GTDB taxonomy): domain Bacteria; phylum Bacteroidota; class Bacteroidia; order Bacteroidales; family Bacteroidaceae; genus Prevotella. The sequence goes on from JAFZAE010000108.1 coordinate 4,305, forward strand.
TCGTTCAACTACATTGTCAACGACCGTGGGGAGGGCTCTTTCGGCACCACCAACCTACCAGTGGAGAGTGCCACCGATAAAATCCAAAGCACCGCCTACCGTGCCGGCGGCTCCCATGACGACACCTACTACATCTACATCACCACTGATGAGAAAACCGGAGAATTCTCCGCTATGCTACCCCCGCTACGATACAAGGTGGAGAGCATCAATTTTGTCGGTGGCAAGGACTACGACAACGAGCCGGTGTTTGCACAAAACCTACCCTTCATCGATGCCACCAACACCGTGGAAAAAGCCATGCAGACAGACTCACTGACCGTGGATGGCATCAAGATGGAATATACCTATACGGCAAAGATGAACCGCCAACTGCGCAAAGAGCCTACCATCACCGTAGAGCAGGTGGGCATGAAGAACGGAGCCTTCGGCGAGGAAAAGATCGCCTTGTCGAATATTGGGGCAACAGACTCCGTGGCCGCCATCACCTTCACCGACACTGGCTACCAATATAATTTCGGACACCCACTGTTTGTGCAGGAAGGCGTTTATGAGTACGACATCGCCGTGTCGGAAGACTATGTCAACCTCGACACACGGGAAACTTTCCATGAAATTCCCAAGGATGCCATGGTGACCATCATCAATGATGCCAGTGCGCTGACTACCGTGATAGCCGAGAAAGCCATCATCAATGGCGAGGAGGCCCAGATTGGTGAGGCCTACGACACGCCCAGCATCAACGTCATCCCCGACGAGAATGGCCATGTGTCGTATCAGTTTGTCGGTGGCTGGCCCAACTTGGCAGAGGGCAACCTGCGCAATATGAGCATCGGTGTGAAAGTGGATGGACGCACCACCATGTGGCAGGCTCCCGACTCTGAGTCGAATGCCCTCGACATGATTTTGCTCGGTGCCATCACCTCGGGCACCAACTTCATGACACAAGGTCCCGACGATGTGGATATGATCCTGCGCCGCCCGCCAGGAAGCACCTCTGAGGCAGTCTATATCAACGAGAAAGTCAACGGCTACACGAAAACCGATGTAAATATCAAAAACGGTCATGGCCATGGTGGCGGTGCCAATGTGGTGCCCTCACCGGTGATCAAGACCCAATGGGGTGAGGTGACTCCCATCACCGGCATCACCCTCCTGTTTGAGAACAAGGTGAAAATCGTGCTCGAATCTCAGCACACCGGAGAATACAAATGGTGGGACACAGAGAACTTTGAAGACGAATACACCTATACTGTGACCAACGAGATACACGGTACGACGGAGGGTATCCAAAACAACGGCGACACCTATATCGGCCGTTCCACCAACCTGCTCTTCGGCAAAGGCTGGAACTTAGGCATCTACAAGCAGTCGGATGGCACCTACAAAATCGAGTCCCAAGAGGGAATTACCTTGAGCGAATCGTTCGGCACCTACTTTGCCTATCCGCAGGAATATATCGAGGAGACCCTCATTCCCAACTGGGAGGCCATCATCCGCAACCGTCTTGAGCACGTGGATGGCAACCACTGGGAAGATGGCAATCACGAAACCGTGCCAGGCGTGGTGAAATACTACACCAAATACAAGGAGGGTGACCTGGAATGGGGCCGCACCAATGGCGACAGCCACTGGACCAAAGCCCAGTTTGACGAGGCCAAGGGATGCCCAAGTTACATCATGGTTGACGGCACCAACGAGCATCCCGACGACGAGGTGGAATTTGCCATCAACCAGATTAAGAACTGGCGCCACATCATCGAAATCAACGAGCAAGACAAGGTGGAAGCCTTCGAGGACAAGAGTTGCTTCATCGACAACTACTCCATTGCCAACGGTACCAGCATCAGCCAAACAGTGACCACGGAGACACGCCATCTGAACTCTTACGAGAGTAACTATGAATATGCCTACAACACAGAGAACAAAATCGGTGCCCTCTTCAATGAGATGGGAGCCTACGGCATCATTACGGGAACAATATTCCATGGCAACTCCTCTAAGAAAGATACCACCACCATTGCCAAAACCTCAGTGGCTTGGACACTGAGTGACGCCGACCCACGCACAGCACTGTCGGTGGATGTCTTCAAATCGAAGAACGGCTACGGCCCCATCTTCCGCACCCGCGGTGGACAAACGGCCAACCCCTACGAGGACGCCACCTACACCAAATATTACAACCCGGGCACCAAGCTCGACGAGGCTACCATGCGCGTGGAACTTCCCCAGTTGAAAGTCGTAGGCCAGAGCCAAGTCTCCAACGTGCCTACCGGCGGCGAAGCAAAGTTTGACCTTGAGTTGTTCAACCGCAGCGAGACCAACAGCAATTGCACCTACATCTTAGAGGCCATCGAGTCGTCGAACGCCCAGGGAGCAGTGCTCACCATCGACGGCGCACCACTAAGCCTTGGCAAGACCGGCCGCGCCATCTCGATGAACGGTGGCGAGACCATCCACAAGATGCTCTATGTGAGCCAGAGCGACCGCAGTATCACAGAATTCAAGGACCTCAAGTTGGTGCTGCGCTCAGAGAAAGACGAGAGCACCTGCAGCGACACTCTCCACCTGAGCATCGAGTTTGTACCGGCATCGGCAATAATTGAGATGAGCGTGGCACATACCGTGCTCAACATGGAAGACCTGAGGAAATACAAAGGGTTCCAGGTGACATTAACCAACTTCGACCGTCAGGACAACAATTTGGAGGGTGTCCGCGTGCAGTATCGCCGCAAGGGCCTTGACAGTTGGAACCTTGCCCACCAGTGGAAGGTGAATGAAGCCGACTTAGAGCAGGGAGACTCGCTCATACGCCCCACGGACAAGTCGCTTGAGTGTTCAGTCGCGTTCCCCTCGGATGGTATCTATGAACTCCGCGGCCAAACATGGGGCAAATATGGCAAGATGGATGTGACCTACGAGACCCCCATCATCGAGGTGACACAAGACACTCGCGGGCCAAAGGTACTTGGCATGCCCAGCCACGACAATGGCACGCTGACCTACAGCACACGCGGCAATATGTGGGTACGTTTCAATGAGCATCTCAATGCCAACGCCTTGAGCAAGAGCGACAACTTCACCATCGAGGGTTTCCTAAACAATGTAGCCGTGAAAAAGCAGTACACCGATGTGGCCGTACAACTCAACGG
>JAFZAE010000109.1 GCA_017548385.1 Prevotella sp.
CAGGATAGCCCTACAAGCCACACCCACAAGGACATCAATGACCACCAATGCCACAAGTACGATTACGCATCTTTTTAATAATTTCATATTTTTAGAATTGGAAATAGATGAACTGTCCTCCATCAAGCGCACCCATGAAAATGATATAAGCGATAATAGCCACAATAGAGGCAACACTCACAAAAGTGTTTTTTGAGTGCAAAAAATTGACATCCCGTTTATACTCATCTTTGAATTCCTTGAAGAACATGATAAAGATTGATGGTATTCCAAGTACAACCAATTCCATCAGTCCTTCATGATGTATACGTCCGAATCCTCTTGAGAGATTTCCCAAAGTAGCAAAGAAGTCGGTCACAGACGCAGCCCTGAAAAGTAAAGCACCTATTACACAGAGGATGAATGTGAGCAGTCTCCGGCTCCACTTGTATACTTCGTTTTTCTTTAAATTATGCTTTTTCTCCATTTTCTTTCTTTTCTTTTCCACGGCAACAATCACAATAAGAATGAAACCATGATAGAGTCCGAAGAGAACAAAGGTCCAGTTTGCCCCATGCCATGCGCCAATAACCACCAAATTGATTAATGTAGCCAGATAAAGCCCCCATGGTTGCCAGCTACGAAATGCCACAGTCAATGGCATGAAAATATAGTTAGTAATCCAAGATGTCAATGAGATGTGCCATCTTCTCCAATACTCAGATACATTCTGTGCAAAGAAAGGTCGTTTGAAGTTTTCTGTCACACGGAATCCCATGATTCTCGCCACACCAATGGCCATGTCGGAATATCCTGCGAAATCAGCGTACATCTGTATCAAATACAGCACAGCAGCCACACAGATAGATGTGGCATTGTGATGACTATAGTTGTTGAGAATGGCATCTGTCCATGGTGAGAGCCTGTCGGCAATACACATTTTGAGAAACATACCCCAGATTACTCTCTTAAAACCTTCAGAAAAATCATCTTCATTGAAATGTCTGCTTTTTGCCATCTGTGGCAAAAAGGTATTAGGTTTGTCGATAGGTCCCGACAGAATTGTTGGGAAGAAAGCCACGTATGCCGCGAATTGCACTGGATCACGCGAAGGTATAATGTTTTCCCTATGCACCTCGATGGGGTAGCTCATCAGTTTAAAGGTGAAGAAACTTATACCGATGGGCAATATAATATTGAAAGTCCCAATATTTGCATGGATGCCAATGGAGTTGAATAGTTTGGCAAACTCAGTAACGAAAAAGCCAAAATACTTAAAATATAGCAAGACACCGACCCCTATTACAACTCCCAACGTTGTGAGCCACGAAGCTCTTTTGGGATTTGCAACGTTGTATTTGGCAATGGCAATCCCCAGGACATAGTACAGCCCAGTGACGACAGCCAATAGTGGAAGCATTTTCCAATCTGCCAATCCATAGAAGAAGTATGATGCTATCAGCAGCCACGTGTTCTGAGCTTTCGTGAATTTCCTGAGCAGTGTAAAATAGGGTATCAGGAAAACGAGGAAGAACAGCCAGAAATTGATGGAATTGACAACCATTTACGCCTTATAATTTTTTTAGGATGGAATCCACCATCTCTCCCACATTATTCCATTTCATAATTTCCAAGGATGTAAATTTCACCCCAAAATGTTTTTCCGTGGCCACAATGAGCTGAATATGGCTCAAAGAGTCCCATTCCTCTATATCATCGGCAGAAGTAGTGTCTGTAAGTTCTACATCCTCCAAGTCGAGTACATCACTAAAAATTTCGCTCAGTTGACTGAGAATTTCATTTCTATCCATTCTTATTCAATTATTTATTGTTATTATTCTTCTATGTTTACCATCTAGTTCACTAAATACATTAAATCAGAACTATTCACGAAACCGACTCCATCGCCTCCAAGCAAATAAAAGAGAAGAGAGCGAAAACAAAAGTCAATAAGAATATGTATTTTATCAAATAATAATATATAATATAATTATTGCTTGACATCTATATAGCAAGTAAGAGACTGATAATTATCTAATATAAGTTCGTAAAGAAAGGTATCCCCTCCTTCTATCTTTTTGAATCCCAGCGAAGGATAATGTTGTTCCACCATTTTGTTTTTCGCTGTTGGGATATATTCTCCCACAATACGCCGGAACCCTGCATTTTTTGCCCTCTCCACCATTGTGTTAAGAGTAAAATTTTCCATACCACGTTTCAACACCCTACAACTCATAAACCACGTATCGACAAAGAGCGAATCCTCGTCTAATGGTTTCATGATGACGACAGCAATCAACCCGTTGTCACCAAATCTATCTTCGAGTGTGAAACTCAAGTCGATAACATCTGGATTGTCAGCCATTGCCGCAATATCAGCCTCTGTATATCTGATGGTTCTCAGATTGAACTGGTTACTCCGCTGAGACAATTGTGCCACACGAGGCGTGTTAAATTTTGTGAACCCACTGACCGTAGAGACCATATTGAGCGATTTGAGAAAATCGGCCTCATTGGTAAATGTTTTTGACAATGAGACACGTTTTGCCTCCACCTGATATTGTTTTGTCCTATCTTTATCCGCCTGACTATAGGAAGCCGTCTCGAAAAGATTGAGTGAATACAGGTACTCTAAATACTCCCCTGGGTCTTCAGGCAATTCCGGCACCGTGATACCCTTAATGTTTTCCCTGACTATATTACGTTCAAAGGGATTGTCATCCAAGAAAACCATAGAGTCGAAAGAGATATTAAGTATGCTCTGTATGGTGCGGATATTATCCACCTTTGTTTCCCAGTTGGCTTGGAACACAGCGATATCATCAAGTTTTAAAATCATGTCAGGGTGTTTCTCGAAAGGCTCCTTGGCTGTATCTTCATTGTTTTTGGATGCAACACAAATAATTATTCCACGCTGTCGTAATTTTTTCACCCACATTTGGAATTCGGTAAAAGCCTTTCCTATACCCAAGCCATGACCTAAATTAATCCCTTCGATACCATCGTCGCCAATCACTCCTCCCCACACAGTATTGTCGAGGTCGAGAATGAGGCATTTTTTAAACTGTCCCTTGATGGCACACACGATATCCATCACCCTTGATGCCACAATAGGCAGAGCATCAACGCTGAGCACCATCTCTGTACTCACATACACATTCGGAGTGAACATAAAATCTCGCCCATATTTGTTTTGAACAGCTGCAAGATCACACAAAAAGAGATTGGTGCATTTTTGTGATAGTAGCATCAGCCCTTCATTCAATTTTCTCACTTGCCAAGTAAAAGAAGAAGACACCTTATTGGCATAACTCCCAAAGACGGTATCCTCGATTTCCGGATAATTGAAATAGACAATTATCTTATTAGCAAAAAAAGGATTTGTACAGATAGATTCCACAAATTGTAGCCTCTGTTCGGCGACATCTGCCTGTTCAGCCATAGATAACATACTATGGCACTCTCCCAATTTATGTGTGGATTGAAATACTACAATGAAATCAGCATCAAATTGATACAGTTCACTTGTAGGGTCAAGGAATTGTCGTTCAACTTGATTGTATTCAGCCTCAAATAAATCTATGTTGTATCCTCTTTCCACCCCCATTCCTTTAATGGCTGTACAGAGCAACTGGGTAGCCGTATCTCCCACCAACGCCATTTTTATACTGGGAAAAGTACTGGAGTCTTTTTTGAGATTCTTTTTGAGAGTTTTTAAATCAATCATTAAATTACAAGTTTTATCAAACAATCATTGTCTCTTCAACAAAGACTATCCTCATGAGAAATTATAAAATTGTGTGCAAAAATAATGAAAAACGAATAATAAACCAACAAATTACAATAATAAAATATCAATTTTCCCAAAAAGAACTTCGAATGGATGTTAACAGTATAAAAAACATAAAACTTGAAGTGGTCAAATGTAAAAAAGTGACAAAAACTCCGAAAAACTGAACAACAAATGTGTTTTTTTTATATCTTTGTGGCATAATTACAGATAAAGAAAAAAAGATGATAAACATTACAGTGCCTCAAGCCAAGGAATTTATTGGTAAGAACTCATGTATCGGTGATGATTTAGCACTTTTTAGCCGTTTCGAAGATGTGCCATTAGCCACAGATCCACGCAGGGTGAACTGCTTTTTTGTTGCTTTATGTCTTGAAGGCAGCGCTTGCTATACTGTTGATACGAAAGAACAGATGGTAAGAAAAAATGACGTCATCGTGGTGAACGACGGTCAAGTTATTAGCGGCTATCATCTTAGCCCCGACAGCCGTGGCGTAGCAATTTTGGCATCAAATGATTTTTTTGCAGAAATCATCAAAGAGGTTCATGAGATGTCACAATTGTTTTTGTTTGCCTACTCCAGTCCTGTTTTCAATTTGACCGACGACAAGGCAAAAGTATTCATGGAATATTTCGATGTAATCAAAAGCAAAGTAGACGACAGCAGCCATCATTTCCGAACAGAATTGACCATGTCGTTGCTAAAGGCAATGATCTACGACATAGGCAATGAAATATACCAAAAACAGATTAATGGTCCAAAACGTACACGTGCGGAAGTGATTTTTAATGACTTCATCACCCTGGTGAAAGAACACTTCCAACATGAGCGCCGTGTCAGTTGGTATGGTGAACAATTAAACATCACCCCAAAATATCTTTCCGAGACGGTGAAACATATCAGCCGCCGCACACCAAATGACTGGATAGATTATTTCGTAACGCTTGAGATACGTGTGCTTTTAAAAAACACAACAATGAGTATCAAGGAAATTGCCGAACATATGCATTTTCCGAATCAGTCATTTCTCGGAAAATACTTCAAGGAACATGTTGGTACATCGCCGTCAAAATACCGACGTAGTTAGGTTAGGGCAAATGCTGTGCTATCTTTACCAGTTCCTCATACCATTCCTCACCAAATCTTCTGACAAGTGGCTGTTTAAGAAACTCATATAAGGGAATGTTCAGTTCTTGTCCCTTTTTCACTGCGTCAGCACATATTATCCACCTATTATAATTTAGCGCCACCATCCCATTGGAGAGTTTTTTTTCCCTGATGGGATAAAGAGCACAACTAATAGGTTTGCAAAAACGGGTCTTCCCTACTCTAAAAGCTTTTTCGAGTGAGCACAAACAATATCCTTCTTTATAGCACGTAAACACACAATCTTTCCCTGCCACGATACTGGTGACAAGATCGCCCTCAGAATCAGTATATGCAACGCCCTGTTTGTCGATGACGGTTTGGGCCGAAGCCGACAAGTCGCCCCACACTTCATCCAATACGTTTTCTATTTCTGCCACCTCGTCAATAGTGACAGGTGCCCCGGCATCGCCCTCGACACAACATTGTCCATGACATTTGCTGAGGTCACAACAAAAGCGTTCGGTGAGGATTTCTGGAGAAAGCAGGACATTGCCCACTTGTATGATTGGAAAGATTCTCTCTCTATTCATAACACATCACCAGATGACAGGTTGCATACCATGCTGAATCAAATAATTATTTGTTAGTGAGAAATGATGGTTGCCAAACCACCCTCCTCTGTTGGCCGACAATGGTGATGGATGCACAGACTGCAACACGAGGTGTCGCGAGCGATCAATCAGTGCAGCCTTGCTGCGTGCATAGCCTCCCCAAAGTATAAACACAAGGTGGTCTCTTCCATTATTGAGTGCACGGATAGCTGCATCAGTGAATTCCTCCCATCCTTTGTGTTGGTGGCTTGCAGCAATATGTTCTCTTACCGTAAGTGTGGCATTTAACAGTAAAACTCCTTGTTGTGCCCATCTGGTAAGATTGCCTGTGAGGGGTATAGGTGTACCTAGGTCAAGTTCTATCTCCTTGAAGATATTAATAAGAGACGGTGGCATGGGCATGCCATCTGGCACCGAAAAGCTCAGTCCCATGGCCTGCCCTTGCTCATGATAGGGATCTTGTCCAATGATGACAACCCTCACCTTATCAAAAGGACACAGGTTGAAAGCATTGAAAATCAACTTGCCGGGCGGATAACATCTATACTGTGCATATTCCTGTCGTACAGTATTTACCAATGCTGCGAAATATGGCTTTTCGAACTCACCAGCAAGTTGATTTTTCCATGTTTCTTCAATTTTAACATTCATATCCTCAATCTGCTAAGGCCTGTCGATGATGAGGTTGCTACCCGTCATATCGTCTGGTTGTTCAAGCCCCATAATATGCAAGAGAGACGGAGCCACATCGGCTAATCGACCATCTCTTACGACTGCACTGTTGTTTTCAGTGACATAGATGAAGGGGACAGGATTGAGTGAATGTGCTGTATTAGGGGTACCATCAGGGTTGATAGCATTGTCGGCATTGCCATGATCTGCAATGATAATAGCCTCATAATCATTCGCTTTTGCTGCCTCTATAACATCGTGCACACAATGATCAACAGCCCATACAGCCTTGGCGATGGCATTGTAGACACCTGTATGTCCCACCATGTCGCCATTGGCGAAGTTCACCACAATAAAGTCATACATTCTTGTATTAATTGCTGCAACAAGTCGGTCTTTCACCTCGTAAGCACTCATTTCAGGTTTTAAGTCGTAAGTAGGCACTTTAGGGGAGGCTACAAGTATACGATCCTCGTTCTCAAAAGGTTTTTCCCTTCCACCATTAAAGAAGAATGTTACGTGAGCATATTTTTCGGTTTCTGCCGTATGTAGTTGTTTTTTCCCACATTTTGAGAGATATTCGCCCAAAGTGTCTTCCACGTTTTCCTTCGGGAAGAGGATGTGCACACCTGTGAAATTGGCATCGTAGGGGGTCATACAATAATATTGCAGTCCAGGGATGGTTTTCATGCCCTGCTCAGGCATATCCTGCTGAGTGAGTACGGTGGTCAGCTCTTTGGCACGGTCGTTGCGGAAATTGATGAAAATCACCACATCCCCTTCCTCTATCACGCCATTGACTGTAGCATTATGAATAGGCTTGATAAACTCATCAGTGACATTTTCATCGTAGCTTTCCTGCATAGCCTGCAACATATTGTCACTTTGTTTTCCCTGCCCGTTGACAATCAAATCATAAGCCTCCTTGACACGTTCCCATCGCTTATCACGGTCCATGGCATAGAAACGCCCCACGATAGAAGCGATGTTTGCATCGTTTGCCTTACATACATTTTGTAATTGTTCAATGAATCCGATACCCGACCGAGGGTCTGTGTCACGACCGTCCATAAAACAATGAACGAAAGTCTGGTTTTTCAAACCATACTCCTTACCCACTTCAATGAGCTTAAACAGATGGTCAAGCGATGAATGGACGCCACCATTCGACGTTAGCCCCATGAGGTGTAGTTTTTTCCCGTTCTCTTTGGCATACGAAAAAGCGGCCTTAACCTGTGGATTTTCCAAGATGCTGTTATCTCTGCATGCTCTGTTAATTTTTACCAAATCCTGATAGACAACACGCCCCGCTCCGATGTTGAGATGTCCCACCTCAGAGTTTCCCATCTGACCATCGGGCAGTCCTACATCCTCTCCAGAAGCCTGTAGTTGGGAATGAGGATTAACTGCGTTGAGATAGTCCAAATAAGGTGTTGGTGTGTTGTAGATAACGTCTCCTTTTCCCTGTTTTCCGATACCCCATCCATCGAGTATCATAAGAAGTGCTTTTTTTGCCATAATTATTATTGATTTAGTTTTCTATATTCTCGATTACAAGTAGGTGTTCTAAAACATCTATAAATATTATTAATGTACTACATCAATTTTGTGTACTAGAGATGCTAATTAATAAAATATAACGTTTGCGGCTGCAAAGTTACGTAAAATCAAGCGCAGAACAAAATGAACTCGTTCATTTTTTATGCCGCGATGGAGTAACTTATCTAAAGTTAATGAAAAAACCGAAAATCTTTGTCTATAATAAAAAAATAATATATCTTTGCACATCTTAAAAAATTGATATGATTGGAAAGAAAATTCTTAAGAAGATAAAAGTCGCTCATGCTATATGTCGCGACAATTGGCAATATAGTGGAAAGTATTCCCGAGAGGGTGCTATCAAAAAGGCACGTTTGCCTTTATTTTTTGATATGCTTTATTCAGAGTTGTCCATCGGTTCCGATGTGCACAACTATTATATGTTTGGTTTTGAGAAACTAAGCAAGAAGGAGCGCCTTGAATGGATAACCAATCACATCAACGCCCATACAGCAGCCCGCCATTCCGGCAAGGATGTGTGGAAATTGTTTGAGGACAAGGCAAAGTTTAATGAACGATTCAAAGATTTTGTGAAAAGGCGTTGGCTTGACACCCGCAGTGCCACCACCGATGAAGTAAGCACATTCATCAACGACCTTGGCAGAGTCATTGTCAAGCCACTTAACATGTCGGCAGGTGAAGGAATTTATCTTCTTCACGCTACAGAAAGCGACAAGATATCAGAATTAGAGTCACGTATCCAGGAAGGCCACCATTGTCTTTTGGAAGAAGTAAAAGAAAATGTTGCTGCACTTAAAGCACTTAATCCCACGTCGCTCAACACCATTCGTGTTGTGACATGCCTCAACAGCCAAGGTGAACTGCATTTCCTATGTACAGTCTTGCGTATGGGAAGCACAGACAGTTGCATAGACAATTCCATTGGTGGTGGTGTTACCAGTTACATTGACATGAAAACCGGTTGTCTCAGCAGTCCTGCTGTTGACCGCAAGAGACAGTATTTCACCCACCATCCCCGCACTGGCATCGAACTAGTGGGGTATCAGATTCCTCATTGGGATGAGGTATTGGAATTTGCCCGTAAAATAGCCTACGTGGAACCCCGTGCACACTATGTGGGCTGGGACATTGCCCTTTGTTCCGACGGCATCGAGTTGATTGAGGGCAACATACCTCCTGGTGAGGGGATTATACAAGTATGTGATCAAAAGCCGAAGCGGAGACAGCTGATGGAATATTTAGCATAGTGGCATCATGAATGCGTGTGGATAATTTGACATTCATATTGTTTTATGATTTACAACTCCTTTCTATTTATTGTACTCTATCCGATTATATTCCTGCTCTACTACGCCATCCCTGCGCAGTATGTCAGGGCACGCAACCTCTATCTTCTTCTTGCCAGTTATGCGTTGTATATCAGCTGGAGTGCCTCGCACGCCCTGATTCTGATGGGCGTGACGGTGGTCACTTGGCTCACGTCAAAAATGGTGGTCAAGTCACGTCGTCCAAAGACAGTCCTCACCGTGGGCATTCTATTAGCTTTATTTCCACTTCTATTCTATAAATATTTCAATTTCATCAACGATAGTATCAGCCAGTTGTTAGGATCGTTCGGTCTTTCCGTGCAACTTGCCGGTCTCAATTGGGCTATACCTGTTGGCATTTCTTTCTTTACATTTCAAGCCATTGGGTATGTCTTCGACGTATACCGTAAAAAGACAGACGTAGAAAATGACTTTCTTACATACGCATTGTTTGTCTCGTTTTTTCCATCCATTCTCTCTGGCCCCATCAACAAAGCTTCATTGGTCATTCCACAACTCCGGGCATTGCGTCCATATCTGGACTATTCTAAAGCCGTAGCAGGAATGAAGATGCTGCTATGGGGAATGTTTATGAAAGTAGTGGTGGCTGACCGTGTGGCCATCTATGTCGACATGGTGCTCCCTCAATATGAGCACTTCACAGGCACCTCATGCTTTGTGGCAAGCATACTCTATTCCATTCAAATATATGCAGATTTTGGTGGTTATTCGCTCATGGCCATTGGCGTTGGCAAGACATTGGGTTTTGAGTTGACCGAGAACTTCCGTCGTCCCTACTTTTCATTCAGCGTGACAGATTTTTGGCGTCGCTGGCACATATCCCTTTCCACCTGGCTTCGCGACTACATCTACATTCCTTTGGGCGGCAGCCGCTGTAGCAAAGTGCGTAACTATTGGAATATCTTTGTCACCTTTCTGGTAAGCGGTATTTGGCACGGTGCCAACTGGACATTCATCGTATGGGGTATACTTCACGGTCTTTTTCAGATTGTGGAGAAAATGCTTGGCGAGCAAAAATGCAGATACGGGGCATTAGGGCGTACGGTCAAGACCGTAATCACTTTTCTGCTCATCAATTTCGCCTGGATATTTTTCCGTATGCCAACCCTGGCAGATGCATGCGGAGTGATAGCAAGGATATTCAACTTCAGTCTTTCTCCCAAAGTCTTCTATGGTGACTTGCAGACACCGATGTTTATTCTTATCGGTATCCTGTTGTTACTGCTCAAGGATATCCGCGACGAGTTTTTCCCTCACCGTATGCCCCTCATGACCAGCCGCCACACGGTGGTCAGATGGTTCACATACGTGACACTCATTTTGGCAATTTTGCTCATGGGTGTGTTTAGCAACGACCAATTTATATATGCAAACTTCTGAGACAGATGAAAACACTTTTATCAAAACTCGCCCTGCTATTAGTCATTGTGATTCTATGCGATTTCCTCATTGGCAAATCCTTAGACCATGTGGTGAGCGCCATCACAACAGGAGGACAGGGACGCGACAACTACATCTGCGAAAAAAGTCAGGAAGACATCATGATATTCGGTTCCTCGAAAGCTGTCCATCATTATAACTCAGGTATTATTGAAGACTCGTTGGATATGACATGTTATAATTGCGGAGAGGATGGGAATGGCATCCTTTTGGGTTACGGGCGTCTGCTGATGGCCAAGGAGCGTCATCAGCCCAAAATCATCATCTATGACGTGGTGCCCAAATACGATCTACTCCAAAACGAGAACCACCAATATCTGGCGTGGCTAAAAGCCCACTACAATCGAGCAGGCATCGCAGGAATCTTTCACGACACCGACAACCTGGAGCGTTACAAAATGCACTGCTCATGCTATCGTCACAACTCTAAATTTTTACAAAACCTCATTGTCTATTTCACCCATATTTCCACAGACGAAGGCATAAAGGGCTACCGTCCTCTACATGGCAAACTAAACACTATGAGAGTGAAGGAGCGCACATACAAAGAACATTACGACTACGACTCTGTGAAAATGAAATATCTCCATCAATTCATTGCACAATCAGCAGGTTCCAAATTATATTTTGTTGTCTCACCTGTATGGTATAGGATGGACACCACACAGACATCTGCCACCCAACCTCTAATAGAAATATGCCAGCGTGAGGGTATTCCATTTTTCGACTTTACCAATGACCCCAAATATGTAGGAAACGACACATTCTTTAAAGACGGCACACATCTTAATTCACAAGGTGCCAACGAATTCACCAAGGATTTGATACGCAAGATTAAAGAATACGAAAAGAGTCATTCTGACAAATGTAATAGCTGAGAAAAACGTCTCCAAATATACAACATTGTTTACCCCCAAACGTATGAGCAAGAAAAAACTAAAGGATTTCTTTTTCGCCTCTGACGAGAAAATGAGAAACATCCTCGATAAAACTTCCCTGACCCACGCTATCTATGAGCATGTCATCCTGCCAATAGAAGCAAGTATCTTCAAAGCAGGCAATTACAAAATAAGTACCCGTTTCCGCTCAGAGCTTTCCAATGTCAGAGAGCTCTACTATACTCATGAAGAAAAGCAAAACCCTAAGTTGGCTCGCAAATTAGAAAAAAAGTTGGTCAAAGCCCATATTGCCCACAGGATGAAACCAGAGGAATACTTCCTCTATGGATTGCGCGGGAAAGACTACTGGGAACAAAAAGAATACCTCTCCGACGTAGAACGTAAAAACATCATCCTTCGTCACGGAGACCCTGCTGTTTACGAAGAACTCAACAACAAAGACGTGCTTTATGAACATGCCAAGAAATACTTTCGTCGTGAGGCCTGCGTTATCGACACGAATGCCAGTAAAAGCGCTTTCACAGATTTTGCTCTCCGCCACAAAAAATTCTTTGTGAAACCCATTGATGGTACCTGGGGGAGAGGTGCGTCTATCCTCATGGCAAACACGACGGCAGAGGCAGAGGCTATCTTCGACAAACTTAGCAGGGAGGGAAGATGGTTTGTTGAAGAACTTATTAAACAAGTCCCAGAAACCGCCATGTGGAATGACACCAGTGTCAACACCGTGCGAATACCAGCTTTATACACACGCTCTGGTTGTAAGATACTACAGCCATTCCTTCGCACAGGTCGAAAAGGAGCAGTCGTGGACAACGCAGGTGGTGGAGGCATCTTTGCTGTCTTCGATGCCGAAACGGGTATTATTACCACAGACGGTGTTGACGAGCATGGGGGCCGTTATGAGCGTCACCCCGACTCTGGTATCGTTTACAAAGGCTGGCAGGTGCCACGGTATGAAGAACTCAAAGCCCTGACCGCCGAATTGCTTCATGCCCTACCCTCCCATCCTCGATACGTGGCATTCGATTTTGCCTTAACAGCAGAGGGATGGGTTTTGGTTGAGGGCAACTACAACGGACAGTTCGTCGGCCAAATGGCAGATCACCTAGGTGTTAGAAACGAATTTCTCAAATACTATCTCAGCGATCAACCATAAAGACAGCCTACGAAGCAATTATTCATCAACGCAAAGCATCTCCAATGAACATAGCAATAATCCTTGCAGGAGGCAGTGGTAGCCGTATCGGCGGCACATTACCCAAACAATTTCTCAGCGTGGCTGGGAAAAAAATCATCGAGCACACCATTGACGTTTTTGAGAACAACGACTTAATCGACGAGATTGCCATAGTAAGCAAAAAAGAATATACGTCGGACGTGGAGCGTATTGTCACGACAAACCAATACCATAAGGTGAAAAAAATCCTCACTGGGGGCAAGGAGCGCTACGACTCCAGTCTTGCAGCCATCTCTGCATATACCAACGACGATGACAATCTCTTGTTACACGACGCCGTACGCCCATTAGTGAACGACCGCATCATCAACGACTGCATCGAAGCGCTGAAAACCTACAGAGCCGTCGATGTGGCTGTTAATACCACCGACACCATCATAATGGTTGATGATGACAACATCATCAAGACGATTCCCCCACGAGTTTCGCTTCGCAACAGCCAGACGCCCCAATGCTTCAAACGAGGCACCATACGTCGCGCATATGAACTTGCCCTCCAAGACCCTCATTTTGAGACAACCGACGACTGTGGCGTGGTGCATAAGTACCTGCCAAATGAACCCATCTGCGTAGTAGCGGGCGAAGTTTTCAATCTAAAAGTAACTTATGCAGAAGACCTATTTCTGCTCGAAAGACTCTGCGAACAACGCAATAGTTCCAATATGAAGGAGACTTGAGAAAGTTGAGCATATAACATCATGAGTCTGTCCGACACTTTGATAGAGAAGCAGAGTTTGATGTCATAAAAGGAAGAACCTACAAAAAAGTATCATTATATTGGAAGATTGGGAAAAAAATCATATCTTTGCAACTGATTGGAAAAGTTACTTTGACATATAACATTTACAAATAACAATTCGTTTAACAATGAAATTCGGAGAAAACAAGGACTGGGATAGAGAACATATTCTTAGTTCAAAAAGTGTCATTTATAAAATAACTGACAAGGTAAAAGATTTTAGAAAACAGGGATTCTCTATGACAGATAGTGCGTTTTATAACTTGGGAGTAAACGACTATCATGATTATATCTCAACATGGGAGTCTTATTCACCTGTTTACAGAAATCTCCAGCCATCAGGAATTGTCTCATATGACAATCTTGTTTATAACAACATTTTTGATGACAAATATCTATTCTACATTGTTTTCAGTTCATTTGTAAATACACCGAAAATTTTCTCTTTAATCTATGATGGCAAAATTACGGATGTTGTGGATTCATTTGATTCCAACCATCTGTATGAATCTTTGTTGAGTCTCAATGGTGGTGTCATCAAATATCGTTCTGGTGCCAATGGATTTGGAATATATGTTTTCGATGTATACAATAATCGTTTGTTCTATAACAACAGAGAAATTTCTCATGATGATTTGGCTGAAATAGTAAGCAAATTTAAGTTTGGTATCATACAAGAAAAAATCGTTCAAGGCAAATTTGCTAAATCTCTTTTTGAAAAAACTATCAATACGATAAGAATCATCTCTATAAGATCAAAAAATGGAGTTGAACACGAGATTGTAGCAGCCATACAACGAATAGGTACAAATAGAAGTGCACCTGTGGATAATTTTGCACAGGGAGGAGGATGTTCCATTATTGATTTAGAAACGGGTGTTCTTGGAACAGTTGGAAGAATAACTGAAAACGGTCCAATGTTCTCTGACAATCACCCAGATACTGGAAAAACGATAAAGGGACTTATAGTCCCCAATTGGGATGAAATAAAGTCTGCTATTATTGGTTTAACAAGAAAACTACCATTCTTTTGTTATGCTGCCTGGGATGTCGTTGTTTGTGACGATGGAATAACCATTATCGAAATAAACAAGAGGTCTTCACTGGACGTTTTTCAAATCCACAAAGGTTTCCGCAACGAATTGTTAGGACAAAGATACAAAGAAAATGGCTGGTTAGTAGACTTTTAAAAGTATTTCCACAATCGATAAAAATAAGAGAGTGAATACCCTTTATCTCCGATTATCATTTGGACGAATAGTGTATATAACAATAGGAAGAATATACAAAAAAGCATCTTTTTATTGATAGATTGGGAAAAAAATCATATCTTTGCAACTGATTGGAAAAGTATTAGTTCTGCGAGATGTTGCTTTTGTCTAAAAAAGCACAAACTTTCATGCGGATACGAATTACGTTTTCACCCCATTTTTGAATGATTTTTACTCATATTGTCCCTACAATGTGAGGAGGAGAAATATGAAATATAGTTTACAACTCATCGATCATTATATCAAGTGATGATAAAAGATAGGATTACAGTCACATCCCCACTTCTGCCTAACCTGGAAGAGTTGCACGTTATGCTGCAAAAGATATGGGAATCGAAGTGGATTACCAACAACGGTAGTTTTCACAAACTTTTGGAGAAAGAACTGGCAGATTATCTCAAAGTGCCCTACGTAAGTCTGTTCACCAACGGCACGCTGCCCTTAATCACCGCACTTCAAGCTCTACACATCACGGGTGAGGTGATTACCACACCCTATAGTTTTGTGGCCACCACACATGCCCTTTGGTGGAATGGTATCAAGCCCGTCTTTGTAGATATCGAATGGGAGACAGGATGCATTGATCCCACAAAGATTGAAGCAGCCATCACACCAAAAACCACAGCCATCATGCCTGTGCATGTCTATGGAAAGCCTTGTAATGTGGCTGCTATCCAAAAGATTGCCGACAAACATGGTCTGAAAGTTATTTACGATGCAGCTCATGCTTTTGGTGTCGAGGTAGACGGGAAAAGCATTTTGCTTGCTGGTGATATGTCGACATTGAGTTTCCATGCCACAAAGGTGTATAACACCGTGGAAGGTGGAGCAATGATTATGCAAGATGAACAGACCAAACGCCACATCGACTATCTGAAAAATTTTGGTTTTAAAAATGAGACAGAGGTTATAGCCCCTGGCATAAACTCTAAAATGGACGAGATACGCGCTGCCATTGGACTTCTTAACTTGCAGCAGGTGGACTTAGCAATCGAAGCACGACATCAGGTAGCAATAAAGTATCGAGAGGCATTACAGAACGTTGAGGGTATCTCTTTCTGGGATGACATGCCTGGCGTTCGCCACAACTACGGTTATTTCCCCATCTTCGTCGATGCTGCCCGTTACGGCATGACCCGCGATGAGCTATATTTTAAGATGAAGGAAGACGGAATACTAGGCCGACGTTATTTCTATCCCCTTATCAGTGAATTCTCAACCTACCGTGGTCTTCCAAGTGCCAGCAGGGAGAATCTTCCTATTGCCCATCGTATGGCAGATATGGTGATTTGCTTACCTATGCACCATCTACTTAGCGACGGAGACGTGGAACGTATTCTTAATCATATCGTGAAGTAATGGCCGCAAAGAAACTTATGCTTCTCGGAGGCATCAGCTACTTAATACCGGCCATTGAAGCGGCTCATCGTTACGGTTGCCATGTCATCACGGCCGATTATCTTCCCGACAACATTGCCCATCATTATTCCGACGAGTATGTCAACGTGAGCATCATCAATAGCGAGGCAGTACTACATGCCGCGCAAGAACGACAAATTGACGGCATCTTGTCGTTCGCCGTAGATCCTGGCGTAGTATCTGCGGCATACGTCGCCGAAAAGATGGGGTTGCCATTCCAGTGCAGCTATGAAGCTGCTTGCATTTTACAAGACAAAGCACGTTTCCGCCAGTTTCTGACAGCCAACGGATTTAATGTGCCGATGGCAAAAGGCTACTCAAGCCATGAAGATGCTCTTTCCGACACCAATCTTTTCCATTGGCCTGTCATTGTGAAACCTGTAGATTCTGCCGGCAGTAAAGGTGTTTCGCGAGTAGACACTCCCACACAGCTCCCCATCGCCATCGACCATGCTTTGACGGCATCTCCAAGCAAACGTTTCATCATCGAGGATTTCCTTGAGAAAGATGGCTTGTCTTGCGGCTCAGAAAGTTTTTTCGTAGGCGGCAAATTGTTATACAATGCCTTTTACGACCAGTTCTTCGATAATGAGGCAGTCAATCCCTATACACCATCAGGTGAATGCTGGCCGTCGGATAAAGCTCAATGCCATCAAGAGGAGATCCGGTCGGAACTTCAACGTCTAGGCAATCTACTTCAATTCGACACAGGCTTATTCAACATAGAATGGCGACTATGCACTGATGGTCGTGTATATCTTATGGAAGTGTCACCCCGTGCTGGTGGCAACAGCTTGGCTGAACTGCTATGCCATGCCGCAGACATTGACCTCATCGATGCTGAAGTACGTAAAGCCATAGGGTTACCCGTGGGAGATATTCACGAGCCTCATTACCATGGTTATTTTTCCATCTTAGTGCTGCACAGTGAACGAACAGGAATATTTGACCGACTATGGATTGACAACGACTTTGCGCGTCTTCACCTCGTCAAATGCAATATAAACGTAGGATTTGGCCAAGAAGTTCATGCTTTCACCGGTGCAAACACCTCCATTGGAACACTGTTTCTACGGTTCTCATCACACGACGAAATGGTATCTATGATGGAAAACTATCGTCAGTATGTAAAAATCATTTTGAAATAATAAATGGAGAATAGTAAATATGGCGAATTCTTCAAACAAAAACTATCAAAGTGATTCCAGTCCCTCCTCTTTACCCATTGGAGGCTATTTCTCTTTGGAACTACCATGGCATATGGAATATCATAGCCAGGCTATTAGGCTCAACACTGGAAGAAACGCACTGGAGTATATTCTCAAACATAAGTCATATAAACGGATATACCTACCCTATTATATTTGTGAGGTGGTGATTGAACCACTGCACCGATTAGGCATCGACTACGTATTTTATCATATTAACACAAACTTTGAACTTGCAGAGGACATTCTTCTTGGTAAAGACGAAGCCTTGCTCTATGTGAATTACTACGGTTTGAAGCAGACATATATCGAGCAAATAGCCGCATATTATGGAAGTCAGCTCATCGTAGATAACACCCAGGCATTCTACGACCGACCCATAAACGGAATCGATACATTCTATACCTGCCGTAAATTCTTCGGCGTACCCGATGGAGCCTACGCCTATACTCACTTAGGCAATGATTCTGAACTCGACCAAGATGTGTCTTACAACCGTATGGAATTCCTCTGTAAGCGCATAGATCTCTCTCCAGAAGCGGGCTACAGAGATTTTCGCCTTGAAAGCGCCGCTTTGGCCGAGCAACCTGTCAGACGTATGTCACGACTTACCCAACGACTGATGTTGTCGATAGACTATGAAACAGCCGCCCAACGTCGTCGAGCCAACTACACTGTCCTGGACCAATCTCTTTCTAACACAAACAGGCTACATTTTCCGCTGTCTGACAACGACGTTCCGATGATTTATCCTTATCTGCCTTCTGATGAAAACCTTCATGATTTTCTCATTAGTCATAAAATATATGTAGCACACTACTGGCCATGCGTGATGCAATGGTGTACTATCAACGATATAGAATATATGCTTGCCCGTGATATGGTACCAATACCTTGCGACCAACGGTATAATAGCAACGACATGCAGCACATCATCAATCTAATTCATCAATGGAAGTCGATCTAAAAGGTAAACGGCTGCTCATCATGGGCGGCATGCGCATATCGTGCGAGATTGTACGTAAAGCGAAACAGATGGGAATACACACCATCGTGGCCGACTATTATCCCATAGAGAAATCTCCCGCCAAGGTAATTGCCGACGAGGCAGTCTGTGTAAGTGTAACGGATGTCGATGCAGTGACAAACCTGATCAGACAAGAACACATTGACGGTGTGATGGTGGGATTCAATGACATGTTGCTACCTTATTATGCAGACATTTGTACGGTGAATGGCTTACCGTGTTATGGCACGCGCGAGCAATTTGAAGTGTTGACCATCAAAGACCGATACAAAGCACTCTGTCGCCAGTTTGGCGTACCCACCATACCTGAATATAACCTAGACTCTCCAGACATCCGTTATCCTGTCTTGGTGAAACCATCCGATAGCAGTGGTTCACGCGGCATTAGTATCTGTCACAACCGACAGGAATTGCTTTTGGCAGTGGAGAAAGGAAAGGCGGCCTCTAAAAACGGGCGTGTTGTGATTGAACGCTATATGAATGGTCGTGAGGTAACGGTGTTTTGGACATTCCAAGATGGCCACTACTATCTATCGGCCCTAGGCAACCGTCATGTAAAACAAAATCAAGGTGACGATGTCATCCCTCTACCTGTAGGCTATACATTCCCGTCTGTTTTCCTTCCCAAGTATCGTGCTGAAGTAGAAGACAAATGCAAGGCGATGTTTCGGCACTTAGGCATCAAAGATGGTATGATGTTTATGCAATGCAAAGTAGAAGACGGAATTTGTTATCTATATGACATCGGTTATCGTCTCACAGGTTCTCTTGAATACAAGATATTAGAACGTGTCTGTGGCTACAACCCTTTAGAGATGATGATATGTCACGCTCTTACTGGGCACATGGGTAGCGAGGGCATCGCCCGCAAAGCCAAACCGGAATTCAGCACACCGGCTTTCAACGTATCATGTCTCTGTGCTCCTGGAACAATTGCCCGTATAGAAGGAGTAGATACCGTCAAACAGATGCCTGAGGTTGAGGATGCCGTGCTTGCCCACGTACCAGGAGAGACCATCACACCTGAAATGCGCGGTTTGTTGGCGCAGATTGCCGTTCGTGTACTGGGCAGCGTACACGAACGAGAACAAATACTACCTGTTATGCGTCGCATCCACGAAACCATACATCTCATCAGTGAGGAGGGACAAGACCTTCTGCTACCTGGCATCGAAACTGAAGACATCAAAGGATATATATAACAACAGAATATGAGTACTATACTTCTGACTGGCGCCACGGGGTTTCTGGGACATCATCTTGTAAGAAGACAACTTGATGATGGCAACACTGTTATTGCCATATTGGGGCGCCCTGAAGACAAAGTAAATGCCTTGCCCTCACATCCACATTTGTCGGTATATCCTTGTAGCTGTCTGCGCTCCACGCATTTCGGTCATATCGACACACTCATTCACACAGCATTCTCCAGAGGGGAGAACATAGCGGGACTATCCGCATCACTCTCCTTCACCCGTGAGGTCATTGAAATGGTTAACAACTGCGACATTGAATCCATCATCAACATTTCTTCACAAGGAGTATATAAAAAAATGCAACCAGGAGAAATGGCCAACGAAACAGGAACAGTAGAACCTGGAACTGCATATGGTCTTGCTAAATGGGCAGTTGAGAACATGTTGGACATCGGTTGCCATAAACCCTATACCAGTATTCGCATGGCCAGTCTGAGTGCCAATGCCCGTTTTCTCGATTTTTTTGTCAAGAATGTGACAACAGGAACCAACATTCAGGTGACGGCCCCCCATCAGTATGCTTCTATCATGGATGTCGCTGATGCCGTGACCGGCATTCAAGCTATCGCATCTATACTCCCTCAACAACGATCTTCTATCTACAACCTTGGCCCAGGTGTACAGTATTCCATTGCCGAATATGCCAAAATGTGCATCAACCGTGGCCAAGCATTTGGCTATTCTCCTGTAGAACTGACCATGACGGATAACGGCAACGATTTTGCCATCTGCATGGATTGCACACGATTGCAAGAACAGACAGGATGGAAACCAGAAACGACAGCAGAGAAGATGATCGACAAGATGTATAAAAAAGGATTATGAATCGGCTAAGACAAGTGACACGATATGCCTGGCAACATTCAGCAGAGGCAGCGCAGCAAGATGGCGCCCCAGGGCGATGGCATATTTTCAAGGATATGCTCTCCTGTTATATACATTACAAGATGTGGACCAACCAGTATCTGAAAGAGCGATTCCATCTACGTAGTGTGGAAGAACGGAAAGCCACTGCCTTGGAATACAAGGAGAAGAATAAAATCCGTGACGCCTGGCAGAAAAATTTCAGAGAAGAACGACGGTTTTTCATCAAATATGGCAGCAAAAAATATGAGCGTGCCTCACTTCGTGAAAAACGCAGAGAAGCATATATGCACCGTTACCATACTGGCACCCCCTTACAGGTGGAATACGATGTCAACCTCAGCCGGCAACATTATCTTAATGGCTCTATCACAATAGGCAATAATGTGCTATTGGCCAAACATGTCTTTATTGATTATTCAGGAGAGGTGATTATCAAAGACAATGTGAGAATTACCAACGGAGTTATCATCGAGACCCATCAACATGCTTTTCATTCCGATCCATCACGGCCAAGAAGCGAGATATACCCCACAAGTCTGACCATTGAGGAAGGTGCTGTAATAGGCTCACGAGCCATCATCCTCTCATCATGTCATTATATTGGCCGGAATGCCAGGATTGGCGCCGGCGCCGTTGTGACAAAAGACATACCCGACTACAGTGTGGCAGTAGGTGTACCAGCAAAGGTCATCAAGACAATTAATCACTGACCTTTCACGACAACACCTAGGCACACGAACACCAACACAACAACAACTCAGCTTCTCCTAACAAACGTCTATGGCAGAATCACTACAAAAGCGGACAATGAAAGGACTAGTATGGACAAGCTTCGATAGTTTCTCGAAGTTTGGCATCAGGTTTTTGATATCTTTGGTACTTGCCCGCATCCTATCACCCAGCGAGTTCGGCCAGATAGGCATGCTTACGGTTTTTATCACTGTATCTCAATCTATCATTATCAGTGGTTTCTCTCAGGCTTTAGTTCGCAAGAAAGACCGGACTGATGTCGACTGCTCCACTGTGTTCTATTTTAACATAGTGATAAGTATCGTGATGTACATTATCTTGTTTTTTTGTGCCCCTGCTATTGCCCACTTTTATGAATTGCCGCAACTATGCCAACTACTCCGTGTCCTAGGTATAGTTCTAATCATAGACTCCTTTGGCGTGGTTCAACGTGCACTGTATACTGCTGCCATCGATTTTAAGACAATAGCCAAGGTTGCACTTAGTGCCTCTATTGTGGCAGGCATCACCTCTTTGACTTTGGCATGGAGCGGTTTTGGTGTATGGTCATTGGTTTACCAACAAATTGTTTTTTCTATTTGTAGTCAGATTTTGTTGTGGTATTTCTCCAAATGGCGTCCGATATGGGCCTACTCTTGGAAATCATTCCGTGAGTTGTTCGCATTCGGCTCCAACCTGCTCATCAGCGGTTTGATAGACACCATCTACAAGAACATGTACACGCTCGTCATCGGTAAAGTCTTTTCCGCTGCCAGCCTGGGACAATATACCCGTTCAGCCTATTTCGCCAATCTCCCTTCACACAACCTGACACTCGTACTTCAACGTGTGTCGTATCCGGTGATGTGTGACATACAGAACGATGACATCCGTTTGCGCAAGAATTATCGTCTGCTCATCCGTATGTCTTCTTTTTTTGTATTTCCTGCAATGTGTCTCATGGCTGGTCTCTCATATTCGCTCATCGAGGTAACCATTGGCCCGAAATGGCATTTTGCTTCCACTCTTCTCATCCCGATGTGCTTTGCCCGCATGTGGTATCCTGTTCACGTCATCAACCTCAACCTTCTCAAGGTAAAGGGCCGTAGCGACCTTTTTCTTCGCCTTGAGATTTACAAGAAATTGATAGGAGTAATCATGCTTGTCATTAGCATCCAGTTTGGATTGGTTTTTATGTGCTGGTCGGTTATCCTTAATTCAATCATCGCACTGATTATCAACACCCATTATACGGGCAAACTCATTAATGCCGGTTTCCTGCTCCAAATGCGTGACCTCGCTCCAACTCTAATACTCTCTCTCTGCATATTTGCTGTGGTCTTTATTGAGAACATCTTCATAACCAACAGCGTTATCCATTTATTTGTAGGCATACTCACCGGCTTAGGCATTTACTATGCTGCAGTACGCTGGATGGGATTCTCAGAATACGACTATCTGATGCAAATCATCAAAAATAGGAAGAACAAGAAATGAAAACCATTCCTGAAGTCTATATACACTGCATCACCTACAATCACGAGCATTTTATCCGCCGATGCCTTGATGGCTTTGTGATGCAGCAGACAAACTTTAAGTTTGTGGCCATCGTACATGACGACGCCTCAACCGACCATACCGCCGACATCATACGTGAGTATGCCGCAAAATACCCAGACATCATCCATCCCATCCTTGAGACAGAGAACCAATACTCCAAACACGATGGCTCACTAACCCGTATTATGGAGGAAAACACATTGCGTGGTGAGTATGTGGCGATGTGTGAGGGTGATGACTATTGGACCGATCCATTAAAATTGCAGAAGCAATACGACCTCATGGAATCACATCCTGAATATAGTTTGTGTTTCCATGCTCACGTCAACCAATATTCCGATGGGAGCAAGACTGAAATACGCCCCACTCAGATAAAGCCTTTTTACACCATAGAGGATGCCATCTTGAGCGGAGGTGGATTTATGGCCACCAGCAGCATACTCTACCGTTCCTGTTATGTGCGTGAGGAGGGGCGCCCCTCTTTCTGGTTTCATTGCCCTGTGGGCGATCTGCCCCGTATGCTCTTTCATGCATCGAAAGGCGAACTTGGCTACATCGACGAAGTAATGTCCGTCTATCGGGCAGGTTCAGCAGGTTCGTGGAACAGCCGCAACAGCACATGGAAAGTTCGCCGTCGGCATTTACACGCCATCATGAAGATGTACGATGCTTTTGATGAATACACCCATCACCAATACCATCAGACTATTAAGAGAAAGAAGTGGCTTAATATGAAAGGTCACTGGCGCCGCAATTTCAAATTATTACTAAGAAACCTCAAAATTAGACAATAATAACGTAATCTCGTTAGAGTACTTGTAATTCAATAAGACAGGGTCGGCTATACAAATAGTCGGCCCTGTCTTATTAGGATATTGCTTTTACTTGTCATGATAGACGCGCGCCATAATGGTGTCGGCGATTGCTGGCAGGTAATGCGACCACTCATAATAATTATGATAGTCGCTGGTCCACTTGTTGACCCCTGAGAAGTCAAAGACACGATCTCGACCAAAAATATCATATAATATCTGAAGGTCGTTGGTATTGAGTTGTACCTGGTCGTATAGCGGACTGATTACGATTCTATAGTCAGTATGATGCTTGTCAAACATACGGCGAATGTCTCTTAACCCATCTCTCTGCCGTGGATTACTGAGATATTCCCTTGCCATGCTTGGTGTTTGTTTTTCCTTAAATTCTTTGAGACGACTCTTGTTATAATAATTTCCTGCAGCAATCAAACTATCCTCCCACAATCTCGGTTCTTCATTGGTCACTGGGTCATAATACTGGTAGTTGGTTCCTTTGGCAAGAAATCCTGTCATCTCTGGTGTAAACTTCCCTGTTAATTCGTATTTTGTCCAATAGTAGAGGAATCTCACATCCATCCATTGCACAAAATGTTCCGCATGAAAAGTGAGAAAATTACGATAATGGTCAAGTACAGGGGGCATAATGAAAGGCCTTCCATCCTGCTCAAGATGTCTTAACAACGTATAGTCCATCACCAACAAAGCGTTACGAATCTTCTCCCCTTTTTCGTCAATCAGTCTGAGTTTATAATAAATACCGTTAATCGACCCTCCAGATTCAGAGAAGTGATAGCATGAACTTTGCTGAGGAATATATTTCTTCCATTCTTCTATCCTATAGCAAAGGCTTCGTGAATTGCCAAAGATGAATGAGTCATAATGATGCTGCTTATATCTATTGAGATAATTCATGGTAGAGACAAAATTTCTATTGAGCGATCCACCATCACCCTTAATATAATAGATGTCGTAGTTCCAAATCACTTTAAAAGGATCAAACCAAATATAGCATCCCAACAAGATCAGAAAAGGAATGGCAAACAATAAACTATTATTTATAAACCTTCTCATAGGCTCCTAAAATTGGAAATAGATAAAAGTCTGTCCTGAACCTGCTGCCACGACAATCCCCATAATGATTAAATAATACACAGCCCATCTGACCATCCGATATTTAAACGGCCATATACCTGTAAATTGCAAAGCATGCTCCTTGTCTCGCTGCAGCCACTCCACAACCAGCAACGCGATGGCATATCCGAGATAATTCAACCCATATAGTGCTGAGATCTCCAACGGTTTATTGGTAAAAATATGGTATAAATAGTCCAGTGCCTGTGTCATATTCTCTGCCCTGAAAATAATCCAACCAATCACGGCAAGAGCAAATGTCAGTGTCATTTGTAGGATTTCTTTCACATTGGGCAACCATCGTTTGTATGCCACTACATGCTGATATTTGGTATTGATACCCATAATATTATATATAGCGAGAAGGGTGGCATGAAAAAGCCCCCAGCATATAAACGTCCAGTTGGCTCCGTGCCATAAGCCGCTAACACCCCATACCACATAGATATTCCGGATGATTTTCCATTTTTCACATCTGCTGCCTCCCAATGGGAAATAGACATAGTCTCTGAACCAAGTCATCAGCGAGATATGCCAGCGTCGCCAAAACTCCGGAATACTTCTTGAGAAATATGGGTAATTGAAATTACGTTTCAAGTTGAAGCCAAACAGCCGGGCACATCCGATAGCAATATCGCTATATCCAGAGAAATCACAGTAAATTTGGAAAGTGAAGAGTACCCCTAACAAGATTAACGTCATCCCTGGCAGTTGCCCATAGTTGTTCCAATGCTCATTGACAATGGCGGCACAATTGTCTGCTACCACCATTTTTTTCAAGAATCCCCACAACATTTGCCTACATCCATCGACAGCTTGGGCATAGTCGAATCGTCGGCTACGCTGAAACTGTGGCAGCAAGTTGGTCGCCCTCTCAATAGGTCCGGCTACCAACTGGGGGAAAAAACTGATGTAAGCGAAGAACTCTATGACATCATGAGTAGCGGGTAGTTTCTTTTGATACACATCGATGGTGTAACTTAATGCTTGGAATGTATAGAAACTAATGCCTACGGGCAGTATGAAATCGAGTGTTACCCAGTCCATCTTGTAACCCATGGACTGGAAAAGTGCGTCGAAATTCTCCATAAAGAAGTTGTAATACTTGAACACACAAAGTATCAACAAATTGAGAATGATATTTGCCGCACTGACAGCATGTTGTGCCTTTCTCTTCCCCTGAAAATGCTCAATGAGCAATCCGCTACCATAGCTGCAAAAAGAAGTGAGAACAATAAGCAAAAGAAAGCGCCAGTCCCACCAGCCATAGAACACATAGCTTGCGACAACAACAAAGAAGTTTTGCCATTTCCTTGTCCTGGACAACAGCCAATAGACCAGAAACACGACAGGTAAGAAAAGTAGGAATTCAAATGAATTAAAGAGCATATTCTTGTCTTCACTTTTTCGATATGCAAAGTTACATAAAAACATGAGCAGAACAAAAAGAACAGTTCTTTTTTTTCAGAGAGGAACGAACTTATCCAAAGTATCGAAAAAAACAATTAAATGAATGAACCGAAAACTCTATTTCTTTTCTAATTTTAAGATTCCCAGAAAAAATGTCTCTGTTACTGAAATGACATATGTTTTGTCGCATAATACGCTACATACCATTATTCATAGCCAAATATTATAAAAAATCAAAATCGACAGGCCATTTTTGGCGTTTTTTCTACTTTTTTTTGTTTTTTGCTATAT
This sequence comes from Prevotella sp., assembly GCA_017548385.1. Lineage (GTDB taxonomy): Bacteria > Bacteroidota > Bacteroidia > Bacteroidales > Bacteroidaceae > Prevotella. The sequence continues at coordinate 26,333 of JAFZAE010000109.1, forward strand.
CATTTGAAATATTTTACTTACCTTTGCAACCTAAAGGCACGATTATGGTGTGTATTACTGCCAAGTTTTGGTCGTCTATGCACTTAGCCTGTAATGAAAGCAAATAAATAGTTGATGATTCCGAAAACTGCGAGAAGCAAAATGACATTTGATTTCAAATCAAAGGGATAAGCTATGCCTTATTCCTCCATTATTGATTTCAAAACCCTGGTTTCTCATACGTGGTAGTTGGCTTCACCATGATTTTTACCATCTACTATCCGCTTTTTTGTCATCAAAGGCGGAGAAGGTTGATTGTGTCCATATACCAACATTGGTTTTTCAGCTATTTATTCACTTTCAGTCATTTACCCAGATTAATTCAACTATCTATAACTTTCATTACTCCAAGTATTTATTCCACATCAAGTAACTCAAAGACACCATTACACAAAGTCCTCAAAAAGACGCTTTCATGATGAAACGAACAATAAACCTATTATGGACGGGAGGTCTCGACAGCACATGTCGTGTAGCAGAATTATCGCTTCATGATGTGATTGTCCAGCCCTACTATATTATAGATAAAGGGAGAAGCTCGACAAAATATGAGCTCAGGGCTATATCCAAGATTACCGACATGGTGAGAAAGAAGCCATCAACAAAATGTGAGTTACGCGATGTTATCATCGTCGAGATGGACAGCATCCCTCCCATGGAGGACATTACATTGGCCTCAAAGAAATTGAGCTTGAAATACCATATTGGTACCCAATATGAATGGCTTGCTCGCTTTGCCCGCCAGAAAGGTCTGGTCATGGAGCTTGGTCTTCAAAAGAGTCCTCGTGGCAAATCTTATAATGCCATCATCGGTGAAAGTGTCTTAATAGAAGACAACACTGATGGCATTGTGCAATTGCGCATTGACAAAGAAAAATCCTCTAGGGAGATTTCACTTGTGTTCGGAGACATGCTCTTTCCAATGCCCATGTTTGGGATGGAAAAGCCTGAGGAGGTTGAGGAAATGCGCCAGCTAGGGCTTGATGACTTGATACCAGAGACCTGGTTCTGCCACCGTCCGGTATTCGGTTTACCTTGCGGCTATTGTAGCCCATGCGATGATGCCCTCAACGAAGAGATGGCATACCGAGTTCCTCTTTCGGGCCGCCTATTAGGTTCTTTCCGTCGCCTCACCTACGACCCATTCATGAAAATCATCAAGAAAACCCGCCACTAGTAGCCATTAACCGTCACAATTATGGCAAGCCTTACGATGGAGTGACACCATTATCCTTTGAGTGACAACTTGCCAAATCGATACGTAACATGCCCAATCAACCCTATATAGCGACAAATGCCGACAAATTTGTCTGGCTGATTACATTTATCTCATTTGTAAGCAACTTCCTTTTTGAGGCAGGAGACATGGGTTCTCCGATAGCCCTGATATGTACGTTGCTCATCTTGGTAAGTATCAATTTCAAATTTGAAGTGCAGATATTCCATTTGATGATTTTGCAGTTCACACTTTTTTGCTATGCTACAGCATTTTGGGCTATGGGTTATGCCTACGCGATAGACAAAGGGAATCAACTATTTTTCATATTCATCCAAATCTCTATCCTCTACTCCTACTATAAGACTCTCCCCACCATTGACAAATTGTTAGAAATTGCCATGTATGGCGGCTATTTCGTTGTTTTTGTGGCATTTGTGTTTTTCGGCTCAGGGCGTTTTATTAATATGGGAGAAGGCAGTGCGCGTCTAGGTGGCTTTGGAAACGCCAACACATTGGGTATGATGGCAGCCACCACAATCGTCATCAACTTGTATTACTTCATGGACAAGAAGCACAGAAAGCTTCTTCTCCTGGCAATCCCAGCCATCATGGTCATTGCAGCTTCGCAGAGCAGGAAGGCTATTTTCATTTTAGTGGTTGGTACGTTAATTCTCTATTTCCTGAAAAATATACGAGGGAGGAAAGACAACCTGCTTCCTGTGATGAAATTCTTTTTCTTCCTCGCACTTGTCATAGGATTGTTTGTGTTTCTTTCCAAAACAGGTATGTTTTCTGGTGCCATGCATAGAATAGACGGTCTGATTGCATCAATTACTAATGAGGGTAACGTAGATAGTTCCACGAGCAAGCGTGAGTTTATGCGTGAGATAGGATGGATTCAATTCTCACGTACCCCTTTATTGGGTATTGGCATGGGATGCGCCCGTATTCTTGCAATGAAGGCGATGGATCTGGACTGCTATCTGCATTGCAACTACGCTGAGCTGGCTGCCGACGGTGGTATAGTAGGTCTTGTCTCATATTACATTATTTTCATCTACGCTTTCATCAAGGAAATGAAGTATTTCAAGGTGGATACCATGTCGTCGCTTATCATCACCCTGATTATCATTCGTCTGACAACCGACTGGGGTGCTGTGAGCTATTACAAGAAGACCACCTATTTTTATGTGATGATATACTATCTTCACATCCTCTATTGCCAACAAAAGTATAAATTTATCAAAAAACCCAGATGACCTACGACTTCCTACTACCGAATCTTGGTGCTGGCGGTGCCGAACGTATCAGCTTAATAATTGCCCGACTGTTAAAAAAAAGCGGGCAGGAAGTGCGATTCGTCAACTTAGGTCACGAGGGCGGTGAGATTTCGGAATGGCTGAAGCCCGAATTTAATGTGGTATCTTTGAATTGTTCCCGGTCGCTCAAAGCCATTCCTGCTTTGGTGAGATTTCTCCGCAAGCACAAAGGTGACACGGTGTTTGCTAGTCGTGAGAATGCTTCTATAGCTGGTTTGATAGCATGCCGTCTGACACACAGTCCTATCATCCTTCGTTTACCCAACATGCCAAGCAATCAGTTACACCGCGGCGCAAAGGGACTTAAGCTAAGGATTATAAAATGGGTCAATAAGCGACTCTTTCGTCAAGCAAAGACGGTGATTGCCCAAACAAACGCTATGCGGGATGAAGCCATAGACTATTATGGTCTCTCACCTGAGAAAGTGGTAACCATCTATAATCCTGTCGACGCTGAACATATACACGCAAATGCAGCAAAAGGAGGCAATCCTTTTACACATAGTGGCAAGCATTTTCTCTCAGTGGGCACAATAGACTTCCGCAAAGGTGTTGACGTGTTATTAAACGCTTTTTCAATCGTAAGAGACCAAATCCCAGATGCTACGCTCTCCATCGTTGGACGTAAAGAAGGCGAATATGCACGCAAGCTCATTGAGAAATGGGATGGGAAAGATAATGTGGAGTTTTGCGGATTCTTTGAGAATCCATATCCTCATATGGCACACTGTGATGTGTTTGTACTCCCTTCCCGGATGGAAGGCTTTCCCAATGTGCTGTTAGAGGCTATGTGCCTCAACAAGCCTGTTGTAGCAACCACCTGTCTACCCGTGGTAAGCCAATTAATAGAAGATGGTGTCAATGGATATGTATGTTCTGTAGACAATGCCGAAGAAATGGCCCAAAGTATGGTTAAGGCTTTGAATTTAAAGGATATACATAATACCTATACACTCTTTGACCATCAAAAACTGATTGAAGTGTTTTTACATAAATAGTAGATATGACTATTCGCCAAGCCACATACGACGACCTTGGTGAGATTGCCAAAGTTCATGCACAATGCTTTCCACGGCATCTTTCAACCAGAATAGGAGCTTCTAATGACTGCCATTTGCTGAGCCGTTTCTACAAGGAATTTATCGACGACAGCCCAGAACTCTTTGTTGTGGCTACAGACGACAATAATAAAATTGTAGGTTTTTGCATGGGGTACTATTTCACAAATGCCAACCAGCAATCGAATTATATCCGCCATAACCGCACACGTATACTCACCCGTATCACATGGTTATTGCTAAAGGGCGACCGTCTCGCATGGAAAAAACTTTTGTTACGTTTCAAGAAGCCTCATTATGTTGTTCTTAATCATAGCATAGACGCAGTGCCTATCAGTGAAAAAGGTGACCTTCTATCCATCTGCACACTACCAGAATACCAAGGTAAAGGTTATGGTCAAAAGATGATTGAAGATTATCTGCTGAGGATGAAACAACATGGAAGAAATATATGTCTGCTTTCCCTCTCCGTCAACAACAACAGGGCCTTACGTTTCTACGAGCGTAATGGCTTCAGTCCATACCGTAAGATTGGCACATCCTCAATTACTTACATGAAAAAGCTGTAAACATCCACCCAAAAGTTGCGGTCGAATATGCCAATCTCTCTTACACATTTACGCCTATGGTTCAAGATGCTTACCGGTCGCAGTGTCCTACACGTACGACAAGATTTAGGTAAGTGTTTTTCCACAGAGGAAATCAAAGGTTACTACAACGACATGACCGAGAAAGTCACAAGGCTGCCTCAATTACTGCAAACTAACGACCTTCCAACTCTGTGCATTTCAAAAGGCAAACGCATCGAGTTTCCCGTGGGCATCTTTCAATACGGCTTGGGAGCCTATGACCTCTATCTTACCACTGGCGAGGATGTATACAAGAAAAAATTCTTACAATGTGCGGAATGGGCTTATCAGCACCAAGAATCCTCAGGTGCCTGGAATACGTTCCAGCACATCTACCCCAAACATCCCTACGGTGCCATGTCTCAAGGCGAAGGTGTATCCTTACTAATAAGAGGATTCACACACGAGAAGAAGCAAGAATATCTAAATGCAGCACAGAAAGGCATCGACTTTATGTTGAGACCCATCACCGATGGTGGTACTACTCTCTATGAAGGTGAAGATGTGATATTCAGGGAATATGCTCACCGCCCTGCGGTGTTCAATGGATGGATTTTTGCATGGTTTGGTCTATATGATTACGTATTGGTCACCCGAGATGAAGGCGATTACAAGACTCTTTTAGACCGTTCATGCGACACTTTCCTTCGTCGACTTCCCCAACTTTCCACCTGGTATTGGAGTAAATACGATTTTGATGGTCGAATAGCAAGTCCCTTTTACCATCGTCTACACATAGCCCAGATGCAAGCATTGTATCAAATGACAGGAGCAGAGGAATTTGGTTTGTATGCTGAAAAGTGGGCAAAGAATGCGTGCAACCCCCTAAAAAAGAGTATAGCATTCATTTATAAGGTTTTGCAGAAAATTGTAGAGAAGAAAATACCATGAGAGTTTTGCTCGTCTCAAATCAAGCATGCAATCCCCATGTCGTGGGCAATCCCATTCTGCATCGTATGAAAATGTCTTTATGCAACGACAATCGTGTGGAAAATGTAGATTTTGTCAGGTTTCGCAGTAAAAGCCCCATAAAAACATTGATGGAAATTCGACGTGAAGCCAAACAACACGACATTGTGCATGTACATTTTGGCGGTATTTACTCTTTACTAGTGAGATTTTTTCTCATAGGTAGAAAGTGTCACAAACTCATCACTTTTCACGGTACCGATATACATGCCAAAGCCATCAAAACCACAAAAAGTCGACTTCGCCGTACAAAGATACGTATCAATCAAAAAGCTTCCTTTGCCTGCATCAGGTGGTATGAGGCAGTAGGATTCGTATCAGATGAGATGAAGAACTATGTGCCTTCAAGGCTTATGCGTAAGTTTATGAGTCGGATGTTCACCCAGCCATTAGGAGTGGATTACCAAGTGTTTACTCCCATTTCTCAAGAGCAAGCACGAAAGGAACTGGGTATTGATGGCGGATATCAGGTGCTCTTCTCTGACGTACACAATAGTTGCGTGAAACGACGTGATATAGCCCAAAAAATCGTATCAGAACTTGGAGAAAATTATCATTTGCTTGTCATGTGTGGTGTGAAGCCAGATCAAGTTCCTGTATGGATCAATGCCTGTGACTTTGTGTTACTTACTTCTGACGAGGAAGGTTCACCTAATATTATCCGAGAAAGCATTGCGTTGAACAAACGCGTGTATAGTGTGGATGTAGGCGATGCCCGTCGCCAGATTAAAGGTTTGCACAATTCGGCTATCATCAGCCGCGTACCAGAAGAAGCTGCCGACCAAATACGCCATTCCCTCAACGACACCTACACCGACAATAGCCGTGAGACCCATCGAGAGATTATCGACTTCGACATCATAAACAAACATATCGTCGATATGTATGAAAGGATGATGGAGACTTAGGAATTTGGCAGTAGCGACAATATATTTATTTGATCATTTAAACACTATTATACATCACAAATATGCAAATTACAGAATTTATTGAGAAACTGGCAGAAGCAATTGAAATTGAAGATGTTGCCGCACTTAACTCAGATACAATTTTTAAAGATCTGGAAGAGTGGAGTTCGCTGTCGGTCATGTTAATAATAGCATTCTTTGATGAGGAATTTGACAAGTTAATAGAAGAGAAAGACATTCATTCGGCTGTTACAATCAATGATCTCTATCAAATAGCCACAGCATAATCATGGCACTCATAGAATTTGAGGGTGTAGGTATCCGCGCACTGGCGGGTTGTGTACCCAAGCGGATTATTCACAATTATGAATATACCGAATACTTTCCCTCCGATCAGGTGAAGGAAGTAGTTGACAAGGTGGGTGTCTTGGAACGACGTTTCGCCGACGATGCCACTTGTTCATCAGATCTGTGCTATGCTGCAGCTGAACAACTACTTGCCGACAACGAAATCGACCGTGCAGAAATCGACCTACTAGTGTTTCTTTCACAAACGCCAGACTATCGTATGCCTGCCACCTCTATCATATTGCAACATCGGCTTGGTTTGCCCAACAGTTGTGTGGCATTCGACATACAATTAGGCTGTGCAGGATTCTGCTATGCTCTCTCTGTGGTGTATAGCATGCTTCAAGGCGGGAATTTCCGCAAGGCACTGATTCTCGACGGAGAGACACGTTCAAAAGTCTATTCACCCAAAGATCGCCGAAGTGCCTTTATCTTTGGCGATGCAGGTGTAGCCGCACTGATAGAACGCGATGCAAAATTCGGCAAGAGCTGGTTTTCGCTTAATTCCGACGGATCACGCTACGATCTGATAATGATCAAGGGAGGCGGTTATCGCCATCCCAGCAGCATAGAGACACTTCGTGAGCAGGTAATTGACGAATATGGCAACATCCGTAGCGATGAACAAGGTTTCATGCGTGGTGGCGACGTATTCACATTTGTCATCAGGGAAATTCCCCGCGACATAAAGAAAACGCTTGAATTTGCTGGAATCGACAAAGACCATATAGACTACTATGTGTTTCATCAGGCCAACAACTACATCAACAGTTACATTGCCAACAAAATGAAACTCGACACAGCAAAGATTCCACATACAATAGAGAAGTATGGCAACACATCTTCCGTTTCTGTGCCCATCACCATCGTAAGCGAATTGAAAGACCAGTTGCAAGGCAAGAAAACCATCATGATGAGCGCTTTCGGCGTAGGTATGTCGTGGGCTACGGCTGTGGTGACATTTGTCGATTGCCACATTAGCAACATCGTAGAAATATGAAAGACAATCCTTTCTCACTACAAGGAAAGACCGTGGTTATCACGGGTGCATCATCGGGGTTAGGCCGTGAATGTGCGTTTCAGTGTAGTCGTATGGGAGCAAAGATTGTCGCCCTTGGCCGCAATGAACAACGGCTTAATGACTTGACGAACAGTCTTGAAGGAGAGGGACATAAAATGTGGACCTTTGATCTTACCAACCTTGACGACATTAACAACTTAGTCAATGACATCCATGACAACTATGGCAAGATTGATGGTTTTGTCCATTCGGCTGGTGTTGAAAAGACAGCACCATCAAAACTGTTATCTCCTTCCGACTACGAGAATCTTCTTCGCGTCAATACAATCAGTGCATTCGAATTTATACGCCAGTTATGCCAGGTAAAGTATTTCAATCACGGAGGCAGCGTGATACTGATTGCATCTATCACAGCACTCATTGCCCGTAATGGTCTTACGGCATATTCTGCTTCTAAAGGAGCTCTCATCAGCGGTGCACGGACATTGGCACTTGAATATGCCAAACGTCGCATCCGTGTAAATACAATTTCACCCGGTACTATAAAGACGCCTCTCATGGAACAATATCTTTCTACTCTGTCTGAATCAGACCGTGAAAAGCGTTTAGCAGGTTTTCCACTTGGCATCGGCAATCCCTCCGACATCGCCCATGCTTGTGTGTATCTGCTTAGCGATGCATCACAATGGATGACAGGGCAGAATCTCATCATTGACGGCGGATATACAATTAAATAGAGGTAATGTTCTTCAAAGTCAAATACACTTGCAAGGCACTGCGACAATCTTTCTCGTCGTTTCTCACTCGCTATATTTCACGTCCTGCACATTGGGGTGCACTTGGCAAGGGTTCGCATGTACACAAGCCATCGATTGTAAGTGGACGTCAGCATATTTTCCTTGGGGACAACGTAAACATAGACTGGAACAATGTGCTCTATGTCACAAAGGGAAAATTTGTGATGGGCGATGACTCTGGTGCAGCCGTAGGGCTTACCGTAGTGACCGATAACCATGTGGTGGAAAAAGGTAAGACAATTCATGAGGGCGACAATGACAATCTTCAAGGCGGTGAAGTGATTGTGGACGAAAGTGTCTGGATAGCTGCCAACGTGACGCTATTGTCGGGTGTACATATCGGACGGGGAGCTATTATCGGTGCCGGCACCGTACTGAGAAGTTGCAAAGTTCCTCCATACGCTATTGTTATCGGCAATCCGGGTAAGGTGATAGGTTTCAGATACACCCCTGACGACATTATCCTCCATGAGCAGCAACTCTATCCCGAGGAGAAACGTCTCAGTCGTGACATTCTAGAAAAAAACTACCAAAAGTATTTCCGTTCACGTGTGAAGGATATAGCATCTTTTGTCAAACTGCAATAACATATGAAAATTGTCAATATTGCCGGAGGGTTGGGCAACCAGATGTTTCAATATGCCTTTGCCGTCATGCTTCAGGATCATTTCCCCGACGAGCAGATTTTCATTGACACTCAACACTACCACTCGTTATTTTTCAAACGATTTGGCTCTGTCAATCTTCACAATGGCTATGAGATAGACAAACTATTCAAGAAAGCAACACTGCCAATAGCCAGTTCCAGGGAATTACGGCGTGTGACACGATTTATCCCCAACTATGTATTGTCGCGTATAGCCCGCAAATTGCTTCCTGTGAAAAAAACCGAGTATGTAGCGCCCTACAGTGAAAGCTATTGCGTCTCACCTAATATCTATACCGATGGCGACCGCTATTATGAAGGATATTGGCAAAGTGCACTTTACTATCAGGACATCCGCAAGCAATTACTCAATATATACAGTCACCCAACCCCCAATGAGTACAATAGCGAAATGATTTCGCAAATAGAAAGTACTGATAGTGTGGGTATACATATCCGTCGTGGCGATTACCTCAACGCCCCTGAATTTGTCGGCATCTGTGATTTGCCATATTATCAGAAGGCCATCAAACAAGTGAAATCCGATAAGAAACCACATTATTTCTATATCTTTTCCAACGATATTGACTGGTGTAAAGACAACATCACCCCTCTGCTCGATGGTAATGAAGTGATATTTGTGACAGGCAATACCGGCAAACAAAGTTGTTGGGATATGTTCCTGATGACCTATTGCAAGGACTTAATCATAGCCAACAGTTCATTCAGTTGGTGGGGAGCTTTCCTTAACAAGCGCTCACCACGTGTCTTCGCCCCAGATCCATGGATCAACCGTGACTGCCGCAAAGACGTCTATGCCGAAGGATGGATAAGAATAAAATAAATACATGACTCCATTTGTATCCATAGTACTCCCCATTTACAAGGAGGAGAAATTCATAGAGCAATGCATCCTGTCCATATTGTCTCAGGATTATTCCCAAGACTGCATGGAAGTACTGTTTGTGGATGGTATGAGCCCAGACCGTACACGCGACATCATCAAATCGTATGAAGCGACCCATCCCAACTTCCATCTGATAGATAACCCAGAGAAGACTGTGCCGTACGCAATGAATAAAGGTATCACAGCCTCTAAAGGAGATGTGATAATACGTTTAGATGGTCATTGTGTATATCCTGCCAACTATGTCTCGGTGCTTGTCAAGTACCTATTTGAATTAAATGCCGACAATGTTGGTGGTGTATGGCACACACTTCCTGCCAAAGATACCGCAGAATGCCACGCCATTGCTATTAGCTCAAGCCATCCCTTCGGTGTGGGAGCATCAGAACATAAAATCGGTTCAAAGGAAATCAAGCAGACCGACACTGTACCTTTCGGATGCTTTAAACGCGAAGTCTTTGATAGAATCGGTTTATTCGATGAAGAACTTATACGCAACCAGGACGATGAGTTCAATGCGCGTATCATCAAAAACGGAGGCAAGATATTTATCATCCCAGAAGTTGAAATCAATTACACCTCGCGCGACAGCATGCAGAAGATGCGCCGGATGTATTTCCAATACGGCTTATTCAAACCTCTGGTCAACAAAAAACTTGGTGCTCCTGCCACCATCAGACAGTTCTTTCCAGGTTTGTTTGTCATTGGTTTGGTTTTGGGTTTGATACTCAGTTTTGTATGCCGTTGGATAGCCTGGTGCTATATCGGTGTCCTGGCTTTATATCTACTTATCGGCATCGGCATTGGCATCCAGAAAGCTATAAAGTATAAAAAAACCGCTTTAGTGTGGTATATGCCCTATACATTTTTCAACATACACCTTTGTTATGGTATTGGCTATCTTGTAGGCCTTTACAAAGTAATATTCAACAAGAAATTCTGTGTCCATACCAACAGATGATTACAGACAATATAAAAACAAGACAATAACTACATCACAATGAAAATACCGTTCTCACCCCCCTACGTAGATGAAAGCGTAATCAATGAAGTTGTTGATTCGCTTCGCTCAGGATGGATTACAACCGGTCCGAAAGTGAAGGCGTTGGAACAGGAAATCATTCGTCTTACAGGCACCACCGCCGCCTTAGGCGTAAACTCTTGGACTTCAGGCGCACTTATGATGCTCAGATGGTTTGGCATCAAACCTGGCGACGAGGTGATTATTCCTGCCTACACATACTGTGCCACTGCTATGGCACCACTATGGACCGGAGCCAAAGTCGTGATGGTAGACTCCTGCGATGATTTCAACATCTGTGTGCGTGCCATTCGTAAAGCCATTACACCAAAGACCAAAGTAATCCTCCCTGTGGATATTGCTGGATTCCCATGTGATTACAATGCCATCATGTCGTTGGTACAAGAACCTGACATCAAGGCAATGTTTCATCCTGACAGCCCTGAACAGGAAAAGCTGGGGCGCATCCTTGTTCTCAGTGACTCTGCCCACTCTATCGGTGCCCGTTACAATGGCAAACACAATGGATCAGAAACCGACATTGTTATCTTTTCCCTTCATGCAGTGAAAAACATCACAACCGCTGAAGGTGGTGTCATCTGTTTCAATATGCCATATCCCTTTGACAATCAAAAACTGTACAAGGAACTACGTCTTATGTCGCTCAACTGTCAGACAAAGGATGCCTTCACCAAGAGCCAGGCCGGAGGCTGGCGTTACGACATTGTTGGCAAAGGAATGAAAGTCAACATGGCCGATATCAATGCCGCTATCGGACTCGCTCAGATACGGCAATACGACAAATTACTTGCAGAGCGCAAGCGTATTTACAATTTATACGACGATGCTTTCTCCAAGACAGAGTGGGCCATCCTCCCTCCATCACTTCGGGATAATCGCGAGAGCAGTTATCATATCTATCCTCTTCGAATCAAGGATATCAATGAAACACAACGTGATGCTATTATTTCCGAAATCTCCAAGCACGACGTAGCAGTAAATGTGCATTTCGTACCATTGCCAATGTTGAGTTATTACAAATCACTCGGCTACGACATCAAAAATTATCCACAAGCCTATCACAATTACGAGCATGAGATATCTTTGCCTGTCTATCCTCAATTAGACAACGAGCAAGTGCAAGTAGTGATAGAGAATGTTATTAATGCCTACAAGAAAATAATACTGTGACATTACGAGAAATGATAAGATTCTTCGATGTATTACTATCGGGATTAGGGCTCATTATCCTGTCGCCCTTACTATTGGTGATTTATGTCATCATACGTCTGAGTAGCAAAGGGCCAGGGTTTTATTCACAAAAGCGAATAGGGAAAAATGGTGTGCCTTTCAGGCTATACAAGTTCCGCTCTATGCGAACAGGTTCCGACAAAGGTCACCTCATTACAGTGGGCGGAAGGGATTCACGCATCACCAAAGTGGGATATTATATTCGCAAATACAAGCTTGATGAACTTCCCCAACTTTGGAATGTATTCATCGGACAGATGAGTCTGGTAGGACCACGACCGGAGGTTGAGCGCTATGTGCGGTTATATACTGCCGAGCAACGTGTAGTTTTGAGTGTCCGCCCTGGCATTACCGACTATGCCTCCATTGCCTTTTCTGAAGAGAATCTTATTCTTGGCCAGTCGGAAAATCCCGAGAAAATGTATATCAACCAAATTATGCCTAAAAAAATAGAATACAATTTACAATATATCAACAACCGTACATTGGCTGAATATTTCAAAATTATCTTCAAAACATTCTGTAAGATTTTGAAACATTGAAAATTGAAGATAGAAAATGAACAATACAGATAAATATTTCGAGTTACTCCGCTTCTGCCTAGACAAAGAAAAGCCTGTTCCTGAATGTATCAAGGATATTAAATGGCACGAACTTCTCGAATTTGCCATTAAACAAACCATAGTGGGAATCTTTGTCCCTGTCGTTTTGAAGGAAGACAAACGTATGACCTTGGAATCCTACCGTGGCAACAAACCATCTGATGAAGATGTGATGGAATGGGTTTTTGAGGCACATCGTCTTCGCAAATATAGTAAAATGGCGTTTGAACGCACAACCAAAGCTTCGGAGTGGTTTTTAGAGAATGGCTTCCGCAATTGTATCCTCAAGGGGCAAGGCAATGCTCTGATGTATCCCGACCCTATGCTCCGTGCCACTGGCGATATCGACATCTGGTGCGAGGGCGGCAGGGAGAAAGTCCTTGCATTTACCACGAAATATTACAATTCTCACAGCACCAGACTGCATGTGGATTTCCCTATGTTTCGTGATATCGACGTAGAGGTACACTTCCGTCCCTCAAGCATGATTAACCCATTTTCAAACAAGAAATTGTGGAAGTATTTTGAACAGGTGGCTGATAAGCAGTTCGGTAATGAGATATCATCCGCCGACGGGAAATACAAGTTTTTTGTGCCTACCAATGAATTCAATGTCTTCTATCAACTCGACCATGTCTTCAGGCATCTTATGATAGGTGGCATCGGCATGCGTCAGATTATCGACTACTTCTATCTTCTGCGAAAAAGATACAACGATGGTGTTTCTCCTGAAGCCAATGCAGAATTACTTTCGACACTCAAGAAATTCCATCTGCTGAAATTTGCCAAGGCCATGATGTATATTATGAAAGACGTACTTGGCCTTGATGAGAAATATCTCTATGTTGAACCAGATGAGAAAGAGGGCAAATACCTTTTAGAAGAAATCAACTATGGCGGCAACTTTGGAAAGTTTGAAACCCGTCTCGACGAGCTAAAAGGCGTAAAGGGCAATTTTAAACGTTTTCTCATCAGAGAGAAATTCAACTTGCGTCTTCTCTCCCATTATCCCAGTGAGACCATCTGGCGTCCCTTCAAGCATATGAAGAGACATTTTTTTCACGATGATGAAGATGAGGACTGATTCCTTATTCGCTATACATTATGATTAAGATAGCTATTGCCGGTGACTACGTTCCCAAGAACCGAATAACCACCTTGATCAATGAGAAAGGATATGAGAAGGTTTTTGGTGAAATAAGGACTCTCAATGAGGCAATGGACTATCGCATTGTCAATCTTGAATGTCCCATAGTGGAAGGGGAAGCCTCTTCGATCAACAAAGTAGGTCCCACTATCTGTTGTCGGGAGTGCGACATCAAGTTGTTGAAATACGGTCTGTTTGATGGTGTGACACTGGCCAATAACCATTTCTACGACTATGGTGAACAAGGCGTAAAAAATACGCTCGACGCACTGACAGCACAAGGTATTGACTATGTTGGTGGTGGACGTAATATCAAGGAAGCCTCGGCAACACTCTATAAGAGTTTCCATGGAGAAACGTTGGCCATTGTGAACTGCTGCGAACATGAATTCAGCATAGCCAATGAGAATAATGGCGGTTCCAACCCCCTTGACCCAATATCACAATATTACGCCATTGTTGAAGCCCGGGAAAAAGCTGACCATGTGATAGTCATCACCCACGGAGGGGTGGAGAAATACTGGCATCCCACACCGAGAATGCGCCAAACATACCGTTTTTTCATCGACATTGGAGCTGATGCTGTTATCAATCATCACCAACATCGATACTGTGGAATGGAAATCTATAAAGCCAAGCCGATTTTTTATGGTCTTGGCAATTTTTGTTTTGACCTACCATGGTATAGACAAAACTCTTGGAATAAAGGTTACATGGTGATTCTACAACTAGAAGGTGAGCAAACAAAGTATCAAGTCAAGCCATACATTCAATGCAGTGAAACACCGGATGTCAGGTTTCTTCAAGGAGAAAAAGAGGAGAAATTTTTTGAACATTTTCAAAAACTGTCAGATACTCTTACTGATGATAAAGAGCTGATGCAAGCCTTTCAATGTTTGGTTGATGGGAAATCTGATGGTTTATCCACACTCTTGACTCCCTATTCCTCAAAACGTGCAAAATGGCTTTATCAAAAAGGGTTGCTACCCTCTCTCTATCCCAAGAAGAAATGGCTGTCTTTACTCAATATGGTGGAATGTGAGTCACACCGTGAGAGACTCATACACTTTATCAAAAATAGAATAAACAGAGAATGATCATCGGTAAGCAACATTTTTCATTTGTATTATTGATGATTGTATTTGTGGCGGCAGTTAACAGCGTTCATGCCCAAGACAATATTCATGAACAATCTGATGGTTATGAGTGGCCTTCTGAACCCGCTGTGCTCAATAATCTTCACAAGTGGCAAGACCTGAAATTTGGCGTATTGCTACATTGGGGAATATATTCTGTACCAGGCATTGTTGAGTCATGGTCCATTTGCGATGAGAAATGGATTACACGCGACACGACAATGACCTATCAACAATACAAAGATTGGTACTGGCATCTCGCCGATGAGCTATATCCCACCAAGTTCGATCCTGTACAATGGGCATCGGTAATGTCCGACGCGGGAATGCGATACATGATATTCACCACAAAGCATCATGACGGTTTTTGTATGTACGATAGTCAATACACCGACTTCACCATCACCAATCATGCTTTCTCAGACGATTCCCGATGCGATGTGCTACGTCATGTACTCGATGCATTCCGCAACCGAGGATTCATGACCGGAACTTATTTCTCTAAACCCGACTGGCATTCCCCCTATTACTGGTGGGATGTATATAGCACCAAAGGGCGCAACGTGAACTATCCCATAGACCAGCATCCCTGGCGATGGCAACAATTCAAAACGTTCACATACAACCAAATTGAGGAGATCATGAGTCAGTATGGGCATGTGGACATACTATGGCTCGACGGAGGATGGGTCTGCAAGGAGAACAACCAAGACATCGACATGCCACGTATCGCCACTATGGCACGTCGGTACCAACCACATCTAATGATTGTCGACCGAACTATTCGAGGTCCCTACGAGAACTATCAAACCCCAGAACGCACCATACCTGACGAACAGCTTACTATTCCTTGGGAAAGTTGTATTCCCTTGAGCGACGATTGGGGTTACGTGAAGCATCCACACTGGAAATCGGCCAGCGACATCATCAACAAACTGGTGGAAATCGTAGCAAAAGGAGGTTCTCTCGCACTTGGTGTAGGTCCAACACCAGAAGGATTGATAGAACAAGAAGCCATTACACGTCTCCATGACATTGGCCAATGGCTGCGCTCCAACGGCAAGGCCATATACCACACAACGACAACGCCTCATTATCATGACGGCAACATCTGGTTTACCGCCTCTCATGATGGCAAGCATATCTATGCCATCTATGTCCTTGACAAGGAGGAACAACTGCCCTGTCAGGTGTCTTGGACTGGCAACATTCCCCACAAGAGAAACGGTGTACGGCTAGTGAGCACTGGACAACGATTATCATATAAGGTAGATGGAAACAACGTAACAGTTACAATCCCTAAAGGACTTCGCAAGGAGACCTTTGCCATGGATATCACCTTGTAAGAAAGGAAAGTTTTACGTTAACAAAAAAGAGACACTAAAGACAATCATCATATCAAATCCCAATCAGATATGGCAACATCCAATAATTATCTAGTCATCATGGCCGGGGGCATAGGCAGCAGATTCTGGCCTATGAGCACTTCAGAATGTCCCAAGCAGTTTATCGACATTTTGGGCGTGGGGCGGTCATTGCTTCAACTCACCTACGACCGTTTCAATGGCATTTGTCCTCCAGAAAACATCTGGATTCTCACCAATGCCAAATATACGTCCCTCGTGCAAGAGCAACTTCCAGAAGTCCCCACCAGCAATATACTGAGTGAACCATGCCGCCGCAACACCGCCCCATGTATCGCATACGTGAGCTGGCGCATCAAAAAAGAGAACCCTAAAGCCAATGTGGTGGTCACTCCCAGCGACCATATAGTCACAAACAGCACCGAATTCCGCCGCGTGGTACAATCATGTCTTAAATTCACATCCGAGACTGATGCCATAGTGACCCTTGGCATGAAGCCCACCCGACCAGAAACTGGTTATGGCTACATTCAAGCTGATTTGTCTTCCAGTTCGGCACGTAACAAGGAAATTTTCCGAGTAGACTCTTTCCGTGAGAAACCCGATCTTGAGACAGCCGAGAAATATATCCGCAACAAGAGTTATTTCTGGAATGCTGGCATTTTCATCTGGCGTGTTAGCACCATTGTCAATGCGTTCCGTATATATATGCCATCTATGTCGAAGATTTTTGAGAATATGCTCCCCATATTTGGCACACCTCAAGAGCAGGCTATCATCAATGAGCGCTATCCAGAATGTGAGAGCATTTCTGTTGACTATGCCATCATGGAGAAGGCTTCAGAGATATTCGTCTGTCCCGCCGACTTCGGCTGGAGCGATCTAGGCACATGGGGGTCACTCTTGATACAGAGCAAAAAAGACCTCTACGGCAATGGTCTTATTGGACAGAACATCTCTGTGTTCGATACACACAATTGCATTATCCATACTACCGGAGAGCATAAAGTGGTAGTGCAAGGCCTCGATGGTTATATCATCGCCGAAAAAGAAGGTACCTTACTTATATGTAAACTCAGCGAAGAGCAACGCATCAAGCAATTCGCAGAATAATAACAACTATAGAAATGAAAAAAGCAGCACTTATCACCGGCATCACAGGACAGGATGGTTCCTTTCTTGCTGAATTCTTGATAGAAAAAGGTTATGAGGTACATGGTCTCCTACGTCGTTCCTCCTCATTCAACACTGGGCGTATCGAGCATCTCTATTTAGATGAGTGGGTGCGCGACATGAAGCGTGAGCGACTAGTCAACCTACACTGGGCAGACATGACCGACTCCTCGTCACTCATCCGCATCATCGGAGAGGTAAAGCCCACCGAAATTTATAATTTGGCTGCGCAAAGCCATGTTAAAGTTTCTTTCGACGTGCCTGAATACACAGCCGATACCGATGCCATCGGTGTGCTACGCCTACTTGAGGCTGTACGCATCTGCGGACTCGATAAGACATGCCGTATCTACCAAGCATCGACCTCAGAGTTGTTTGGATTGGTACAGGAGATTCCCCAAAAAGAAACCACACCTTTCTATCCACGCTCACCTTACGGTGTGGCCAAATTGTATGGCTATTGGATTATGAAAAACTACCGCGAGAGTTATGGAATGTACTGCTGCAACGGCATCCTATTTAATCACGAGAGCGAACGCCGAGGTGAGACTTTCGTCACACGCAAAATCACACTTGCTGCCGCACGCATCGCACAAGGCTATCAGGATAAATTATATTTAGGAAATATGAATGCCCTTCGCGACTGGGGCTATGCCCGTGACTATGTGGAATGTATGTGGCTGATGCTACAACAAGATGAACCCGATGATTTTGTCATTGCTACTGGTGAATACCATAGTGTGAGAGAATTTGCCACACTGGCATTCCAAGCTGTGGGTATTGAGTTGGACTGGAAAGGTGAGGGCGTCGAAGAAAAAGGCATAGACAAAGCCACAGGGCGTGTACTTGTGGAAGTCGACCCGAAATACTTCCGACCCGCCGAAGTAGAACAACTCCTCGGCGATCCCACCAAGGCACGTGAACAACTTGGTTGGAATCCACGCAAAACATCTTTCAAAGAATTGGTTCGAATCATGGTAGAACACGACCTACGATTTGTGAAAAAACTCCACTTAAAAGCAGAAATGTAAAATGGTTCTTCCCAAATCATCAAAAATATATGTGGCTGGACACCATGGACTGGTTGGATCGGCTATTTGGAACAATCTGTTACAACGAGGATACCATAACTTGATAGGCCGAAGCCACAAAGAACTGGATTTATTAGACAGTGTGGCCGTCAAGCAGTTTTTCGACGAGGAGCGTCCTGATGCCGTGGTGCTAGCTGCCGCCCATGTGGGGGGCATTATGGCCAACTTGCAATATCGTGCCGACTTTATCTATCAGAATCTGCAGATACAGCAAAATGTTATTGGCGAGAGCTATCGCCACGGTGTAAGCAAACTGCTCTTTCTTGGCAGTACCTGCATCTACCCACGTATGGCACCTCAGCCTATGCGCGAAGACGCCTTGTTGACATCCCCATTGGAATACACCAATGAGCCATACGCCATTGCAAAGATTGCCGGGCTGAAAATGTGTGAAAGTTTTAGCATCCAGTATGGGTGTAACTACATCGCCGTAATGCCCACCAACCTCTATGGTCCAAACGATAATTTTCATTTAGAAAACAGCCATGTGTTGCCTGCCATGATCAGAAAGGTCTATCTGGCCAAATGTCTCAACGAAGGTGACATGGAACTTGTTCGAAAAGACCTTAACCTGCGACCCGTCGAAGGGGTGAGCGGGAAAAACAGCGACAAGGAAATCCTCGATGAACTGGCAAAATTCGGTATAACACCTGAGGCCGTGACTTTATGGGGAACAGGTTCACCTCTCCGCGAATTTTTATGGAGCGAGGATATGGCCGACGCCAGCGTTCATGTGTTGCTTAACGTTGATTTCGCCGACACCCACGAGCCTGACGCCAAAGAGATTCGCAACTGCCACATCAACGTTGGTTCTGGTGTGGAAATCAGCATACGTTCACTTGCCGAGAAGGTAGTGGCCGAAATTGACTTCCGTGGAGAATTGCGCTGGGATGCCAGCAAACCTGATGGTACACCGCGAAAACTCACCGATGTGAGCAAGCTCCATTCTCTTGGCTGGCGACACAAGGTGGAAATCAATGAGGGCATCCACCGCCTATACGAATGGTATAAACAGGGAATCTGTATCAACCATCAGACACAGTAGTCTGCAACATGAGTGGTTCAAGAGGTTTGTTAAAAAGGGCTGTGACGAAATTGTCACCAATATTTGGCGACAAGACATACATCAGCCTCATGTACTATCTCTATACCGGTCGCCGGCTCCATTTGGACAACCCACAAACCATGCGGGAAAAATTACAGTGGCTAAAGCTCAACTTCCGTGAGCCACTGATGACAACCTTGGTGGATAAACTAGCCGTGAAAAAATATGTTCGTGAGATTCTCGGCGATGAATTTGTCATCCCCGTTATCGAAGAGTGGGACTCTGCCGATGCGATAGACTTTTCCTCCCTACCCCACCAGTTTGTCCTCAAGACTACACATAGTGGCGGCAACACTGGGGTGGTCATCTGCAATGATAAGAAGAAACTAGATACAGAACGTGCACGCCAAAAGTTATCTACAGCAATGGGGGTGGACATCTATAAGCGCTACCGTGAATGGCCTTATAAGAATGTGAAGAAAAAAATCTTTGCTGAACAGTTTCTCGGCGACGATCTTACTGACTACAAGTTCTACTGCTTCAATGGCATAGCCGACAGTGTCCTCATCTGTGTTGACCGCCAGAAAGGAGCCGTGAAATACTATTTCTTCGACCACGACTGGAATCTTTGCCGCTACAACAAATGGGGCGTTGAAGCACCTGCCGACTTTACACTCCCCCGTCCACAAACCCTTGACCGTATGTTTGAATTGGCCGCTAACCTGTCAAAGGGTTTTCCTTTTATCCGAGTAGATTTTTATGATGTGAGAGGGAAGATATACTTTGGTGAATTTACTTTTTATCCCTCCAGCGGATTCTCACTCAATGGCAGATTGGAAGAAACCGACAAATACTTTGGTAAATTAATTGACTTAAGTATCGTCGGACCAAAGACATGAGAAAACTGTTATTTTTATTTTCCCTGACACTGACTTCCATGAGTGCCACACTCATGGCACAAGTCAACAAAAAAACCGCCGAAGATTATCATCTCGGCGGTCTTTACATAGAAGATGATTCTGTCTATCATATCCGCCATGACATCGATCTTGGTGGTCAGTACATCTTTCTAAAAGAAGGAGCACCGATTGTCTCGGAGGGAGGTGTCATCGACAACGGCACATTGGTAGGAAACGGAACAAAGATTGTTGGTGATACCATCCGACAATTGTTTGGTAAAAACATTCATATCAGTGGAACGTGGGATGTGGTGGCTCACCCTGAATGGTTTGGGGCACGTGGTGATGGCATCGCCTACTGGAATTATCCCTTGCGCTGCTATGCTGGGAACATTGGCTCTGTAAATGTGTCAAAAACCGTTAGTCCCATTACTGTCAGCTATCCCTCTAGCCATATAGTCAACAAATCTCGCTGGGAACATCTATCTGCCCATACCACCGACGATGTATTTCTCGACACCATCAATCATCGCTTTTTGCTTCTCAACAACGGTGTTTATTATGCGAAATGGGCAAACAGCCATGAATGGAACGACAAGACAAGTGGCAAGGCACGAACCAACATCGTTTATTCTGATATAAGTTGCCGTCGTTCTACCATATACCTCAACGGTCGGATGGTGGATATCGACTCAACAATGACGAACGACGCCGAAGCTTTCAACCGTGCTATCATCCTTGGTAGAGGCAATGTGATTCTCCGTCCCGTCATATATTATGTCAAGATGACAAAAGACACCCACACCCGTTATCACCCATGGAAGGCTTTCGACGGGTTCCATTTTAATGGCAATGGGGCAACGCTTTTATTACGCACTCAAAGTAAAGGAAACACGCAACAGATGTCGCCCGTGGCATGGGGATGGTTTTATCAATGTCACCACGGAGTGATAGAGAAACTAAACCTCCGTGCGCTACGTGACCGCGATGATGGTGCTCCAAGTGGTCACTATAGGTTGGACAGTGGCGACTCACGCATTATGGCCTTCTATATCACTGGCTGTGAGGACCTCACCTTCCGAGACATCACTTTCAAAGGAATGAGTCACGATTTTTGCATCAAGCGAGGAAGAAATAATAGCGGTGACAGCCGTGACATACACATTGACGGTTGGCATTCAGAGCAATTCACCCAAAACGTATTTGCCGGTGTCAGCAACTGCTACGTCAATCATGCCAACCTCACTCAGGCTCCATTGTTGGGCGAAGGAATGCATGTCATCTACGGGCAGTCATATCTAAAAGGTTTATATGTGACTAACGGCACATTCCGCCAAGGCGATGTCAACACCTCTGTCATGCTCACTTATCATGGGGGGATTAAGAGTTCTTCATCTTGTCCCGACAACATTTATTATGACCATTGCATTATCGAAGGCGCACGAATGGCTCAAGGTGGTGGTGGACAACATCAAACCTTTCGCAACTGCATTTTCCGTCAGACCTTTGATAGTGTCTTGGTAAAAAGACCTGTTTCAACAAAGCTATCATTATCGGCACAGCTGTGAATTTTATCTTTGAAAACTGTAAATTCGAACTAAACAAGTCGGGGCTGATTAATTCTGACTTCACAAGTTCCAATCTTCAGATGGTTATGCGCAACTGTGAGGTGAATGCTCCCAACACAACAATTCCTCTGATAATCAGAAATGGTACAATTCAGTTGGAGAATTGTTCTTTTCGTTGTGGCAGTATGGTTCTCTCCAAACAATCATCTATACCCAAAGTTCGGAATTGCACAAAAAATGGTCAAGTAATACCCAACCATTAGTCAGTAATAAACACATATCATCCTTCTCAATTTTCAATATTTTCACTATCTACAAATTGTATAAAAGTCAACAACAAAAAAAATACTTCGAATGGGTTGATGCCCTAAGGGCATTGGCTATTCTATTCGTTGTCTATTGCCATCGCGTCCAGCCTGATTCTTTTACCGTTTTTATCAATCCTATAAAAATGCCCTTATTCTTTGCATTATCAGGGTATCTGTTTCATATCAGACCAGGTGGGGATTTCGCTTTTTTCAAAAAGACCTTAACATCGTTAATTATTCCATGGCTATTTCTCGGTTTGATTCCACTAATTGCCAGTATCCCCTTTAAAGGTTTTTCTCATGTCTTCCAGTCAATGGTTGAACTGTTTACAGGCGAGTTGTTATGGTTTATGCCCTGTTTTATCATAGCCCAGATTATCTTTTATTATGTGATGAAACTGACAAAGAATCATCTAATATTGACAATAATATCATTGATCATCGTCTCTGCTATTGGCTATACACTTAAGCAAAAAGAGATACTAAATACCTTCATGTTCAATATCGCCATGATAGTGCAGTTTTACTTTATGATTGGCAACTTATACAAAAGAATTGAAGCAAAATTAAGCAACCATCGTTTAAAATATGGTATAATTTTTCTCTTTTGCTATATTGTCATTGGTTATATTACTTATCCTAATGGCTGTACGGATATTCACAATGGCAGATTTATGTGTGTGCCCATTAGCGCATTAATGAGTATAGTTGGACTGTTGTCATTGTTTTTATTGTCTTCAAGTATCAAGAAATATCCCAAATACATTCTTTCCGTTGGCAAGAGTACATTGGTCATCTATATGCTTGACAGGTATTTGCTTATACCCTTTATGTATCTTTACAATTTTGACAATCCCCCCGGTTCACTTTACTTGATATTCATCGTTGCGTTGTTCTATACAATCTATTCATCAACTATTAACGTGATGATAGCCAAAACTCTTAACAAATATATTCCATGGGCTACGGGAGGAAGAGGGTGATTAGTAATTAGAAGTTTGGAGTTAGAGATATAGCAACAGCCTCGCCGTCTAAATCGGCGAGGCTGTTGTTATTATGTTCTTGAACAAATGTCTCTCTTTAATCACTGACCATGGTTTGAATATTTCCTTCTTCGTCGATATCGAGAGGCATCACTTTTAGGCTTCTGAGCCATGTTGTATCGTTGGAGGGCACACAATCGTGATGGAAAAGATACCATTTTCCTTTGTATTCCACGATACTATGGTGTGTGGTCCATCCCACCACAGGCTCCAATATCACGCCCTTAAAAGTAAATGGTCCGTAGGGATTGTCACCCACAGCATAGCATAGCAAGTGTGTGTCGCCTGTGCTATACGAGAAATAGTACTTGCCGTTCATTTTGTGCATCCATGAGGCCTCGAAGAAACGGTGTGGATCGCTGGCCTTCAGTGGTTTACCTTCCTCATCCACAATCACCACAGGTTTGGGAGCCTCAGCAAACTGTAGCACATCGTCGCTCATTCGTGCCACACGTGATGGCAATGGGTCCTCATCGCCCTCTGGCAACAATGTCGGCCTGAAATTGGCCTCCTCGCCCACAGAGGCGGCTGGCTTCAGTTTATTGTCTCGATACCACTGCAGCTGTCCACCCCAGATTCCGCCGAAATAGACATAAATCTGTCCATCGTCATCCTTGAAGACACAGGGGTCGATGCTGTAACTGCCAATGATAGGCGCTGGCTGAGGAATGAATGGTCCCTCGGGGCGGTCGGCGACAGCAACACCAAGGTGGAAAACACCAGTATAGTCCTTTGCCGAGAAGATGAGATAGTATTTGCCATCTTTTTCCACCACGTCGTTATCCCACATCTGTTTCTCTGCCCATGGCACTTGGTCAACATCGAGAATTACGCCATGGTCGATAATTTCTCCCTCCATCACATCATCCATCGACAGCACATGATAGTCGCGCATCTGGAAATGCCCGCCATCGTCATCGAAACACTCGCCGCTATCCCAGTCGTGAGAGGGATATACATACAAGCGGCCGTTAAACACATTAGCCGAGGGGTCGGCCATATAATCCTTTGGAAATAAATACCTTGACTTGCTCATGTCTTTTCAAGTTTATGAGTTTATAAGTTATTGGTTTATGGTACTAAGCTGCAGTGGTGCAGCTGTATACATGACTTTTTGAGTGTTTTATTTTCTATGTATAAAATGTGGGGCTGGCTTGGTCACTTTCCATTAAAGGAATGTTATTATCATAGCCGTTACCCACTACGATATTCACCAAAAGGATGACATCGGCGATAGTAATGAGTTCGTCATGGTCTAAATCTCCCTGCAACTGATCAAAGAAAGCAACTGACTGTCCTACAAGATAATTAACCATCACCATCACATCAGCAATATTAACGATACCGTTGCCATCCACATCACCATTGGCTTCTATTCGATTAACGGTCAGCGAGGCAGTCCTCTGCGCCAAACTGTCCAGAGGAAAGATCGTCGCCAAGACCATCATTAAAGCCATGATGTGGGTTTTCATTTGAATAATTTAATAATCTTTTCAATAACAGGTTTTGGCTTATATTCGCGGTCGAAGAGCAAGGGATAGTTCGTACGCCCCTTGATTGGCCATCCATTGAGCCACGAGCCACCGTCGCTGATGCCCCACAGATTGACGCGGCTGATCTGCTCACGATGCTTGTAATAGATGTTGAAGAGAGCCATCCAACGGTCGTCCAACTCTTTCTGCTTGGCAAATGGAAGGCCGTCGGTGTAGGGATTGTATTTCTGCTGCAACTCGTAGTTCTGATTGATGTCGGCACCACCAAAGCCCTGCGGGTTGGGCAGCACATTAATATCGAGCTCAGTAATCATCACTTTCACGCCACAGGCAGCAAAGGCATCTATTGACTTTTCATACTCTGCAAGGTCAGGATAGTCCAAGCCATTATGACTCTGCATGCCCACGCCGTCGATGCGCAGTCCCTTGTCTTTCAGGCTCTTCACCAGACGGCAGACGGCATCGCGCTTAGCTGCCCCCGACATGGAATAGTCGTTGTAGTACAATTCTGCATCAGGGTCTGCCTCATGAGCAGCGCGGAAAGCAATCTCGATGAACTCTTCTCCTAAGAGGTTGTAGAAGGGTGATTTGCGGAAGGAACCATCATCCATGATAGCCTCGTTCACCACATCCCAGCCGTGCACCTGGCCCTTATAATGCCCCACGACCGTTTTGATGTGCTTGATGAGGCGCTCTTTCAGCACCTCCTTCGATACGGGAGAGGCTGCATAGCCATTAGTGAACCACCAGTCGGGAGCCTGCGAATGCCACACCAGACAGTGACCTAGCACCTTGAGATGATGATTTTGACAATAATTCACGAATTTGTCGGCAACGCGGAAATCAAAGATGCCCTCTGCAGGTGCAAGAGTCTCTGGCTTCATGCAGTTTTCTGCCACAGCACAATTGAAATGCTTATCCAACACGGCATCAGCTTCAGGCACCTGCCCGTCACTCTGCCACTGATTTACAGCCGCTCCAATAAGGAAATACTTGCCGACTGCGTCTTTTAGTCCTTGCTGGGCCATGGATGCCAGAGGCATCATGGCCAGCAAGAGAGCGAATATCTTATTATATTTATTCATTATTGCTACGTGCTTCTATTTCCTTGTTAATCTTATCTATGACATCATCCTCCAGTTCATACTTACTGATAATCCACATAGCAAGCAGCAAAAGAATAGCAGGAATGACACATACGAGCCAAAGGATACCCTCCTCGGCAAACGGAGTCTGGTCGATAACCTTGCTGTTGTAACCTACAAAAGCAAGCACAGCTGGGCCAACTATACTTCCGAAAGTCATACCAGCCTTGAAGAACAATCCCGTCAAGGCATTGACAATGCCCGAGATACGACGTCCTGTA
>JAFZAE010000110.1 GCA_017548385.1 Prevotella sp.
CGATTGCACGTGTAGGTTCGTCTTGCTGGGTGGCAGCTTCCTGCAACACACCTTCCCAGTTGGTCTGGTCTATCAGATGCTGCATCTTGACCTCGTGGTGGAAGTTCTCGTCCTTATACCAGTAATGGAAAACGCCCCACGTCACAACAGCTAACATTGCTGCCTGCACTGCCCAAGGGATCCACTTTTTGTTATTTGCTTTTTGCTTTTTGTATTTTGCTTTTGCTTTTTGCTTTTGGCTATTTGTATTTTGCTTCTTGTTTTTGATAACTTTCTTTTCTTTTTCCTCTTCCTTCTCTTCATTCTCCTCTATTATTTTCTCTTCTCTCTCCTTCAGTTTGGGCAGACATACCATTGCTACCATGAAGAGTGCTAATAAATAATAAGGTATATAGTACAGGGCGTACTGTTCAGTGACGAAATAGAGTGGCAGACCAGCATAGTAGATGTTGGCCAGATTGGTTTCGTGGTATACATAACGGTAACAGAACAGAGGAACGGCTATAGCCATGAGTATGGCAATCACGGAATAAACAGCTGCACGACCGCGGGGCATGAGGCGCCATGACCAGATACCCATGAGGATAGTGGCCGCCAAACCGTAAATGCCCATCAGAGGATAGCCTAACACGCACGTCAGCACCATCCAAATTGCGCGCAGCCAGAATTTGTCAGGCAATGAACGGAAGCCCCAAAGAAGGGCCACAACCGCTGTGGTGCCGATAGTGGTGAGGAAGAAATGACCGCGCAGTTTCAGTATATATACCCAGTAGCCTAAGTCGACGTTGGTCAGCAACAGCAGTGCCACGGGAATAAGCAGCAGCAGACTCCATCGGGCGGGGATAGAGAAGGTTCGCTTCAGTAGTATCAATAACAACAGCCACCAGCAGCAGAGCACCGTTACGCCTAACCATGGGTAGTAGAACAATTGCGTGAACCATGTGCCTACATAGGTGAGCATGCCCGCAGGCACTACCATCTGTTGTTTGAAGAATAGCGAGGTGTTAAGGAAAAGATTCATCTCCTGAACTTTCCAGAGTAAGTGGTTCTCATACACCAGCAAGGCACAGGCAATGGCGACCAGCGCCAGAAGCCACACTGCTATGAATGATAGTTTTTTCATCATACGCTGAAGCAAATAATTAGGATTTACTTAATAAAATGCAAAAATACAAAAATATATTCGAAACTGATTCTTTTCCACTTACTTTTTTCCATAAAAAAAGCCCTCCTGAGGAGGGCTGCTTTACAAAGCCTCACGGCTTTTGCAAACATTTTGCATTTCTAATCAAAAACCTAAAATAACCTATTTCTAATAACCTAACTAAAACAATAACGTATTTGCTTTTTTATTTCGATTGCAAAGATACATCATAATTTTACTATTTGTACTCAAATTTTGTATCATTAATTTATTTCGTTGTTACATAAATCATCAAACGTACCATATTTATAATTTCTTGAAACAATTTGTGTGTTTTGCAAAATTCATTTTTTTTAACTTTGCATCACTCACACATTATTATATATTTATAAATATCAGGAGTTAGACTTTAATTTTGTCAACTTCTTAGTAGTGAGCGAAGCGAACATAGATAATCGCAACTGTGTTGCGTGAAAAATCACCCCGACCCTTTGATGGGTCGAGGGTACCTTAATGTAAGAGCGACGAGTAGGAGCGGTTGCATCCTTCCCCCGGGGGAAGGCCTTGGTTGGGGGATGCAGTCCTTCCTTAGGCAAAGGAAGGAATTAGGATGGTTGTGAAAACACATAAACTGAAGAACTCATAAACTTAATACCTCGATGAGAAAATTTTTATTGTTAATTTCATTCTGCGCATGCATGTCAGCATATGCAGGCCCAGTGGATCCAAATTTCTACATTTTCCTTTGTTTCGGACAATCTAATATGGAAGGCGCTGCCAGACCAGAAGCACAAGATTTCAAGTTGGAAGACAACCGCTTCTTGATGATGGCTGCTGTCGATGACAATGAGCGAGGTAGGAAAATGGGTGAATGGTATCAGGCTACACCACCGCTCTGTCGTGGTAATAATGGCCTCACTCCTGTGGATTATTTCGGACGTACCTTGGCGAAGTCATTGCCCGCCAATGTCCGTGTGGGTGTGATTACCGTGGCTATCGGCGGTATCAAAATCGAGGGATTCATGCCCGATGAGATTGCCGAGTATATCAAAACTGCTCCGGCATGGATGAAGGGTATGCTGGAGGCATACGACAACAATCCTTATCAGCGGTTGGTAGACCTGGCAAAGAAAGCCCAGAAGGAGGGCGTCATCAAGGGCGTGCTCATGCATCAGGGTGAGTCGAATACCGGAGACCCCGAGTGGGCCAACAAAGTGCAGAATGTCTATGACCGTCTGCTTGGCGATCTGAAACTCAAACCTGAAGAGGTGCCCTTGCTCGCTGGTGAGGTGGTTCAGGCCAATGGTCAGGGACAGTGCATCGCCATGAACAAGCAGATTGACGAATTGCCCAAGACCATTCATACTGCCCATGTCGTTTCTTCCACAGGATGCACAAACGGTCCCGACCGTCTGCATTTCGATGCCAACGGATATCGCGAACTGGGTTGCCGCTATGGTGAACTGATGGCAACACTGCTCGGCGTAGACCCTGTGAGACCAGCCTTTGAGAAGCCTAAGACCGTGGAGGTTCCAGCTGATGCCGTGTTGGCAGAGACCACCGTTCCAGGAAACGACTTCCCCAAAGTGGACAAGGAGCGTCGCGCATATTTCAAAGTGGCAGCTCCTGAGGCACGAAAAGTTGTGCTCGACATCTGCAACAAGAAGTATGATATGCTGCCCGACGGACAGGGCAATTGGATGGCTGTCACCGACCCACTTGTGGTTGGATTCCACTACTATTTCCTCAATATTGGCGGTGTCAACTTCATCGACCCCTCCACGGAGACTTTCTTTGGATGTAACCGCGAAGCTGGTGGTATTGAGATTCCCGAAGGACCCGAAGGTGACTACTATCGCCCGCAGCAGGGTATCGACCACGGGCAGGTGAGAAGCATCTACTATTATGCCAATTCTACCAACGAGTGGAGACATGCCATGGTCTATACACCAGCTGGATACGACTCCAAGAAGAATATCAAGAAAAAGTACCCTGTGCTCTATTTGCAGCATGGTATGGGTGAAGATGAGACTGGATGGGCAAAACAAGGACATATGCAGCACATCATGGACAATGCTATTGCCAAGGGCGAGGCTGTTCCTATGATTGTGGTGATGGAAAGTGGCGACATCAAAGCCCCATTCGGAAGAGGACAAAGTTTCGATTCCTATGGCGCATCATTCTATAAAGTGCTTATCAATGATTTGATTCCTTACATCGATAGCAATTTCCGCACTTATACCGACCGTGACCACCGTGCCATGGCAGGACTCTCATGGGGTGGACACCAGACATTTGATGTCGTACTTACCAACATGGACAAGTTCTCGTATATGGGTGCCTTTAGTGGTGCTATCTTCAATCTGGATGTTAAGACGGCATACGATGGTGTCTTCACAAATGCTGATGAATTCAACAAGAAAATGCATTATGTCTTTGTCAGCGCTGGTAGCGAGGAGAATTTTGGCACAGAACAACTTGCCAAGAGCCTCAACGATATTGGCATCAAGACCGACCTCTATATTTCGCCGGGCACTCACCACGAGTGGCTTACATGGCGTCGTTGCTTCAATCAGTTTATTCCCCATCTCTTTAAATAACTTGTTACCCCCTTATCACTCTTAATTATAATTCCCAAAATATCAATAACAAAATAAAAATCTTATGAAACATTTGAAAAGTGCACTCTTAGGACTTTTGTTCATGACAGTCTGTGGCTCCGCCTCAGCTCAATGGGGCAGACCAGTTGATCCAAATGCAAACTTAGGTTACAAAGATACCTACAAAGGGTATTTTACAGTTGGTGTGGCAGTTAATATGCGAAACATCTCCAATCCTGAGCAGGTAGCCCTCATTAAAAAAGAATTCAATAGCATCACCGCTGAAAACGACATGAAACCTGTATCCGTGCATCCCAAAGAGGGTGTGTGGAACTGGGGACCAGCCGACAGCATCGCTAACTTCTGCCGTCAAAATGGTATCAAACTGCGTGGACACTGCCTCTGCTGGCATTCACAGTTCTGCGACTGGATGTTCACCGACAAAAAAGGAAAACCTGTGACCAAGGAAGTCTTCTACGAGCGTCTGAAAGAACACATCACCACCGTGGTCAACCGCTACAAGGATGTGGTCTATGCCTGGGACGTGGTCAACGAGGCTATTGCCGACCAGGCTTTCGGATTCCCCGGACGTCCGGCAAATCCTTACCGCGAGAGCACCCACTTTAAACTCTGTGGAGATGAGTTCATTGCAAAGGCTTTTGAATTCGCACATGAGGCTGACCCCAATGCCATTCTCTTCTACAACGACTACAACGCTGCCGACCCAGGCAAACGTGATCGTATCTACAACATGGTGAAGAAAATGCAGGATGCTGGTGTGCCTATCACTGGTATTGGTATGCAAGGACACTACAACATCTATGGACCCTCCGAGGAGGACATTGATGCTGCCATCACCAAATATTCACAACTCGTGAAGCATATCCATTTCACAGAACTTGACCTGCGCACCAACACTGAGCAGGGTGGTCAGCTCCGCTTCTCCAGAGGTGAAGCCAAACCACAGGCTGCATATCAGGCCACGCTGCAGAACGACCAGTATGCTCGTCTCTTCAAAATCTTCCGTAAGCACAAGGATGTCATCGACAACGTGACATTCTGGAACCTTGGCGACCGTGACTCATGGCTTGGTGTGAACAACCATCCACTGCCATTCGACGAGAACTACAAACCAAAGCAGTCGTATTATGTCATCAAGAATTTTGATCCCAAGATGGACAACATTGTTCCCAAAGAAGACTTTGTGCCCAATGAGCTGAATCAGCCTGGTCAGGAATATCCTCAGGTGAACTCCGAAGGTTTCGCTCGTTTCCGTGTTGAGGCTCCCGATGCCAAGTCTGTGATTGTCAGTCTCGGACTCGGTGGAACAGGTGGAACAGTGCTCCGCAAAGATAAGGACGGCTTCTGGACAGGTACTACAGATGGTCCAATGGACGAGGGATTCCACTACTATCACCTCACCATCGACGGTGGCGTGGTCAACGACCCAGGTACACACAACTATTTCGGCTCATGCCGTTGGGAGAGTGGTATCGAAATTCCTGCTCACGACAAGGACTTCTATGCCATGAAAGACGTGCCACACGGAAATGTTCAGCAGATTCTCTTCCCGACAAAGGTGGAGGGAAGTTATACTCCTGGATATCGTTGCGCATTTGTCTATACACCGCCACAGTATGAGAAGTCAAAGAAGAAATATCCTGTGCTCTACTTGCAGCACGGATGGGGTGAGAATGAGTATGCATGGAGCAACCAGGGACATGCCAACCTCATTATGGACAACCTCATCGCTGAGGGTAAAATCCAGCCGTTCATCATCGTCATGACCTACGGCTTGACCAACGACTTTAAGTTTGGCACGATTGGACAGTTCACAGCTGAGGACTTTGAGAAAGTGCTGATTGATGAACTGATTCCTTACGTTGACAGTCATTTCCGCACTATCGCCAAGAAAGAAAGCCGCGCTATGGCAGGCTTGTCTATGGGTGGTATGGAGACAAAACTCATCACACTGCGTCGTCCAGAGGTGTTTGCTTATTACGGATTGCTCAGTGGTGGACAGTATGCACCCGAGGAAATCAAGGACAAGAACCAGGTGAAGATGATTTTCGAGAGCTGTGGTAGCAAAGAGAACCCACAGGGTATCAATTCTTCTGTCGAGGCACTCAAGGCCGCTGGTTTCAATGCCCATGGATATATCTCTGAGGGTACAGCGCATGAGTTCCTTACCTGGCGTCGTAGCCTCTATCAGATGGCTCAACTACTGTTCAAATAATTGAAACGAGAGATTAAAAACATGATTTAATTATGGTTGTGGCAAAACATGAAAAAAGGTTTTGGCACAACCATTTTTGGAATTAGAAATTATAATCCCGAAATTCAGTTAGGAGCTTAGGAGTTCAGGAGTTTACAAATGTGGACATATGTCAGCAAATAATCAATTGTAATGTCCCTTTAACTCCTTTTTAACTCCTTTTTAACTCCCCTTTAACTACTTATACAAAAAAACATGAAATTATTTTTTTCTTTTATTTCTCTGTGCATTTTCGCACTTTCTTCAAATGCCCAGATTCTGCCATACCAGAATCCCAATCTCTCTGCACATGAACGGGCTGTGGACCTCTGCGGACGATTGACCATTGAGGAGAAAGCACAGTTGATGCTCGATGAGAGTCCTGCCATCCCCCGGCTGGGTATCAAGAAATTTTTCTGGTGGAGTGAGGCACTGCATGGTGCTGCCAACCAGGGCAATGTCACCGTATTCCCAGAGCCAGTGGGCATGGCTTCTTCGTTCAATCCTGATTTGCTCTACCGCGTCTTCGATGCTGCCAGCACAGAACAACGTGCACAATACAACAAAAGAATGCTCAATGGCGGCGAGGATGAGAAGTTCCATAGCCTCTCGGTGTGGACACCCAATGTGAATATCTTCCGAGATCCTCGTTGGGGGAGGGGACAGGAAACCTATGGCGAAGACCCCTATCTGACAAGTGTCATGGGCGTATCTGTGGTACGTGGATTGCAAGGCCCCGAGGATGCCAAATACCGCAAATTGTGGGCATGCGCAAAGCACTATGCCGTACACAGCGGACCGGAATATACCCGTCATTCCGCAAACTTGACCGATGTTCCCGTTCGAGACTTCTGGGAAACATATATGCCTGCATTCAAGGCAATGGTTCAAGATGCTAATGTGAGAGAGGTGATGTGTGCCTATCAGCGGCTCGACGACGACCCATGTTGTGGAAGTACAAGACTGCTTCAGCAGATACTTCGTGATGAATGGGGATTCAAATACCTCGTTGTGAGCGACTGTGGTGCCGTAAGTGACTTCTATTCAAGCCATAAGAGTTCATCCAGCCCTGTTCATGCCTCAGCAAAGGCCACACTCGCAGGTACCGACGTGGAATGCGGATACGGCTATGCTTATCGGAGCATTCCAGAGGCGGTGAGAAGAGGACTGATTTCAGAGGAAGAGGTTGATAAACATGTGATTAGACTCTTGGAAGGCCGTTTCGACCTTGGTGAAATGGATGACCCTGCTCTGGTGGAATGGTCAAAAATACCTTATTCTGCCATGGACTCAAAAGAGCATCGAAAGATAGCTCTCGACATGGCCCGCCAGTCGATAGTACTTTTGCAGAACAACAATGATGTGTTGCCTCTGAAGAAGAACAAGGAGCGTATCGCTGTCATCGGCCCCAATGCCAATGACGAACCCATGATGTGGGGTAACTACAACGGCACGCCTAACCACACCATCACCATCCTCGATGGCATCAAAACCAAACAAAAGAAATTGTATTTCGAGCCGGGATGCGACTTAACCTACGACAAGGTGATGGAATGTCTGCATCAGACAAAATGTCAGATGGCTGGAAAGAAAGGACTGCGTGGTACTTTCTGGAACAATACCGAGATGGAGGGCAAACCTGTCACCACACAGTATTATACCACACCGCTGGCAGTCACAACCGCTGGTATGCATAATTTTGCCCCAGGTGTCAACCTCGAGGACTTCTCTGCAAAATACGAGACCGTATTCACACCGGATGTCTCTGGCGAATATGTTGTCAATGTTGAGGGATGCGGACATTTTGAACTTTATATCAATGGTGAACGGAAATTTGTGCAGCACACATGGCGTACCACTCCCGTGAGAACCGCTATCCAGGCAGAGAAAGGTAAAGACTACAATATTGAGGTCAGGTTCCAATATGTGAAAACCTGGGGTGCCAACATGAAAATCAATGTGGCAAAAGAGCATCCTATCGACTACCAGGCTGTCATCAGCCAGTTGAAAGGCATCGATAAGGTCATCTTCGTAGGTGGTATATCCGCTGCCCTCGAAGGTGAGGAAATGCCTGTCACTATTGATGGTTTTAAAGGTGGCGACCGCACCAATATCGAACTCCCAAAGGTACAGCGCGACTTCCTGAAGGCACTGAAAGATGCTGGAAAGACAGTGATTTTCGTCAATTGCTCCGGTTCGGCTATCGCACTTTTGCCAGAGACAAAATCATGCGATGCCATTGTGCAAGTATGGTATGCAGGACAAGAAGGCGGACAGGCAATTGCCGATGTGCTCTTCGGTGATTACAACCCTGGTGGCAAACTACCCGTCACTTTCTATAAGTCCTCGGATCAGTTACCCGACTACGAAGACTATTCCATGAAGGGACGCACCTACCGCTATTTCGATGATCCACTTTTCGCTTTCGGCTATGGACTCAGTTATACCAGTTATGCCATTGGTGATGCCAAAGTGGAGAAGCAGGGCGAGAATTTTGTATTGAATATCCCCGTCACAAACGAAGGAAAGATGGATGGCACGGAAATTCTGCAAGTATATGTGAAAGACCCTGCCGACACAGAGGGACCACTCAAGTCATTACGTGCTTTCCAACGAGTGGATGTCAAAGCTGGACAGACTGTCACTGCTAAGATTACTCTCACCCCAAAATCTTTTGAATTGTTTGACACACAAACCAACACCATGCGAACTAAACCAGGTAGTTATGAAATCTACTATGGTAACAGTTCACAAAACAAAGATTTAAAGAAAATTACTGTTGATTTATAAGGAGTTTGGGAGTTTAGGAGTTTGAACAATAGTCTCCTATCATAGAGTCTAACAACTCAAAAACTTAACAACTCAAAAACTTAACAACTCAAAAACTTAAGAACTCATAAACTCCCCATAGCTTTTTTCCATTTGTAACACGAAAAGTGGGTGATTATTCAAAAATCACCCACTTTTCGTGATATTTTATTGCTAAATGTAACCTTACTATCAAGAAATGTAACTTTTTATTTGGTACATTTCGTAAAATAATCTACCTTTGTAGTCCAAAACGATGTAATAACGCTATTGAAACCTAACTATGAAACCTAGAATAATAATCTTGACATTTTTGTTAATGTCAGTCCTCTCCTCTTTTGCCCAAATGGGTAACAGATTTGATGCTGACAAATTGTTGTCAAGCAGTTTTACCAATCAAGTTTATCTCGATCGCGACGGCTTCATATGGGCTGCGACCCGTAATGGATTGTCCCGTTACGATGGATATAGAATGAATGTTCTCAAAAAAGAGAATAAAAGTGGACAGACGAGCAATTATGTCAACTGCATCATCCAAGATAAAGACGGTTTGTTCTATGTAGGTATGTTCGGAGGTCTGCAGACTTTCGACGGAACCAATTTCCATGATGTGGATATCAAGGTGTTCAGGGGAAATGGTTCACCGGGATATGTGAAATGTTTCTGTGAAGGCAATTCAGGGGAATTATATGTAGGTACTTCTGGACATGGCATCTTGCAGATGACTTCAAAAACTGAAGGAAAACAACTTGGAGGAGACCTTGCTGACATTGAGACAATCAATGGGATGATGGTTGATAAGAAGGGCGCATTGTGGATTGCTACCGACAAAAAGGGCATTTTTGTCTATGACAAGGGAAAAGTGACTAAAAAATTTTTCCAGGATGATGATGAGCAGTCGCAAATTCTCTGTATCTGTCAAGACCAACAAGGCGTCGTCTATGTCGGATTACCCAATCAAGGTGTTTACTATCTCAAGGGCGGTAGTTTTGTCCACCTCGACGCCACTGGCAATAAAACTGTCTCAGCGCTCTATTGCAATAAGGCGGGTGAGGTGATGATTGGTTACGACGGCGCAGGTATTGCTGTTTTTTATCCTCAGACAGGTGTGCTCGACGATAATCCATATTATAGCAATGAGGTGGACTTGTCGTTGGCAAAAGTTGTGTCCATCACAGAGGACCTGGGAGGAAATCTATGGTTGGGAATGCTTCAAAAAGGTGTTTATATGCAGCCGGCGAGCAAGACCGAGTTTGGATACATGGGTTACAAGATGAAAAACGAAAACCTCATTGGTCAGGCATGCGTCACCAGCACGCTCATCGACTCCCATGGAAGGAAATGGATAGGAACAGACAAGGACGGTCTCTACCAAATCAACGCTGCAAATCAACTTGTCAGACATTATACTTCGGAGGTGCCCGCAACCGTCCTCACCCTTGTCGAGGATAAAACGGGCAGGGTATGGCTCGGAGGATACCAAGACGGTTGCGGATGGATTGACTTGGCTGGAACCTATCATCCCCAACCATTACCATTGGGTAAATATGTCAGTGTTTTCGGACTGGGATGTGATGCTTACAACAATGTGTGGTTTGCAACCATGGGTAACGGCTTGCTACGCTTATCACCAGATGGTGACATCAAATCCTACACCATGAAGAATGGGGCTGACATGGATAGAAAGGTCAATAGCATCGTCAATGATTTTATTTCCAAGATATCAATATCGCCCGATGGGAAGCGGGTATATCTCGCTACCACGATGGGTGTGTGCTGCCTCGATATCGCCAAGGACAGTTGGACAAGCACATTCGGGCAAAACTGTTTGCTATATACATCGCCAATACGTATCGTTAAGGAATATGGCGGACGTTTATGGATTGGTACGAACGAAGGACTCAAAAGTTATGACCTGAAGTCAAAGAAGATTGAAACCTTGGATGTTGAAAAGGGTATTGCAGACAATGGTATCGCTTCGATTGAAGTTGATGAAAAAGGCAGGTTGTGGATTTCTACCGACCATGGACTGTGCTGCCATGACCCAAAGACAGGAAAGACAGAAAACTACTTCGTTGATAATGGTTTGCAGTCGAATGAATTCTCCGATGGCGCATCATGGGTCACTAGTGATGGACAGATGGTCTTTGGTGGCGTGGGGGGAATCACCTGGTTTGACCCCATGAAGATTCATCCTACCAAATGGGATGCAACAGTTAAACTTTCCGCATTCCTTGTTAATGGTGAGACTGTTGGAAGGAATACAAAATCTGGTAGTTATGAGGTGTGTGACACTTCAGT
This sequence comes from Prevotella sp., assembly GCA_017548385.1. Taxonomy (GTDB): domain Bacteria; phylum Bacteroidota; class Bacteroidia; order Bacteroidales; family Bacteroidaceae; genus Prevotella. The sequence continues at coordinate 11,108 of JAFZAE010000110.1, forward strand.
TATAGCATGCAAGGAGTTCAATCTCTGCTACCATGACAATTCCTTTGCCATCCAACTTTCGACACTCACATATGACAATCCAGAGCATATCACCTATTTATATAGTATCAATGGTGAAGATTTTGTGAGACTTCAGCCAGGACAGAATGAAATCACTTTCTCTCATCTCTCGCCGGGTACTTATAAGTTCCGCGTGAAGGCTGAGAAAAACAACCAGCAGTCAGAGGAAACTGTCTTTACTGTGGTGGTCCATCGTCCCTGGTGGCAGTCGTGGTGGGCATATTGCATCTATCTTGCTTTAGCTGGATTCCTGCTATGGAAATATATCAGATTCAGAAACAGACGGATGCAGGAAAAACTACGACTGCAGGAACATATCCATGCAGAGCAGATGGGGGAGGCAAAACTTAAGTTCTTCATGAACATCAGCCATGAGATACGCACACCTATGACGCTGATTATCACTCCTTTGATGTCGCTGATTAAGCAGGATAAAGACCCGCATCGACAGACAATTTACGCTACGATGAAGCGTAATTCCGACCGAATCCTCAGCCTTATCAACCAACTGATGGACCTTCGTAAAATCGACAAGGGTATGATGCAGATGCGTATGTCGGAAACCGACCTTGTGGGCTTTGTCAAAGACATCCATAATCTCTTTGAGTCGCAAGCCAAGTCGAAGCAGATATCTTTCCTCTTTAAGCATGACACCGAGGAACTACCTGTATGGATTGACAAAAGGCAATTTGACAAAGTCATTGTCAATATCTTGTCCAATGCATTTAAATTTACACCAAATGGAGGTGAGATTGTTTTGAAAGTCACCCACGATGAGCACAATGCCTCCATTTCTATTAGTGACGATGGGGAGCAAATCCCAGTTGACAAATTGGAGCATATTTTCAAACGATTCTATCAGACTACTTCGAGCATTAACGATACCCATGTGGGAACGGGTATCGGCCTTGACCTCACGAAGTCGCTTGTCGAATTGCATCATGGCTCCATCATGGCACACAACCTTGAAAAAGGATGTGAGTTTGTGGTGACCATACCTTTGGGCAACAGCCACCTGAAAGAAGAGGAAATGCAAGTTGATGAGTTGCAGGAAATGGAAGAAGTGAAGGCTGATATGCTGGAAGATTCACAGCAGGAAGAGGTGATAGAGAGGAAAGCCAGCGGGAAAAAACCTGTTATTGTTATCGCTGAGGATGATGATGAAATCAGAGAATATCTCTCCGAGGTGCTGGAAGAAGATTATGAGGTCCAACCGTGTCCAAATGGTAAGGAGGCTCTTCATGAGATTCTTAAGAGTATGCCCGATTTGGTCATTAGTGATGTCATGATGCCATTAATGGACGGCAATGCCTTGTCGGCAATGCTCAAGTCTAATCCACAAACCAACCATATCCCCATTATTCTGCTTACTGCCAAAAATAGGGATGATGATAAACTGGAAGGTCTGGAAACGGGTGCCGATGCATATATCGTGAAACCGTTCAATATGGAAATCCTTAAACGGACCATTGCCAATCTGATCAACTCTCGCCAACAACTGAGATTGAAATATAGTCGTAACGACGAACTGGAGAGTCAGGTGGAGAAGGTGAAAGTAAAGTCGCCCGATGAAAAACTACTTGAAAGGGTGATGAAGGTTATCAACGACAATATTTCAAATAGCGACTTGAGCGTGGACTATATCGCAGCAGAGGTGGGTATCAGCCGTGTTCACCTACATCGCAAGATGAAGGAACTAACGGGACAGACACCACACGACTTTATCCGTAACATTCGACTCAAACAGGCTGCACACCTCCTATCAACAGGTGATATGAATATTGCAGAGGTGATGTATGCGTGTGGATTCAGTAATTCCGCCTCCTTCTCCACCATCTTCAAGAAATTCTATGGCATGACGCCAAGGGAGTATAAGAAGTGATTTCAAGGTGACGAGTTGACAAGTAAACGAGTTGACAAGTAAACAAGTTGACGAGATACAAGTTGACAAGTTGATACATATGGCAAATAACTTGTCGACTCGTCAACTTGTATCTTGTTAACTATAGAAACAACTTGTTAACTATAGAAACAACTTGTTAACTATAGAAACAACTTGTCAACTCGTATCTTGTCAACTCGTCAACTTTTTTTTTAATTTCTGGTTGGTTTTTTTGCTTTTTGTTCGTTATATATATGAATGGGTTCGATTAATAAGTGTTTTCTGAACCAATGCTTGATAAAGAACAATTTGAATATTTATATACTAAACACTACCATTCATTGGTAAAACTCGCACGTGTGATACTTCATGACGAAGACGAGAGTCACGATGTCGTGAGTGAAGTCATGCTTAGAGTTTATGCCAAGGGAATACCTGAGGATACCGACCCAGAGAGGTATCTATATGTTTGTATTAGAAACAAATGTGTGGATGTCATCAAGCGTATGACCATCAAGCAGCGTATAGAGCGATTGTTGCCAGTTGACGAAAGTACACTGATGACAGACTTCGACGAACAACAAGATAAATACCAACGGGTCATGCAGGTTGTCAATGAACAACTCAACGAACAGACCCGACGTGTCTTTACAATGAGATTTGACCAAAAAAAGTCATACCAAGAAATTGCCGATACTTTGGACATCAGCAAGGCTGCTGTCTATAAACACCTCAAAAAAGCTATCTCTATATTGAAAAGTAGTTTTTAAGTAACCATAAAATTCAGTTTATGCCAGATAAGCTTCAACATCTGCTCGAAATCACCGATGATGCCTCACAATTTAGCGAGGAACATGTCAGCGAGGCATTGCAAGACCCAGAAACCGCTGAGGATTATGCGATGATGGTGCTTGCGGCACAAGCCTTTGAGGCACAAAAAGGTGTTGCCAAGGATGATGAGGCACCCATCCTCGAGATGCATACTATCATCCAAAAGGCCAAGCGTCGGAGAATCCAGCGTATGGCTGCTATTATCCTCACCTTGTTCCTTATGTCGGGCCTTGCCGTTGCTGCCCTCTTGCCGGTATGGAAAGCGAAGACCACATCTCCAAAACCATCTGAAACGACAAAGCAAACGGAAACAGTCATTGAGCAAAAAACAAAGAATACGCCCAAAGAACAAATAGTGGAGCAGCCAGCGGCATCCGTTATGGTGTTCCAAGACGAACCGCTTGAATTCATCATGCAGACAGTGTGCAACTATTATCAGATGACTCCCGTCTTCCAAAACGAAGAAGTTAAGCAACTACGCTTGTATTTGAAGTGGAACCGACAGGATGGTATCGATGTCTTCCTGGAACGCCTCTCCCAGTTCGAGAAAATCAATGTGACAAAAGAAAACAATACAATAATTATAAAATAGGAGTTCATGAAAAGATTTTTCTTTCTGTTCTTATCATATTTCTGTCTGACACTATCGTATGCTCAGACGGTAAATCATGAGTTTCATGACGTCTCACTCTCCGACGCCTTGCTCACACTCGACAACGATTGTGATACTATAACCGTCAACTTCATATACAATGAGCTGGAAGATTTCAAGGTGACAGCCGATGTGCAGCATGCTTCTATCTTTCAGGCTGTGAAACAGGTCTGTGGGTATTATCCCATGCGTATTACACAGCTCAATACGGACATCTTTGTGGAATGTACACAGAAGGATTCTATCAGGTTCATCGGTCAGGTGCTCGACTCAAGGCGACGTCCCGTTCGCTTTGCCACGGTGATGCTCTTGTCTGCCGATCGCGACACGCTGAACTACGGACTCACCAATGATGATGGCTATTTTGTCATACCATGTCCGGCACGTCAGGCCTTTGTTCGCGTCTCTCATCTCACCTACAATACCTCTGAGAAATATTACAAGCATGAAGACGTAGGTGTCATCACTTTGACAGAAGCAAACATGAAACTGGAACGGACGGATGTAACAGCAGAGAAACCAGACAACGCTGCCATCCGGCGCAGTTATCATTCTCTGTGGCGACAGGTCTATAAACACTCCGTTGCCGACCTGCCTCGTAGTCAGTTGGAGGTGCTTTCAACCATCAGGACAAAGGCAAGGATGGAG
>JAFZAE010000012.1 GCA_017548385.1 Prevotella sp.
ATCCTTAGGATAAGGAGGGGGCGGGGTGGTTGTGAAAATCTCTTAGGCCAAGGAGGAGTTGAGGTAGTTGTGAAAACCTCTTAGGATAGGGGGGGAAGCCTAGTATTAACTTGTTAACTCTTTCACTCCCGCAGCATATTCTTGTTCGATGGTGGCGAGGGCTTCGTCAAACTCCATATCGAGAACCTTCACACCCATAGGTTTGAGGTTGGTGTACATGATGTCGAGGATTTCAGAGTGATATTTGTTCAAGTCGTCGAGGGTCTTCGCGTCGGCCATTTTCTCAAGGAGCGTTGTCACCTCGTCGATATAGGCTTTTGCAGAGGCATTCTCAGTGCGGGTTGTGCTACGGCTACCTGTCCGAGTGCCTTTCTTCGTTGTAGTTTTTGCTCCACCGTCGGTTTTTGTGGCAGTCTTGGTGCTGCGGCTCCGTGTGGTTTCTTTCTTCTTCGGCTCATCACGGATGACAGTCTCCTCATCTTTGTTGCCAACCAATTTGCGGATACTGCGCAACAGGAAGAATAGCATGACGCCCACCAGGATGCCTGCACCGCAGAGGATATAGAACAAGTTCATATCGTTCTTCATATACCCAAACAGGTAGCCGGCACCGGCGATGGCACCGCCCACGAGGATGGCCCATAGCAGGCTGGTGCTGATTTTCGTGCGGTTATAGACACCCGTTCCCTTCGCGCTTGTGTTCACGTAGGCACCGTCTTTCCCGATGTTGAGTTTGGCACCTTGTGGACCGATGGACACACTCATGCCCGTCTTGCTGATGTTCAGTGTCACCCAGGGCAGGATCTTGATTCGTTTTCTAATGTATGTCGGCATAATGCTATTGTTTTAATTTACAAACCAAAATATCTTATGCAAAGATAGGGAAAGGTAAGGGAAATACAAAACAAAGATACAGCTTTTTTCTGAAAAAACGTTTTTTTCAGAAAAAATGTGGTAAGTGATAAGAGGTTGTACTTCTGCTATTAGTCGCTTGCAGTGCACTCATTTTTCTCACCTATTACCTCTCACCCCCTAATAATCTCAAACTATTCCCCACCACACTGAGGCTGGAGAGGGCCATCATGGCGCTTGCCCACATTGGAGTGATTTGGAATGAGGAACCGAAGACATGCAGGATGCCTGCGGCGAGTGGGATGCTTACTACGTTATAGATAAAAGCCCAGAAGAGATTTTGTCGTACGGTGCGCACGGTACGACGGCTCAGTGTGATGGCATCGACTAAACGGCGTAAGTCACCACCCATGAGCGTCATCTGTGCCACGTCGATGGCCACGTCTGTGCCTTGTCCCATGGCGATGCTCACGTCGGCTAGTGCCAGTGCTTGTGAGTCGTTGATGCCGTCGCCCACCATTGCCACGGTGTGCCCTTCCTGTTGCAGACGGCGTACCAGATTCTCTTTGTCTTGTGGTTGCACACGACTTTGATAGTGGTCGATGCCAGCCAGTTTTGCCCAATGTGCCACAGCAGCATCCTTGTCACCGCTCATCAGGTGGATGGAGATACCGTGGCTGCCAAGGGCTGCCATCGCCTCGGCAGCCTCTGGGCGCAGTGTCTCCCGCTCCTCGATGGGCAGGCTATCGGTGCGAGTGAAGTCGATAGCAGGGTTGGGGATGGTCAGTGTCCCAGTTTTATCGATGACCAGGGTGTCGATGTGGCAGATGCGCTCCAGTGCAGTGGCATCCTTGATGAGGATGTTCTTCTCTGCTGCCTTTCCAATGCCTATCATCAGGGCCGTAGGGGTGGCGAGACCCATGGCACAAGGGCATGCCACCACCAGTACCGCCACTGCCGAGAGGATGGCATGGGGTAGGGAAGTGCTGCCACCGATGGCCCACCAGAGCACAAAGGTCAGCAGGGCCACAATAACCACGACGGGAACGAAGACCAGCGCGACGCGGTCCACCAGACGCTGCACAGGTGCTTTGCTGCCTTGTGCCTCTTGCACCATACGGATGATTTGTGCCAGTGCCGTCTGTTCACCCGTCTTCATCGCACGGAAGCGCAGCCGTCCCTGGCTCACCACGGTGCCGGCGAGCACGTCAGAGCCGCGTCGCTTTGCTACAGGAGCAGGTTCACCGGTAATCATCGATTCATCGATGTAGCAGGCATCGGTCGTCATAAAACTCTCTGCCCAGGTCACACGACCATCTACGGGCAGTTTTTCTCCAGGGCGCATCTCCACCACATCACCCATGGTGATGGTTGAGAGAGGTACCTCCTCTAAAATCGGGCTTCGTGTGCCGTCCTCCGATGTCGTCTCGCCACGATAGATGCGGGCGGTTTTTGGTGCCAGACCCATTAGGCGGCGGATAGCTCCGGCTGTAGTCTTGCGGGCGCGCTCTTCGATGAGGCGACCTATGAGAACGAAGGTGATAATCATCACCGGTGTGTCGTAGTAGGTCTGCCATCCGATGCCGCGATTACCCCACAGACGGTCACCCCAGAAGGTGTTTACCACGCTCATCGCAAAGGCGATACCAGTGGAAAGGGCAACCAAAGTGTCCATGTTGGCGGTATGGTGACGCAACTGTCGGAAGGCACTTGTGTAGAACTCACCGCCACAATAGAGCATACATGCGGCTGCGAGGAGCATCTGCGTCTGTATGGTCACGCTTTGGCTTCCGATGTGCAACCATCCCATGGTGAGGGCCATTACAATGAGTGCCAGACACCACGACACGATAGTCTTACGTCGTAGTCGGCGGTATTCCGTGCGCTCTATCTCTTCCGCACTCTGCTGGGTGTCAATCACCAAGTCAAAGCCGATGGCGTTCACGGCCTCCTTGATGGTGGCAAGTGTGACAATACCCTCGTCGTAGTCAATGGTGGCAGTGCGGGTGGACAGCGAAACAGTTGCTTCGCGCACACCCTCAATCTTGTTCAGACATCGCTCCACATTGGCGGAGCACGCCGAACACGCCATACCGATGACAGGGATGATTGATTTCACGATGCAAATAACTCGTCTACTTGTTTACTTGTCAACTTGTCAACTGCACAAAAGGATGGTTGTGAAAACCTCTCATTTGTATTATTTTGCTCACATAGAATTAATCCGTGTGAGCAACTGCAAAATTACACTTTTTTCATGGTATGGAAGTTTTTTTCGCTCGTTTTTTCGTTGTTTGCGAAAAAATCTCTATCTTTGTATGCCAACAGTCGATTTATGCATATAGCCATAGCAGGAAATATAGGAAGCGGCAAGACAACGCTCACTACGATGCTCGCCCGACACTACGGGTGGACACCGCAGTTTGAGGCCGTGGAATTCAACCCATACCTCGAGGACTACTACAAGGACATACCACGATGGTCGTTCGCGCTCGAGGTGTATTTCCTCAAACAACGCTTCCGCGACCTGCTCGACATCTCGCGCTCTAAGGAGACTATCATACAAGACCGGAGCATCTTCGAGGGAGTCTATGTCTTCACTGCCAACAACTATGCCATGGGAAACCTCGACGACCGTGACTTCCGTTGCTATATGGACCTCTTCGAGTCGATGATGTCCATCGTCAAGTACCCCGACCTGATGATATATCTTAAGGCATCCATCCCCCATCTTGTGCAGAATATTCAGCGCAGGGGCAGGGAGTATGAACAGCAAATGCAACTCGACTATCTGAAGAACCTCAACACACGCTACGATGAATTCATCTATAATAAATATCGTGGCAAGGTACTTACCGTGGAGGTCGACCAACTTGACTTCCTCAATCGCCAGGCCGACTTTGCCCGCATCATCGACCGCATCGATGCCCAGCTTTTCGGCCTCTTCCCACCATAAAGTTGATGAGTTGATGAGTTGACAAGTAAACGAGTTGACAAGTTATTTGCATCGATAACAACCCTGATTTACAGGAGTAATCTCTCACCTCTTACCTCTCACCCCTAACCCCTAAAAAATTCCTAACTCCTAATTCCTAATTAGAATCACATCTAACCTCTAAGAACCATGCACATCGCAGTAGCAGGAAACATCGGTTGTGGCAAGACCACACTCACCCGTATGCTGTCAAAAAGATATGGCTGGCAGCCCAGATATGAACCCGTTGACGACAACCCCTATCTCGACGACTTCTATGCCGACATGCCCCGGTGGTCGTTCAACCTACAAATCTATTTCCTTAACAAACGCTTTAAGGAAGTGGTGGAAATCTCTAAAACTAAAGAGTATATCATCCAGGATAGAACCATCTTCGAGGATGCCCGCATCTTTGCCCCCAATCTCCACGACATGGGGATGATGAGCGATAGAGATTTCGCCAATTACAGCGACCTTTTCGACCTGATGATTTCGCTTGTGGGCCTTCCCGACTTGATGATTTATATCCGCTCGTCGATTCCCAACATCGTATCACAGATTTCCAAGCGCGGCAGAGAGTTCGAGAAGTCCATCCGTATCGACTATCTTGAGGGACTTAACCGCCGTTACGAGGAGTGGATTAGTGGGTACAAAGGTCATCTCATCATCATTGATGGAGATACTTGCAAGTTTGAGTCCAACCCCTCTGACTTTAAACTTGTCACCGACATGATTGACGCCCAGTTGTATGGACTTTTCCCGCTCGATTCGTTATAAAATGTTTAATTTTGTAAACATTTAACATTTACATTTGCAAATTTGAGAAATAAGTGTTAACTTTGCACCCAAAATTGTGTTGCAACAGGATTTTATTCATGCGAAGGTGCTTATTATTCTCTTTTTTGATGGCTTTCTGCACACTCTGCTGGGGACAGAATGTCAATACTGAGCTGGCCGATGACTCTCTTAAGACATCGACTGGCGTTAAGACATCTCGTGATATAAAACCGGCTCTTACTACCAACACCCCGACAGTCATCGGTGATGTCAATGGCGACAATGTGGTCAATGCCATCGACATCGTTGATATCATTAAGTACACCAAGGGGTCACCTCGCTCCGTTTTCAAAGTTGATCAGGCCGATATTAATGGCGATGGAAAAGTGGATGCTGCCGATGCACATGCTCTTTCACTCTATATCATTGGCGAGGAAATTCCCGCTGTGGGTGGAGAAGGTATCCAAGGTTCCTCCATTCAGGATCCAGGGGGACTGAATTAGGTTTTTTAGAGGTGAGTGAATTATAGACCCTAGACCTTAGAGTCTAGACCTTGGACTCTAGATTTTAGTGAATGCAAATAGCTCGTCAAGTTAATCCTAGGGGTTAGGGGTGAGAGGTAAGAGGTGAGAGATTACTCCTGCAAATCAGGGTGGTTATCGATGCAAATAACTTGTCAACTCGTTTACTTGTC
>JAFZAE010000111.1 GCA_017548385.1 Prevotella sp.
CGAGCCAAGTCTCATTGTTGTCCACCGCCATCTGCTCGCCTTGCGAAAGCAATAACAATGACGTTTTTTCCTCCTCACTCACGATATCGACATCACCGATAAAAGCTTTGGGATGACAGAGGACATACTCCACGCCATTTTTCATTGCCTGTGCCACAAGGACAGCCCAATCGGGACCTCCATCATTATGAATTGCCTCAGTACGTATCTCATATTTATCATCCTGGCAATAGACCACACAACTAAGTTCGCCGTCCATTGCATCACGCTCCAATTGCACCCCCTTGGCTGGTTTACCATCTAAAGACACCTGTTCCAAGATATTCTCACCCTGATAGGCAAAAGTGATGCCGGGTGCTGCCTGCATATCATGACAGAAATGAGTATAAGGATATGCGCTATGACGTATTGCCGAAAAGAGACATCGTTGCACCTCCGCCACAGCCTCCTCTACACGGTCAGTGGGATTGACCACACAGGCTATAGGCAACGTCTTGACAAACATGCCATAGGCATCGCGGAGTTGTCGGTCAGTACGGCCATGAAAAAGGGTGGCATATGCCAAATGCTTATTGTGACAGAATTTGGCAAGAACGATATTAAAGACCGTCATCAAGAAAGCATGAGTTCGGGCATGATATTTTTTGCACCACGCATCGACAGCCGCACGGCTCACATACGTGCTGCAAGTAGGGACACGATATTTCGCGTCCGCGAAATCAACATTCTCCAATGCAGACGAAGATGGCTGCACTCCCAGTAGTGTCATCTCCATGGATTCAAAAGTCGAAAGGAAATATTCTCGCGACTTTTGATAAGCCATACCGCCCAAAAAGTTCATCTCTTCCTTTGCCTGTTGAAACAACCTCGGTTCTTTCACCACCAATTCTTCACCCGTATAGGCGGCGGGCAGATCCCGACCAATAAAATGGTGGGCAATGGTGATACCGTCGGCAATAACATGATGGAAGTCCCACAATAGCCAGCAATGCTCTTCAGTGGCCAGCACCTCGAAGCGGCACAATGGTTCATGGCAAAATAAATCAAATGGTCTGACAAAACCCTGACGGAGATACGCTGACACTTCATCCTCAGCAACATGCCTTACTATGACAGGAATGGTCATCTCTTCATCAACATACTGCCTCACGCATCCCTTCCCGTCCCTCACAAGGCAGATTCTCATGGCAGGGCGGGCCGCAATAACCTTCCGTATGGCCACAGCAAGTCGCCCAGCATCTATCTCTCGTGGATACGGGATAGAACCGGGAAGATTATAGCATGTGGAATGTGTGTGCTTACTACATGCAAGTACAACACCCATCTGCGACTGCAACAAAGGGAATGTCTTCATTTTTATATCCTGTCCTACCTCATATAACGGCAAAACAAGAAAAAATTGCATGAAAAATGGGAAAAATGGAGTTTGGAAGTTTAGACAAAACAATAGCCTCTCAAGTTAAAAGTGTTGGCTTAAATGCGACATTAAAAGAATATATAAAACTTTTTTTTCAAATTATTATGAACTTTAAAAAAATTTTATATCTTTGTAACCGGAATTATCTATCAAGCCAATAACCATAAACAATCCATAAACTATGATGAGAAAAATCTACCTTTCCATGCTATTGTTCATGTTGTGCGTGGTATATGCCGTCGCCAACCCAGTGACACAGGCCCAGGCATTGCAGAAGGCAAGAGCATTCCTACAGAAAAGAGGGACGGCAACCACCGCCAACCTCAACCTCGTCTATCAAGGACGACAAGTGTCACCACAGCATGGGGCACCAGCCAAAGACCCTTGCTACTATGTATTTAACAACGGCCATAACGCTGGATTCATCATCATGGCCGGCGACGACTGCGCAGAGGATGTATTAGGATATGCCGACAGCGGTACATTCGACCCCAATGACATCCCCGACAATATGCAGGAGTTTCTTAAAGGGTATGTGGAGGAAATTGTTTCAGCCAGGGCACGCAACACCAACAACAACACCAACCCCAACGTGGAAGTGGAACTAACACGCAAGGTGGTGGCCCCACTCATCCAAACCCATTGGAATCAACAAGACCCTTACAACCAACAGTGTCCGACTATTGGAGGTAAGCGCTGTGTCACAGGATGCGTGGCCACAGCATTTGCACAGGTGATGTACTACCACAAATGGCCTCAGGGAAGCACGAATGTAGTTCCTGCTTACAGTTCCTATGAAGCTCTTCCTTCCACTACATTTAAATGGGATAAGATGAAACCCGTTTATAACAACACGGGAGAGGACGACGAAGATGCTGAAGCAGCAGTGGCTGAATTGATGCATTACTGCGGACAAGCCGTATATATGAGCTATGGTACTGGTTCATCGGGAGCCTCACCATATTATATCCCCAATGCGCTGAATGAATATTTTGGCTATCCTGAGGATAACAACCCCCAATATGTCAGCCGTAGTTCATACACCTCGGAGCAATGGGACGAACTAATCTATACAGAATTGAAATATGGGCGCCCCGTACTTTATGGAGCTAATACTTCAGGAGAGGCTGGCCATGAGTTCATCTGCGATGGATACGACGGACACGGTCTCTTCCACATCAACTGGGGATGGGGAGGACTCTCCGATGGATATTTCCGTCTGCAAGCACTTCGGCCCTCAAATCAAGGAACAGGCGGCAGCGGCGATTATGGAGGCTACTCATTAAATCATGATGCTATTGTCGGAGTGAGCGGCACAATGATTCCTGTCAATGAAGAGCCGACAGAGTCAGTTTCTGCTTTGAGAACGAAGTTATTACAAGTCACAAGTGACATGACTATTGACTATTCACAAAGCAATGGCTTTAACGGTGTTAATGCATCAATCCACTTCTCCTTAGTTTCTACAGCAGATGAGGGAGCATTCGATGTTGGCATTGGCATCTATCAAGATGGACAACTCTTACAACAAAAATCATTATTCAATGAATATACAGTACAAGGTGGACGTACTTACAAAATTTCTGCCCAACCAATATTTAGAGGATTAGGTAAGAATCTTGTTGATGGCACCTATCAAATTGTGGGTATCTACAAAGTGTATGGCACTGAAGAATGGTTACCCAACATAGATTCCGACCGTATCTACATTGAAGTTGTTATCAGCAATGGACAGGCGACCTTTACCAATGTGGCGATTGACCCACCTGTTCCCGTGCGTTCAATTGTTATCACTAATGTTGAGCAGCGGTTTGACGTGGGGACAAACCTCAGCCAAATCCGTGCATACATCACCAACACTGGCGAGACAGACTATTCCGGTTCAGTCCATCTTTTGATTAACAACTCATGGGTGGCTGAGGAAGGTGTATATATCCCCATAGGCAGCAACGACTATGTTGATTTCTTCTTCCCAAAGATGACGGGCACTTTCACAGCAGTAGTAGCATCCGATAAACAAGGCTCACACCCACTCTATACTGGCAACATTACCCTTTCCGGAAGTGCTCCGGCACTGCCCGCACTGACATTGAAGAATGTCAACATCAAAAACCTTGGCAGCGGCAAGGTTTATGGTTCCATGCTCGACGGAACGGCTACTTTTGAAAACAGCACAAATGAGGACTTTGAGGGTAATCTCACTCTTACCGTCAATGTATTTGACAAACAAGAAGGCGGATACTACTATTACACGCCCCAAAAACAATTGATACCCACGAGTATCAAGGCTGGTGAGACAAAAACCGTAGCCTTTAACTACACCCGCATGACAGTAGGCGACAAAATTATGTACTCACTCACTGACCCTGCCGGCAATGAACTGGCAGCCTCATCATGGTTCATTGATGTCGTACCAGCCATTGCCCTGTGGAAAGGCAACGGCGAGCGCACCGCTGTGGAGCCTACGACCAATTTCACCATACCTGAGGACGTGTGTGCCGTCAGCCTTGAAGACCTCGGTAAGAATCTTGGCAGTTATCAACTCATCTTAAACGACAACCCAAACACCATCTATTATGTCACGGGCAGTGCAATAGGATTTGATAATCCAGACGCAATGATTGTAAGAGGTGGAATGGCCGAAAATGTCGAGCTTGACGCAAATTATGATTTCTATTTTCCCATGAGTTTCCATGCTAACAGTATTCTTTATAGTTGGATACCAGATAAAAATAAGGGCGCCGACGGAAAGAACGGATGGCAAACCATTACTCTTCCGTTCGGTGTGCAAGCAGTCACCTCTGTTGGAAATCCTATCGACTGGTATCGCGGCAACGAGACCGAGGATAACAAAGACTTCTGGGTAAGGGAATTCAAACAGGTGGAAGGCAACGTGGTGAAATTTGCCGATGCCAACGATTGGGTGGCCAACGTGCCTTACATCATAGCTGTTCCTGGCAACCACTGGGGACCACAATATGATTTGACAAATAAAGAGATGCAATTTATTGCTGAAGACGTATTAGTGGAAAGAACCACTGTCTCAGCAGTTGTCAGCGACGGATATGAGTTTGTTGGTGTAACAGGAGGTTTGAATCCTCTAAATGGAGCAGAGGAATTAGCACTATCAGAGAAATTTGGCGATGTATATATACTCAATGAGAGTGGCAATGCCTTCGTGCCGGCAAGTATCGATCAAGTGTCTGGTAAGCACAACATAGCCTACTTTACCATCAACGATCGCACCATCATCCCACCAGCTTGTTTGAACATCGGCACCTTCGACAACACCGACGGCATCTCAACACCACAGATAAGAGTCGCTGACGGTAAGCAAGTGGATGTCTATGCCATCGATGGCGTGAAAGTTTCCACTGTGACCAACAACAATGGCACAATAGATCTGAGTCATCTGCCAAAGGGCGTCTATATTGTGGAAGGAAGGAAAGTCGTAAGGAAATAATAAAATGAAATCCATTATGAAAAAGAAATATATCATACCCGTCACCGAGTTAATAGAACTCAGTACGACAGACTTGATGGTGCCCAACCAAATGTCGGATCCATCCTTTTCTTTCAGCAACCAATATGATGTCTGGGAGGAAGGCGAGGAAGAAGATGAAGAAACCATATGGATGGAAAACAACCCCGATAAGCTGATGAACAGTCTATGATTAGAGGTAAGAGGTGAGGGGTGAGAGGTGACAGAAAAGTTTTACTGCTCTCATTTCTTCAAACCTCATGGCCTGTATATTCTATAAAAGGAAATAGGGCGTGTCTGCTTGACACGCCCTATTTCCTTTTATTACGATAGTGGCTATAGTATATATAGTGACTATAAAAACATCAAAATCCCTAAGAATTATACTCCTGCCAGCTCTTAATCTTGACATCCTCCATCTTCATGGCGCAGAAGGCCTCAATGAAAGCTTTGGCAAGACGGACGTTGGTCATCAGTGGGATGTTGTGGTCGATGGCAGCCCGACGAATTCGATAGCCATTGGTGAGTTCACGCTTAGTATGGTTTTTAGGAACGTTGACAATCAGTTCAATCTTATGATCACTGATAAGGTCCATCACATTGTCGGGTTTATCCTCATCAGGCCAAGAGACAGTCTTTGCCTTTACGCCATTGTCATTGAAGAATTTTGCCGTACCACCCGTGGCATAAATTTCATAGCCATGTTTCACCATCTCACGGACAGGCTCCAGAAGATCCACTTTGCCCATGGCATCACCAGAGGAAATGAGCACACTGTGCTTTGGAAGTTTGTAGCCGGTGGCGATGAGGGCATTAAGAAGTGCCTCGTTGAGGTCATCACCTAAACATCCCACCTCACCGGTACTGCTCATATCCACACCGAGTACGGGGTCTGCATTCTGTAAACGGGCGAAGGAGAACTGCGAGGCTTTCACACCTATACGGTCGATATCGAACTCGCTCTTTTCTGGTGTGGTATAAGGCACATCGAGCATAATTTTAGTAGCAGTCTCGATGAAATTGGTCTTGAGAATCTTGCTCACAAAGGGGAATGAACGGCTGGCACGCAGGTTGCATTCTATCACCTTTACGTCACGGTTCTTTGCCAAGAACTGGATATTGAACGGTCCGCTGATATTCAATTCCTTGGCAATCTTGCGCGAGATACGTTTAATCTGGCGGATGGTAGAGAAATAGATATGCTGAGCGGGGAACACCATGGTGGCATCACCAGAGTGAACACCGGCAAATTCAATATGCTCACTGATGGCATACTCTACAATTTCGCCCTTATCGGCGACAGCATCAAACTCAATCTCCTTGGTCTCCTGCATGAATTTCGATACTACAACAGGATATTCTTTTGACACCTCAGTGGCCATGGCCAGGAAGCGTTCCAGTTCCTCGTTATCATAACACACGTTCATGGCAGCGCCCGAGAGCACATAACTGGGACGGACGAGCACGGGGAATCCCACCTCTTCAACAAACTCTTTGATGTCATCGAGCGAAGTGAGGGCACGCCATGCTGGTTGGTCGATACCCAACTTGTCAAGCATGGCAGAGAATTTATCGCGGTTTTCCGCACGGTCGATATCCACTGGTGAGGTACCGAGGACGGGTACGCCCTGCTTGTAGAGTTTCATCGCAAGGTTGTTGGGAATTTGTCCACCCACAGAGACGATGACGCCACGGGGCTGCTCCAAGTCGATGACATCAAGCACGCGCTCCATCGATAACTCATCGAAATAGAGGCGGTCGCACATATCGTAGTCGGTGGAGACGGTCTCAGGGTTATAGTTAATCATAATGCTCTTGTAACCCTGCTTACGGGCAGTATTAATGGCATTTACCGAGCACCAATCAAACTCCACAGAAGAACCAATACGGTAAGCTCCAGAACCGAGAACGATGACACTCTTCTCGTTTTTGTAGAAATTGATGTCATGGAACTTATAACTACCCGGTGCATTATCATAATGATAGGTGAAGTAAAGATAGTTGGTGAGTTCGGGATGTTCGCTGGCCACAGTGTTAATGCGCTTAACAGAAGGCAAGATGCCTTTTGACTTACGATACTCCCTCACACTAAGATTCTCCTGATACATA
>JAFZAE010000112.1 GCA_017548385.1 Prevotella sp.
CATGGCAGAGGCACGTTTCGTCATGTTCTTCTGATAGAGAATCATCTTCCATGTGCGCATGCCATATTGGGCATCGATGAACTGGGGATTCATTCCACCGTAAGGGGAGAAAACCACGGGAAAACCACGTTTGCGCGACCATAGTTCCATACGAGAGGAGATAAAATGATAGGAACCGTGAATATGCACCACGTCGGGCATAAGATTGTAGAGAATCACAAGAAAACGCTTCTGAACGGCCAATAGGTTGACCAGACCATGGCGGCCATAGTCGTCCTTGCCATTGCCTATGCAATGACAGGTATAACTGCCAGCCAAATCTGCGGGAACAGGTGACAGCGTGACCAAATGGACATCAGCTGAGCTTCCCAGGCTGTTCAGTATTTGATGTATCGTATCGCGCAGACTGTTGTTCATGGACATGTCGGGCGCGAAGTGAAGTATCTTTAATGGCATCTTGTATAAGTTTTTATGCCGTGGCTTATGACTTTCTCAACATTGAGACGCTGCTGCGTCCGTGTCTCAGCTATATCTCCTAATTCCTAATTATCCAAAGTGCAAAGATACAGTAAAAAATCGATTTAAAGAGAGAAATACCAAATAATTCATGCTTTTCTCACCAAAAACACGTAATTTTGCACCCACATAAACTTATAAACTCATAAACTCATAAACTTATAAACTCATATTATGCCTATCAAAGCAGCATTTTTCGACCTTGATGGCGTTGCTTTCGACACCGAGCCGCAATATTCCATCTTCTGGGGTGGGGTGTGCAGAAAATACCATCCAGAAGAACCCGGACTGGAGCATAAAATTAAAGGACAGACGCTTGACCAGATTTTCGAAGCCCATTTCCCTGATAAGGAGCAGCAAAAGACGATCGTGGAGGGGTTGAATGAATATGAGTCGAAGATGAGTTATGACTATGTCGCGGGGTTTGATGACTTTGTGCAATCGTTGAGACAAAAAGTTGTGAAAACAGCATTGGTCACCAGTTCTAATAACTTAAAAATGAACTGCGTTTTTGCAGCACACCCAGAATTCAGAGGGTTCTTCGATGCCGTTCTCACTTCCGAGGATTTTACCGAGAGCAAACCATCGCCGGAATGTTATCTCATGGCTGCTAAGCGATTCAACCTCACTCCTGCCGAATGTGTGGTCTTTGAGGATAGTTTCAACGGACTACGGTCGGCAAGAGCTGCGGAAATGACGGTAGTGGGCTTAACCACCACCAATCCTGCGGAGGCCATACAAGAATTATGTGATTTCACCGTGGCTGACTTTCTTGACAGGAGACTTGATAAATTGTTTGTTGTTGGTCAAAATAACTAAATATCGAAATAACGAACCCCTCCTCTCACCTCTCACCTCTTACCTCTAGTAAATATGGATACTCAGAACACTCCCATACATATACGCCTCTGGAACCGTGATTTCTGGCTCTTGGCTATTGCCAACTTGCTGTTGACGATGGCGGTATATATGCAGATATTGCATTATCCTATCATGATGAACGAGGCTCATACGACATATCAGCAGATTGCGGTGGCGATGGGAGCGCAGGGGATAGGCCTTTTCGTGCTTGGACCGTTCTGCTCTTTCCTGGTGCAGAAATTCCGCCGAAATCATGTTTGTGAGGTGGCTGTGTTGGTCATCGCAATATGTTTCGTCCTTCCGATGCTGCTCAAGGTGGAACAACTGCCATTCCCATGGATGGCAATTGGAACGAGATTCTTGACTGGTGCATTCTTCGGATTGGCTCAGATGGTTCTCACAAGCACGCTGATAGTGGATTGCACGGAGTCGTTTCAGCGAACAGAGGCCAACTATGCCGCGGCATGGTTCGGAAGGTTCGCAGTTTCTTTAGGTCCGTTACTTGTTTGTATCCTCATACCGATTGTGGGTTTTGATACGTCAGTGTGGGTGTCGGTGGGTCTCGTCGTAGCGGCAGCTGTATTGATTGCACTCGTCAGGTTTCCTTTCCGTGCCCCTGAGGACCAAGTGCCGCATGTCAGTCTCGACCGTTTTTTCATGCCAGAGGGTTGGCTGTTGTTTATCAATCTCTTTATTGCGACCTTGGCAATCGGGATGGTGCTGACCACAGCTCATCATACTATCTTTTATTCCATGCTGATGGTGGGTTTCCTCTTGGCATTGTTGGCTGGGAAATATATTTTTGTCAATGCTGAACTGAAAAGCGAGGCTGTGGCAGGACTGCTCATCATTGGTGCTGCACTGATTATCATGCTCACACGCGACGCTCCTTCCGTACCATATATCACACCGGTGCTTATCGGACTCGGCGCAGGATTGATAGGGTCGAGGTTCTTGCTCTTCTATATCAAACTGAGCAGGCATTGTCAGAGAGGTACGTCGCAAAGTTCATTCTTTCTGGCATGGGAGGCAGGCATCAGCATTGGATTGGGACTTGGCTATTTCATTTTCGATAATAAACTTACATTGGAAGCAGCACTCATCTTGGTATCGCTCGCCCTCATCCTCTATGTCATTTTCACCCACTCATGGTACCTGAAACATAAAAACAGGTAAGGGGGATTGTTCATCGGGATTTGCAATCCCGATGCCATGAGTATCAGGAACCAACGGTCGGCGGCCGAAGGGTAAGCCAATAATAATCCGATTATCGCATTGTAAATACTTCTATTCGATGCGGGCGGATTGCAAATCCGCCCGAACAGCGAGGGGACGGCTTCAAAACTTATAAACTCAAAAACTCCGTTCATCGGGATTTAGATAAACTGCTCACGCTCGGCAGTATTCAAATGAATTTGCACTGCCCTCGCTTAATCGCAGTTTTGTAATCCCAATGTATTGATTATTGGGAACCAACCAAACTTGTCGACTTTTGCTTAAAAAATCCTAAAAAAAAGAACCATTCACGTCATTTGTCAATATTATTGCTTAAATTTGTATTTTCTGAAAAACATCAACCTGTTAAACTAAAAATATTGAGAAATGAAAAAGAATTTTCCAGCATCAGAACTGATCATCAATTCTGATGGTTCATGCTTCCATCTGCATCTGCGTCCAGAACAACTGGCCGACCGCGTGGTGCTCGTAGGCGACCCCGCCCGTGTGAACACCGTCGCCAACCACTTCGACAGTATCGAGTGCGAGGTGCAGAGCCGTGAGTTCCATACTATCACGGGTACCTACAAAGGTAAGCGCATCACCTGCCAAAGCCACGGCATCGGCTGTGACAACATCGACATCGTGATGAACGAACTCGACACACTGGCCAACATCGACTATGCTACCCGCACCGAATTTGATGAGCACCGCACACTGACATGTGTACGCATCGGCACCTGCGGCGGTCTTCAGCCATTCACACCTACGGGCTGCTTCGTGGCCTCGGTGAAGAGCATTGGTTTCGACGGTCTGCTCAATTTCTATGCCGACCGCAACAAGGTTTGCGACCTTGAACTCGAAGAGGCCTTCAAGAAGCATATGGAATGGGATCCCATCAAGGGTGCACCCTATGTGTCTGTGGCTGATGCCGACCTCATCAACCAGATAGCGCAAGATGACATGGTGCGTGGCTACACCATCTCATGCGGTGGCTTCTATGGCCCCCAAGGCCGTGTGCTCCGCGCCGACATTGCCGACCCACGTCAGAACGAGAAAGTGGAATCGTTTGAGTATGACGGCAAGCGCATCTGCAATTTCGAGATGGAGTCGTCTGCCCTCGCTGGCCTTGCTTCCCTCCTCGGACACCGTGCTATGACCTGCTGCATGGTTATCGCCAACCGCTATGCGAAGGAGATGAACACTGAGTACAAGAATTCCATCGACACCCTTATCGAGAAGGTGCTTGACAGGATGTAAACCATGGCCTATCTGAACAATGACACCATCTGTGCCCTTGCCACCGCCCCCGGCGGTGCGATGGCCACCATCAGAGTGTCGGGCAACGAAGCCATTACCATTACTGATGCCCTGTTTGTATCGCCAACAGGGCATCAGCTTGTTGATGCACGTAGCCACACCGCCCATTACGGTATGCTCCGTGAAGGCGATGGGGAGGTTATCGACGATGTGGTGGTGACGGTGATGCGTGCCCCTCGCTCCTATACAGGTGAAGACACTACGGAGATTAGCTGCCATGGTTCCCGATTTATCATCACGCTCATCCTCCATGCACTCACCAAGCTCGGATGCCGTCAGGCTCTTCCAGGTGAGTTCACCCAACGTGCCTTCCTCAATGGCAAGCTCGACCTTTGTCAGGCGGAGGCAGTTGCCGACCTGATTGCCTCGACCAATGCCGCTACACATAAAATGGCGCTGAGCCAACTGCGTGGCAATTTTACAGAACGACTGCGGCAGCTGAGAGACCAATTGCTCAATCTCACTTCCCTTATCGAATTGGAACTGGATTTCAGTGAACATGACGTGGAGTTTGCCGACCGTTCCCAACTCCTTTCTCTGGTTGAGGAAATCCACCGACACATCGAGAAACTTGTCAAATCCTTCAAGACGGGTGTGGCCATCCGTCAGGGGATTCCAGTGGCTATCATCGGGAAGACAAACGTGGGCAAAAGCACGTTGCTCAACCGACTCGTTCACGACGACAAAGCCATCGTCAGCGACATCCACGGCACTACGCGAGATGTTATCGAGGATGTTACCCAAATCCATGGCCTGACCTTCCGTTTTATTGATACTGCCGGCATCAGAAACACTGATGACACTATCGAACAAATGGGTATTGAACGTGCGTACCAGAAACTCGATGAGGCGACCATCGTGATATGGCTTACCGATACGCCACCAGAGCCTGAAGAAGTGCATGACATACTCGATCGTACCGAAGGGAAACGGCT
The DNA here is from genome assembly GCA_017548385.1 of Prevotella sp. Lineage (GTDB taxonomy): Bacteria > Bacteroidota > Bacteroidia > Bacteroidales > Bacteroidaceae > Prevotella. The sequence goes on from JAFZAE010000112.1 coordinate 4,848, forward strand.
GATTGCAGTGGTCAATAAAATAGACAAGCAAGATTCTTCATATAACCCACTTGGAAACATAGGGCAGGGTAGGGAGGTCCCTATCGTGGAAATCAGTGCTAAGCA
>JAFZAE010000113.1 GCA_017548385.1 Prevotella sp.
GAAAGAGCGTTCATCTGACGGATCATACCATCCATCTGATCGTTGAACCACCAGCCGGAACCGAACTGGATCTTACCAGGCTCACCACCCTGGAAATTGCCGAGCATAGTGGCAATCACTTCATTGGCACAAGGATTTAATGTATATAATATGGTACGCGTGAGTTTTCCTTCCAAATTGAGATTGTTGAGGAACTTAGACATGGCACGGGCGGTATTGAACTCACCAATGGAGTCGAAACCTGTATCAGGGCCGAGCTGGTTGAACATAGCCGTATTGTTGTCACGGATAGCGCCATAGTGGAACTGCTGAGTCCAATCGGCATCAGCATCCATCTCTGCCATCACAGTAAGGAAGCAGTTCTTATATTGGCGCACCTCATAGGCAGACAACTGCTGACCACGCAAGGCCTTCTCAAAGATGGTTTCAATCTGTGAATCGGTGTACTCTTCGTCATAAAATTCCTCAATACCATGATCGGATAGTTTACAACCATTGGCAGCGAAGAAGTCATGACGCTTCTTGAGGGCATCGACCATATCGGCAAATTTGGTAATAGTAACACCCGATACCTCAGCCAATTGCTCAACATACTTGGCAAATTCCTGCTTTTCAATGTTCATGGCCTTATCAGGACGCCAGGCTGGAATCATCATCGGGTCGTTGGCAGCCTTGTGCTTGGCATATTCAATATGGTTATGCAGGTCATCAACAGGATCATCAGTGGTACAAACGCACTCTACATGATAGTGTCTCATCAGACCACGTGCTGAGAACTCTGGCTGCTGCAACTTCTCGTTACATTCATCGAAGATCTCACGAGCGGTTTTGGGTGAAAGCAGCTTCTCGATACCAAAAGCCGTCTTCAACTCCAAATGGGTCCAATGATATAGCGGATTACGCAATGTATAAGGCACGGTTTCTGCCCACTTCTCAAACTTCTCCCAATCACTGGTATCCTTACCTGTGCAGTATTTCTCGTCAACACCATTGGTACGCATGGCACGCCACTTATAATGGTCGCCTCCGAGCCAGAGCTCTGTAATACTCTTGAAACGATGATCGTTGGCTACCATCTCTGGTATCAAGTGGCAATGATAGTCGATAATAGGCATCTTTGATGCATGGTTGTGATACAAATCCTGGGCAATTTCGGTCTCCAGGACAAAGTTTTTGTCATTGAAAGCTTTCATAAACGTGACTTGTTTTGAGTTGTTTTTAAAATTTTCTGCAAAGATAACAATAATCTCACATAAAAGAACTATCTTTGCAGCATAAATTTAACGTAAACGTTATCAATGAAGCGAAAAGTCCTTCTCATTTACACTGGTGGCACCATCGGAATGAACCGGAATCCGCAGACAGGCGCCTTGGAACCCTTCGATTTCGAACACCTTTTATTTAATGTGCCAGAACTGAAACAGTTCGATACCATCATCGACACATTCCAGTTTGATCCCCCCATCGACTCTAGCGACATGACACCTGCCAGATGGACGGACATCTCGCATTGCATAGCCGACCACTATGAGCAGTATGATGGTTTCGTGGTGCTGCACGGCACCGACACGATGGCCTATACCGCATCAGCCCTCTCCTATATGCTGGAGAATCTGACAAAGCCTGTCATCTTCACAGGCTCGCAACTGCCGATAGGACAACTTCGTACTGATGGCAAAGAAAACCTAATCTCGTCGATAGAGATTGCAGCTGCCTGCGACGATCAAGGACATGCGTTGATACCGGAAGTGGGTATCTACTTCAACTCCCACCTGTTGCGAGGTAACCGCACCACCAAACAAAGCGCTGAGGAATTCAATGCCTTTGAATCGTTCAATTATCCCCATCTAGTGGATGCTGGTGTGAACATCATCTATCATCGCGATCGAATTATCCTCCCCAAATGGGATAAACCGATGGTGCCACATTTCCGATTGGACAACAATGTGATTATCTTTTCACTCTTTCCCGGTATCCGTGAAGACCTCATCCGACATATTATCCATACGCCCAACCTAAAAGCCATCGTGATGCGTACCTTTGGAAGCGGCAATGCCCCACAATCCTCATGGTTGCTGCGTGCCTTAAAAGAAGGCTCCGCCAACGGGAAAATCATCGTCAACATCAGCCAATGCCTACAAGGAGCGGTAGAGATGTCAAGATATGACTGCGGCTACCATTTGCAAGAGGCTGGGGTTATCAGCGGAAGGGACATGACGGTGGAAAGTGCAGTAACCAAATTGATGTTCCTGCAATCACATTATCCCGATTCACCGGAAACTGTACGTCAGCTCATGCAGCAATCCATTCGTGGAGAAATGACAATTTAATAGAGAAATCAAACGTTTGCGCAGAATTTTGTGTTAACATTTGATAAAATTTAGGGTTGTGTGGGTGCACGGAAGGATTCTTTCAAAAAAAGTGCAGAAAAAATTTGTGGTTTCGAAAAAAATCCTATACCTTTGCACTCGTTATCCTGAAAACAATCTTTTTACCTTAGAATGCTAATACCTATTGAAGATATGGAGCGATCGCTTGCGAAAGTCGTCGCTTTATTTTTTGCCTCCACCAAAAGTGTTAAACTTTCATAAATCTAATCATAATTATCAATTATCAATTGCCAATTATCAATTAAAGTTAGTACCTTTGCACCCCGATTTGAGTCCGTTGGGGCTGAGTGAAGTGTGTACGAATGTGCACCGCCTCGCGGAAAAAACCCTTTAATACAATAAATAATGTACGCAATTGTAGAGATTCAGGGTCAGCAGTTTAAGGTTGAGCAGGGCAAGAAACTCTTTGTTCACCACATTAAGGATGCCGAAGAAGGCAAGACTGTTGAATTTGACAAGGTACTGCTCGTAGATGCTGACGGTGCAGTTAAGGTAGGTGCTCCGACCGTAGAGGGAGCAAAAGTAGTGTGTGAGGTAATCA
>JAFZAE010000114.1 GCA_017548385.1 Prevotella sp.
GATACACCTGTATGTGTACCAGCAGGCAGGTCCCGGACACGTACACGACAAAATATTCGTTAAAAAGATGAAAGAACTCAACGAAAAGTATGGCCTTGATATCAGGAAAAACAGCAAGCACTTGGGACACAAAATGGTTAGAAAGACCATAGGCTCTAAAAAGTCAGTATGGCTTCACAAACTAAAAATCTTCTTTGGATATTAAGTAGGTAATCAAAATTATCTGCAACTATCATTATTGTAGGATCGTATAGTCTTTTATGCCTCTTTGGCACATCTTTTCCACTCATCCTCAGTCACATAGCCCGCTATGCTCTTTCGTCTGAGAGAAAATTGTGAGTAAGCGAGCGCCATGCAAGCTTGCTTGAGAATGGCCGAGCGTGAACAATTTATGCAAAAAATCTGCATCCAAATAAATCATAAAATACTATCATCAAATTTTGACTACCTACTTAACAAGAAAAACTTCACTTGATATGAATAAAAGCTATAACAAAAAACATTGAATCATGAATCATACAAAATCAGAGTACTTTTTAGGTCATAACAACAAGAATGGGTATACAATCGTTGAACATAATGACCACAGACCACCCCAGGAGGGTTGTTGTGTCTTCGAAGTGTGTGAATATTGGATTTCCAATGGTGATGGCGCTTCGGCTGAATATGATGACACATATGTGGAGATAGAGGAAGAAGTTCGCCAACAAGCCATGAGAATGTTCCGTGATGTGGAGAGAAAACTAATCCTCATCGGAAACGAGGACTCAACTCCTGTTGATGGGAACATCAAAGAGGGCGACTACCTCTATTCCCGTGGGGAATACTACCATGTTGTCAGTTTGCATCAAGGCCATGAACTGTTTCAGAAATTTTATTGTGACAAATATGACCTTGATTTTGACCCCAATCCTTTCACTTTGGACGACCTCGGAACCACCTTGGAAGAACTAATGGAAGACAGTCTCCTCATATCCAAGGAAACTTACGACAAAGCACTCCAAGCGGCCAGAAATGGCATCACTCAAATCACCGCTTACCTCAGTGACCAGTATATCCAACACATTGGAATACAAGATACAAGCCTATGAATATGAAGATGAAAATTGCTGCAAAAATAATGACCAGTTGTTGTTTAGGTGGTGTCTATTGCTTCTCCGTCAAATACTTCCAATAGCGGCGGGGCATATCATTGAGTTGCTTTCGCGGGTTAAGCCGCTCACGGATGCAGATAGCTTTGAAGTAGGTTCGCCAAAGGTCTTGCAGCAGGTGGTCGTCGCTGCTGAGGACCTCATCATTGAGTTTGCCATCGGCTAAGGAGAAAGGAACAGATGTCTCATCTTCTATGGTGATACGTATGGGCGGTGACTGACCATCGTAGTGATAGCCATAATGTCGGTGGGCATCATAGATGAGCCATGGTTGGTCATTGAAACGATCATGGAAATGGTGGATGATAAGAGGCAGCACATTATGGTCGGGTGAGATGACGGCGAGGTAGGTGCCATCTTTTGCTTTCTGGAAACGCACGAACTGCATCATGCGATGGGCTTCGTGTACCACACGGCGGGCAATCTGCGTGACAGTCAGCACATCTTGATCGGCATAGTTTCGCACGACCTCCGGTCCCTGGCTGAACACTTTGCAGATGAACATAAACAGCGGCTGCCAAAGATCCTGCTGTTCCGACAGTTGGCTTGTGGTAATCATCCGCAAGGCATCCCGAGGCAGTTGTTTCTCCAGTCCAGTCCACACGCGCCGTGCTTTCTCACTGTCGGTTGTCACCTTGTAGACGCGGTCACAAAACAGGGGAAGCACATCGCCACCCGTCAGCAGTCGTTCAGGTTTTTCTTTCAAAAGGAAAGCATCGAACACAGCAGAAAGCAAGCCATCCATCGTACCGTCGAACACATATACCGTCATTCCTCAAAGTTCAGTTTAAGTTGCATTTCTTCTGCCGCACGTTTTTGTTGCGCCTTCGACACAAGCAAAGGGCGCAGACGTTCGGGACGCAGTTCGTTGATACCAATAATGTGCTGTGAGAACGAAGAAGTCAGTTCCCCACAAGTGATGAAATACTTAGCCTTTTTCATCACCACTCCCATCTTTTTCAAGTGATAGGAAGTCACCCTACCCGATTGGCGGGCGTTCACGATGAGCCATGCCGACTTTGTGCCCAGGCCAGGCACACGCAGCAATTGTTTATAGTCGGCGGTGTTGATGTCAACAGGGAAATATTCCGGATGTCGCAATGCCCACGCCAGTTTAGGGTCTATCTCTAAATCGAGTTGGGCGTTGTGGTCATCCACTATCTCATCCACGGAAAAGTGATAAAACCGCATCAGCCAGTCGGCCTGATATAACCGGTTTTCGCGAACGAGGGGCGGTTGTTTCAAGATGGGCAAGCGAGAGTCGTATGTGTTCACGCTAACGTATCCGGAATAATAGACACGCCGCATCTGTGCCTGTCCGTAGAGTAATGACGACATCTGGAGGATGTCACGGTCGGTCTCGCTGGTGGCTCCGACAATCATCTGTGTCGATTGTCCGGCAGGTACGAAACGGGGCGCGTGGCGAAACTTTCTGCGCTCCTCCTTGTTCTCCAGAATGCCCTGCCGAATAATCTTCATTGGCTGGAATACGCTCTGGTGGTCCTTTTCCGGTGCAAGCAGTTTAAGCGACTCCTCACGCGGTATTTCGATGTTCACACTCATACGGTCGGCCCAGCGACCAGCCTCGGCGAGCAATTCCTGTGAAGCACCAGGGATGCTCTTGAGGTGGATGTAGCCGTTGAAATGATGAACCGTTCGTAGGTCGCGGACGATGGCCACAAGCCGTTCCATCGTGTAGTCGGGTGTGCGTACCACACCACTTGACAGGAACAAGCCCTCGATGTAGTTTCGGCGATAGAACTCCATCGTGATTTCCTCCAATTCCGACACGGAGAGCGTGGCTCGTTTAATGTCATTTGAGCGGCGGTTGATACAGTAGGCACAGTCGTAAATGCAATGGTTCGTAAGCATTACCTTCAGAAGCGAGATACAACGACCGTCATCGGCAAACGAGTGGCAGATGCCCACACCGCCCACGGTGTTGCCCACCATGCCCTTGCGGCCACTACGCACAGTGCCACTCGACGAACACGACACATCGTATTTCGCCGACTCTGCGAGTACCCGCAGCCGTTCCATTGTTTTCTCAGTCAACATTTTTTGTACACCTACTTATCTAATTCGCCATAAAGGTAAGGCTTTTATGTGAGAGTGCCAAATAAAAACCATGCAATACCTGCTCATGTTTATTTTTTTATCATACATTGTTGTATTTATCCCCGCAAAGATAGGTCGAGGATGTCCCAAATCGTGATACAAGCGAGAGAAAAGTAGAATTTATTCTATTTTTCTGAGCGCCAAAACGATTCAACGAAGTTAAATCGTGATACAAGCGAGAGAATAATGAAAAATGTGGTACAATATATGGTTATTGAAATTATATACATATATAAATTTGGGTATTTCACTCCTTATTACTAATTTTGCGCCGTTAAATATTGTCTAACCCTTTTTGCCATTGGAGAAAGGGTCGAGCGAATGAGTATAAAGTAGATTAACACCCAGCAGAGAAACGGAAACTACAGTCCAATAGCTGTAGCGTGTTTTTTGTGACCGTTTCTCAACTTCCCATCCATTTTCAAATTAGCAATAGGAATCACATCCTGCTCGGTTATAAATCATATAAAACTACATCTATTTTATGGGCAATATTCAACCAAAGACATTGACCCGGCTGGGTTATGTCGACAATATGGCACGCAGCATTGCCATGGCGACTATCGCCAAATACTGCAAACACGATACCCAAGCACGGATAATCTCCACATTGGAGGAAATCATCCAAAATCCCGAACGATTCAAAGAGGATTTGATATGGGGGAAACTCGCTACTGTACTGGCTCCGACCCAATCTCTTTCCATCTCCTACGAACTGAAAGAATCGTCTCTCCCCTACTCCATTTATGGCTCAGAAGGGATAGACAAACTCTCCAAACGGCAGATGGAGACAGCCATGCGCCTGCCTATTACTGTGGCAGGAGCACTAATGCCAGACGGATGTGCGGGCTACGGACTGCCTATCGGCGGTGTGTTGGCTACCGACATCAACGCAGTCATCCCATACGCTATAGGCAAAGACATTGCTTGTCGCATGAGCCTCACCATCCTCGACGCTGGACCAGATTACCTAAAGAAGTATCACAACCGTGCTGTAAAGGCATTGGTAGAGAACACCGCCTTTGGCCTCGACGGGACACTCCCCTTCAAAATGTATCATCCGCTGTTTGACAGGAGTGAGTTCCGCGACATACCCATCCTGAAAAAGCATCGTGAAAAAGCCATCCGACAATTGGGGAGTAGCGGCAAAGGTAACCATTTCGTGGATATTTGCGAAGTGGTATTGTCCTCCTCCAATGCGCTGGGACTTTCTGAAGGCCATTACATTGGCATCCTAAGCCACTCGGGAAGCCGTGGGTTGGGATCAGCCATCGCCGACCATTTCACAACGATAGCCAAGGATACATGCCGTCTGCCACGACAAGCAGGACCTTTCGCATGGTTAGGTCTGGACACCGAGGCAGGCCAGCAATATTGGACATGCATGGAGATTGCCGGAGCCTATTCTGCCGCCAACCATGACTATATCCATCAGAATGTAATAAGAGCACTTCGTCTGAAGCCGCTTGCCAATGTCTGCAACCATCACAACTATGCTTGGCGTGCCACACTCGATGACGGAGCCAACGTTATCATTCATCGCAAGGGGGCCACACCAGCCCATGATGGTGAACTGGGTATTATCCCCGGGAGCATGGCCACACCGGGATACATCGTTTCGGGAAAGGGTTGCAAAGAGTCACTTTTCTCTGCCTCACATGGAGCAGGAAGGACGATGTCGCGTCTCGACACACGCAACAGTATCAGCCGACATGCACTCAAGAAGCAACTGGCGGCTAGCAACGTCACACTCATCGGTGGGACAACCGAGGAAGCTCCAATGGCCTACAAAGATATCCACCGCGTGATGGAAGCACAAAAAGAGTTAGTGAATATAGAGGGGACGATTATCCCCAGAATAGTTAGAATGAGTGAAGAATAACATGGAAAAGACGTACATACAAATCACTTCAGGACGTGGTCCCGTAGAGTGCTGCCGGGTGGTGGTGCTCATCATGCAGAAAATCATCACACAGGCTCAGCAACTAGGTCTTGAAACAGAGTTGGTGGAACATGAGGACGGTCCACAGGGCGGTTGCATGTTCTCGGCGACCCTTGCCGTGACAGGCGAAAATATAGATAAACTGACCAGCGAATGGGAGGGTTCCATCCTCTGGGTGGCGCAAAAGAACCCATTCCGTCGATGGCACCGTCGCAAGAACTGGTTCGTGGGGGTGCATGCTTTTCAACCGTTGGAGAAAGCCAAGGTCAACGAGCGTGACATCACATACGACACATCAAGAGCCTCCGGACCTGGCGGTCAGAACGTAAACAAGGTGGAAACCGCAGTAAGGGCTACGCACCACCCCACGGGAATCAGTGTGGTGGCCTCCGACCTACGCTCACAAAGTCAGAACAAGAAATTGGCACGTGAGCGGCTGATGATGAAACTATCAGTCATTGAAGAGGAGAAGCAGATGCACCAGACAAGGGACGTATGGATGAATCACAACACTTTGGAACGCGGCAATCCTGTAAAGAAATTCAAGGGTGACCTATAACATCTGACGTGTTAGTTTCACTCACAACCAGATTCCGTAATCCACGATGCGCTTCTCCATCATTCCCTCTAGCATAAAGCGAAGGAGAGTCTTGCTAATTGTATTGAGCTTGCACATGGTTTGACGGGGGCTCTGACGGATATAATCCTCACGGATATAGAGTGAAACGCGGCGCTGGGACAAATAGTCTCCCTCTATGCGGCGAACATTCTCACGTTGTTTGTCGGTAAGCAAAGGCAAATGCATTTCAGGAATGATGGTGAAGCCACCATTCTCATCGACGATGCGGATCAGCGTCTCGATACTGCCAGCCTCATAGATGTTTATCGCCTTGCAGAAACTGAAAGCGCTTTCACGAAGGCACTGCGCCTCCTTCATCACCCACATTTTCTCATGCTCCAAGTTCTCAGGCTTGAAGACGGGAAGTTTTCGCCAACAATTCTCCGCCAAATAGACCATGAATTTCTCTGTATAGAGCGGAATTTCCAACACACCCTGACGCGTGTTACCACTGATGGCGATACCAGCGTCAAGGTATCCCAAAAGCAATTCACTGAGCATAGCATCATCCTTCAATTCCTTAACGCTTAGTTTGACTGCAGGATAGTCCTCCACATAATGCTTGATGAACTTTGGAAGGATATATGGGGCGATAGTAGGTCCGACAGAGAGTGTCAATTCACCGGAGACCTTGACATCCTCCTCGTGTATCAGCCAAGAGATATGTTCTTCTTGGATGGAACGTAGTTTGTTTATGATTTGTTTCTTTTCTTTCTTGGAATGCTTGGTTTTTGAAAAAGCTTCTTTTATAATATCAATGATTTCTCTCAATACCCGGTGTTCACAGTGATGTTCATAAATCAATCGTGCATACGTTTTTACTTCTCCCAAATTTTGATTAAAAATTCTGTCGGAATCATATTCATTTAAGCATGTGATTGCACGATCTAATCTGGATAGTAAATTCTTTTTCATAATCTTTTTGTTTTTATTTTACTTTTTAAAGTATAACCTATATTTCGCAGCACTTTTATTGAGAAGTGTATATGGTAATCCAAAAGTGTACAAGAAGAATTGGAGAGGTATTATAATCTCTCCAATTTAAGATTATCGAGCCTATTGCTCAATTTGTTTCCGTCTATGTGAGTAACCTTATAACCTTCAGGAATTTCTCCTACGAAGGATTCCCAAACAAGTTCACAAACACGGCATTCAGTACCATAGACAACGACATATACTTCTCCGTCATTTTTTAGGTACTGTTCACCCTCTTCATGTTGATTCACACGATTTCCATTTTCTGGATTGTTTCCAAATTGTTGTTTTTGCATATTTGAAGTATTAATAAGTAGGAACTCAGAATTATCTGGCACAATTCAATCTGTAGGTGCTGAAAGTCTCTGCGAAATTACTACAAAGCCAGGAATTGGAGGGATTTTATATAGGTATAAAAAAGAATGTCAAGGAAGATTTTGTCATCGTATCCGTTGATATTTATGCTTTATCACGAAAAAACACTGGGAGAAGTGTTTTTCTCAGTATTTTTATCTATATTTGTGCTCACAATGTCAGCTTTGCTTTACTTTTTTACATGAACATAGTGCAAGTGGGAGCCAATACATTAAATAAGCACAATACAACATATTGTTTTTCAACAACTTATACACCAACCAATAATAGCGGATTATAGGATGAACGAGAATGAAATAAACAATCTTCCATCAGAAAACTATCCTTTTCCTACGGAAGAAAGGGATGAACAAATGTCGGACAGATATATGGAACCAACACCAACATCGCCCTTCAACAATGACGATAAAAAGCCACAAGAAGGGTTTACCTTCAAATGGGTTAACCTTCTTTTGGGTGTGGCTATTTTTATCGGGTTGTCGAATGGTAGTGATTTTTTCACCAAAGACTGGACGATTTATCTCTATTTAGCCGTCGTTGTTATCATTCACGAAATGGGCCATGTGATTGCCGGTAAATCTTTTGGATGCTATATCCAGGAGATGCAAGTGTTTTTCCTCTCGTTTATAAGCTACAAGCCCAAATAAAAACCAGGAGGCAGTTCATGGCGAAATATCACGTGGAGCTTAGGTGTTCTTCCCCTGGGTGGTGTCACGGTGTTCAAATCACGGAAATCAGACGGAGGAAACGATGTGAATGGTATAGATGCGGGACATTTGGGAAGGGATATGACATCTGCCGCCTCGCCTTATATCGACGACAAGCCAGCATGGCAACGTCTGCTTATCTCAGCCGCAGGGGTACTGTGCAATATCGCCACATTTTTGATTTTATATTTTATTTTACCACATATATCTAGTGAAAGTACTAACTTTTTGTGGCCTTTGATTGCATGGTCTCTTATATTAGCAATCATAAACATTCTACCCATCTATCCCCTCGACGGTGGCGCTATTGTGTTTGCGCTATACGAGATTATCACTGGCAAAAAGCCGTCACCGACGTTCACCAATGTTTGCGGTTGGATTGGCTTCATCTTTATCATCCTCTTCTTCTGGGTATTCCCAGAATGGCTGGGCGGCATCATAGAACGCGTATTCGACATGCTATTCTGAGATTCCACACTGCTAACACTGGACGCACAAGCAAACTATGAAGAACTGGTTTGACAAAAAATGGATCCGAAGCAGATTGCCGGATGAGATTCCACAAGACATCGTGGAACGAGCTTTCGATGTAATGAAATACTACTATGTGAAAGACAACCCTTTGGAAGTTTGGTGCATAGGCGAACGTGAGGCTGACCATGTAGTTGAGCTGTTCGCCAATAAAGAAAAACTAATGATATGGGTGTGTAAGGAGATATGCTGGAACATATCCATCATGTGGGAGCTCGAAGACCGAAAGGAAGAGGAAAAGAAGTGGCGCTATGTTTACGACCATGCCGAGAATGGCCAATGGTATTACCGGGAGAACAGGGACTACCTGTACAACGCCATCCACGACCCCCGAAAATGTTCCTTTGAAACGGAGCTGAAACTATTGAAATCAATGGTTCCAAGGGTAGATTGGAAAGAGATGGTGGAGAAATACACACGTCTTATGAACCGGTGGTTTAAGAAAGACCATTGGGCATATGACGAAACCACGCTCCAATTCATTGAGATCAGCGACTCCAAGGAATACGCTTCTGACTTTGATGATACGGAGGAACCACGAGAAGGATCTATCATGGGTCCAAACACGATATAATTGCAAAAACAATGAAGTAACTCAACTTTCTCTACGTTTGCAGCAAGATTGCGTGGCAAAGCCACGCATAAGCAAAACATTATGAAAATATTTGCTTAATCTGATTAATCTTCCCACCTTTGTTGTAAGAAGGAGAAGATTAACCTGACAGGGATTAAGGCAATTCAACTTTCTGGTCGTTGGAGACCTTCTTGCGTAGATGCCCCCTGTCAAAGCTGCAAAGACCAAATAAAATGGTTAGCCTTAGAGGCTATGTAGAGTTGCTGTGTCTCGCAACTTCCGGTTAATCTCTCCTTTGTTATTAAAAACGAAGGATTATGGAAAAAATTGCAATTGGGATTGATTTCTCAAAAGAAACGTTTGACATGACGGTGTTAGACATGAAAAAGACAAATGGCAAGATGGATGCGGATGCCCTGGCAAAAGCACCGCATGAACAGTTCAAGAACCAACGCAGCGGCTACCACAAAGGCCTTTCCTGGGTCAAGAAGGTAACGGGGCGTAAGGTAGACATGGACAATGCCATCTTCTGTGGTGAGGACACAGGCAAGTATTCAATCCGAATGAGTGAGTACTTGCGTGAGCGAGGCCTTTTCATCTGGATTGACAGCGGGCTTCGCATAAGGAATTCCATGGGCATCGTCCGTGGCAAGAGCGACAAGGCGGATTCCTGCAGGATAGCAGAATACGCATTCCGCCATTGGGACAAGGCCATCCTCTATGAGCCTCTGGACAAGGATGTCTCCGCACTGCGAGAGTTGTTACTGTACCGGGACCACCTCGTCGGCCTGCGTAAAGCCACAGAGCAGCGTAACAACCTCATGAAGGAGTTTTCCGATGCACTTGACAGCAGCTTCATCAGGCGCAGTGGAGACAGAATCGTGAAAGATCTAAGGGAGGAGATAAAGCACTGTGAGGAGAAAATGCGAGAACTTATCGAGGACAACGAGGAAATCAAAACGACTTATGACTGTATCACCTCCATCAAGGGCGTATCACTCATCAACGGTGTCGCATTCATCGTCTATACGAACAACTTCAAGTGGTTCGGAAACAATCCCAGAAAGATTGCCACCTACTGGGGCGTGGCTGTCTTCGGAAAGGAGTCGGGGACAAGCGTGAAAGGCAAGACCAAGACCAGCAAATGCGCCTCCAGGAAACTTAAGGAACTCATCACCGAGGCAGCAAAAAGTGCTATCAGGTGGGAGCCCAGAATAAGGGCGTATTACGAAAAGTTGATGGCAAAAGGCAAACATCATGAAGTGGCTATGAACAACGTCAAAAACAAACTCATACACATCATCACGGCATTGGCGGTCAACAAGACCATGTACAATGGCACATACGAAGAAGAAAGAAAACTCAAAAAAGTAGGATAGGAGTGATCTCAACCGGAAGAAAATACTTTACAACGTTAAAGTTGTGTTAAAAAGATGATTTTCCTTGGTTGTTAACATAAAATGCTCTCCAGTTTCGTCAGGTTTTGAGGTAGTTAGGTCGCTTCGCTTGCAGGTTTTTAGGTGAGATATGAACGGTAAATGATGGAAAAAAGTAATTTCACCTTATAACCTCATAACCATAAAACCTCACAACCTAACAAGTTGAGCGTAGAGAAACTTGAATAATATAATATGGAAGATAATGAAGTAAAAGGCCGTAAGGTGGTCATAGATATTGTAAAGGCGAATATATTTGCCATAGTAATCATGGTCGTGACAGCCATCATATTTCTCGTGCCGTTCTTCTGGATATGGAACGACAAGAAGCCGATGGACGAACTCATAGGAGGTTTTGGTGACTGGGGCATCACGTTTCTCCTTGTCATCGTGGGCATTGTTGTTCATGAACTGATCCACGGCCTGACGTGGACATGCTATGCCAAGAATGGATGGAAGAGCATCAGCTTCGGCGTGATATGGAAGTTGCTGACTCCCTATTGCCACTGCGACGAGCCAATGCACATCCACGGCTATATGATGGGAGCCATGATGCCCTGCATCATCCTGGGTGTCATTCCTGCCATCACAGCCCTCTTTATCGGCAGTCTGCCCATGCTAGCCTGGGGCATATTCTTCATTGCCGCAGCCGGCGGCGACATCTGGATAACATGGTTGCTGACCAAAGAGAATCCTAAGAGCATGGTTCTCGACCATCCATCCGAGGCGGGATTCTACATTATTGACGAGGATTAGCCAATTCTTTTCGCGGACGCGATGCATCGCATCCCTACTAGAGTTAAACTCCCAACCTCTAACCTCTCATTATCCACAATGGAAATATTGCTCGACAAGTTGTTTGATTTCCTCGGGATTGTGGGCGATTTCAGCGCGCAAGGTGCGGTCGTTGTAGGAACGGAGGTTAGCGATAATGCTGTCAATCATGGCGGCACTGAAGACGCCCCGCTCCTCATAGACGGCACGTTGGCGCTCTAAGCAGTCGGCAGAGGCTGCACAACTGTCGGGCAATTGTTCGAGTTGTTCCAATTTGCTGCGGTATGCCTCGTCGTGGATATTCACATTGACGTAGGTGCGCTCTGCCACATCGAGGGCGTTGTCCATCTCAAAGCCATGGCGACAAGCCACGCAGAGGCCTGCGATAAGTTGGTAGAGGTCAGCCGACCCGTCGGGTGACCGCATTTCCACCGTCTGCTTCATCGATGTGTCGCTGTTGTGAGGTTCTGCACCCGGGTTGGCAATCGCCGACATATCCACATCGGCCGTCCATCCCAGTGGCACACGCACAAGCACGGAGCGGTTTCTGTCGCCCCAACAAACATTGGTGGGAGCCTCCTGATGCGGTACGAGACGGAAATATGACATCGGATTTTTGTTGCCAAACGCCGTGATGCTCGGTGCCAGTTCCATCATGCCGGCAATCATACGACGGGCATTGTCGGAAAGCACGCCATTCTCCAGCATCATGTTCTTGCCATCTTTCACGATGCGCATATGGATATGCAGTCCTGAACCGGCTTTTCCTGTGGTAATCTTGGGCGCGAAAGTTACGTTCAGTCCCATTCGGAAGGCTAAATTGCGGATGACCCATTTGGCCAACATCAGTTGGTCGGCAGTATGGTCGGCAGGCACAGGCAAGAACTCAA